>JAFEGX010000121.1 GCA_018239675.1 Verrucomicrobiota bacterium
CCAGCTGGCGAACGGCATCCGCCAGTCGAGCAGGAACCGGGTCCGGCGCGCCAGGCCCTCGTCCGACGCCTGCAGGAATTTCTCGCGCGCGATCAGCCGCTCGCCCGGCAGCAGCGGCACGTCCGCCGAGACCGCACTCGGCCCCACCCCGGGCATCTCGGGCAGGTTTGGTGTCAGCTGAACCGGCCGACCGCGCGCAATGAGCGGGGCCACCGCGAAATACATCGTCAGCTTGCCGAGCGTGGGCCCGAGGAAATAGGTGCCCAGCGCGAGGATGACCCACCACTTCACCGTGAATCGCCCGACGCGGTGATGCCAGACGCGCTCGAGGTAGTGCATCACCTTCGACCGCTTCGCCTCGATTGCCTTCAGCTGGGCGTCGACCTTGCCGAGCGCGATCTCCAGCCCGTCGCGTTCCCAGCCAATCCGCGTCACCTCCTGCTGCAGCGCGGCCACCCTGGACTGAGAGTCAATCCTGGCCTGCTCCAGCTTCTGCCTCCGCTCCTGGTTCGCCTTCTGCTGGGCATCGCCCGTCAGGCGATCCCAGGTGCTATCCAGCTCCTTGAGCTGGGCAATGACCCGGTCGGTCTGCCGGATCTTCTCCTGCTCGGCCGCGATGGCGTCGTTGGTCCGGTGGAGGCGCTGCCGGACGTCATCAAGGGCGGACTGCACCTTGGCCCGCTCGCCCGTGAGGGTCCGGATGACGTCGTGACGCCATTCGTCAAAGTCCACGTTATCCTGCAGATACAACCACAGGCCGGACGCCGCGAGGGCCAGCCCGAGGATCAGCCCGGCGGTGGCGGTCTTTTCGAGGAACCACCGGCCTATTTTAAGCAGCGCGCCCATTTATCATGCACCGTGTTTCGCGGGATTAGTCCCGATCATTGAACGCCGGTTCGATCCCGATGCCAATTGCTAAACCGGCGGCTTTTTCCCAACCTCGGCGGCAACCAAGTTCGTTCCCTTCAAACCCCTTACCCTATGTCTAAAGCGATTGTTTCCAGTCTCTACGACTCGGACGTCTTCAAAATGGCCTGCCGCCAGTTCGACCAGGCCGCCGATGCGATCAATCTCCCGGACGCGATCCGCGACCGAACGAAGTATCCGCGGCGCTGTCTGGCCGTGTCGATCCCGGTGCGCCGAATCGACGGAAGTGTCACGGTCTTCGAGGGATACCGCGTCCAGCACAACATCTCCACCGGTCCGTCCAAGGGCGGCATCCGGTTCCACCAGGACGTCACGCTTGGCGAGGTCGCCGCGCTGGCCATGTGGATGAGCTGGAAGTGCTCCCTCGCCGGTCTGCCCTACGGCGGCGCCAAGGGCGGCGTGATCGTCAATCCCTCCAAGCTGTCCGAGTCCGAACTCGAGCACCTCTCCCGCCGCTACATGCAGGAGATGGTTAACTTCCTCGGGCCGCAGACCGACGTGCCGGCGCCCGATGTCGGCACCAATGAGAAGATCATGGGCTGGATGATGGACACGTATTCCACCCACGTTGGCTACCTCTCGCCCGCGGTCGTCACCGGCAAGCCCATCGCCCTCGGCGGCTCCCAGGGCCGTCGCGAGGCCACTGGCGCCGGCGTCGCCTACCTCACGAAGAAGTACCTCGAGGACATGAAGCTGCCGGTCAACAAGGCCACCGCCGTCATCCAGGGCTTCGGCAATGTCGGCAGCGAAACCGCCATCGCGCTCTCCAACTACGGCGCCAAGATCATCGCGATCTCCGACTACACCGGCGGCATCTACAATCCGAAGGGCATCAACCTCAAGAAGGCCCTCGAGTACGTGAAGTACGCCAAGGTCCTGAAGGACTTTGACGGCGGCGAGCCGATCAGCAACGAGGCCCTCCTCGAGCTGAAATGCACCGCCCTGATCCCGGCTGCGCTCGAGCGGGTCATCACCGACAAGAATGCCGGCAAGCTCAAGTGCCGCGTCCTCGCCGAGGGCGCCAATGGCCCGACCACCAACGCGGCCGACCGCATCCTCGAGCAGCGCGAGGAGATCGAGCTCATCCCCGACGTGCTCTGCAACTCCGGCGGCGTGATCGTCTCGTACTTCGAGTGGCTCCAGAATCTCTCGAGCTTCTATTGGACCCGTGACGAGGTGCTCACCAAGCTCTACGGCATGCTCGACAAGGCCAAGGACTCGGTCGACGCCCAGAAGCGGAAGTTCAAGTTCAACCGCCGCCTCGCCGCCCTCACCCTCGGCATCGCCCGCGTCGCCGAAGCCAAGGCGTCCCGCGGACTGTTCCCGTAAGCGGGCCGCCGGCCCGCGGTCGAAAGTCGCAGGTCCCCGGTCGAAGGACCGGTTCAAGCCGGCCTTCGACTTTCTTGCGACTTATTGCCTGAGATCGGCCTCCTCCCGTCGGCTACTACCTCCCACCAGCGTCCACCGGGTAGCAGCCGACGTAAGGAGGCTGATTTCGTTCTACCCGCTGCATTCGCGAGCCACCGCCTTCCCTCTCACACCGCATGTCCCAAACCGCTAGAATCCGACCTTCGACTTTCGACCTGTCACCTTCGTCTCACAAAAACAACCACGCCCCGATCGCCAGGATCGGCAGCAGGATCGGCAGGCTGTAGCGGAAAAGGTACCCGAAGAACGACGGACAGTGCACGCCCGCGCTCTGCGCGATCGACTTCACCATGAAATTCGGGCCATTGCCGATGTAGGTCATCGCGCCGAAGAAAACCGCGCCCAGGCTGATCGCCACGACGATGTGGGAATGGGTCTCCAGCAGGATGGCCACCGCCCGGCGGTCGTAGTCGCCGCCCGCCGCCTGCTCCTCCGGGGTCTCCGTCACAAAAGTGGTCTCGGCCAGCTTCAGGAAGTTCACGTAGGTCGGGGCGTTGTCCAGGACCGCCGACAGCCCGCCCGTCGCGTAGTAGTACTGCGCCGGCTTGGTCACCCCCAGCTCGCGCCCATGGGCCTCGAGATAATTCAGGGCCGGCATCATGGTCGTAAAGATGCCGATGAACAGGAAACCGACCTCCTTCACCGGGCCAAAATTGAAGTGATTCCGCTCATGGAGCTCGCGCGGCGTGATCATCAGCGACACCAGCGCCGCCGCGACCATCACGACCTCGCGGATGAGGTACTGCGCCGGCAGGAACACCCCCGCCACGATGACAGCCAGCAGGCCGAGGTTCGGCAGCCCCTCGATCCGGAAGCTGTCGTGATGCTCCGCCACGTTCCGCTGCAGCGGCTGCGGCAGGTGCGCGAACGAGCGGCGGTCGAACCCGTAGAACACCGCCAGGATCATCAGCACGGTCACGAGCCATTCGAGCCACAGGTGCTCGATGAGCCAGAAGAAAGGCACGCCGCGCAGGTAGCCGAGGAAGAGCGGCGGGTCGCCGATCGGGGTGAGGGCGCCGCCGACGTTCGAGACCAAGAAGATAAAAAAAACGATATGATATGCGCTGATCCGAATCTTGTTCATCCGGATCCACGGCCGGATCAGCACCACCGACGCTCCCGTGGTGCCGATGAGGTTCGCCAGCACCGCTCCGACGAGCAGGAACCAGACGTTTTCCATCGGCGTGGCTTCGCCCTTCACGCGCAGGTGGATGCCGCCCGCGACCACAAACAGCGATCCGATCAGCGCGATGAACGAGACATACTCGTGCAGCGTGTGCTGGAGCGTCAGCCGGCCCGCCGGGACCGCCAGGGCATAGTAGCCGCCGACCACCAGCGCGAACGCGATCGAGACATACGGGTAGTAGCGCTCCCACCAGTGATGCGCCTTCGCCGGAGTCAGCGGCATCACCGCGATCAGCAGCAGCAACAGGCCAAACGGGACCAGGAGCACCGGCGGAATGTCGACCGCCGCCGAAGCCAGAAGGTGGTTCGCGGTCATGGCAGGGTCAGCAGTTCGTCGAGCGACCGGATGAAAGTCCCGGCCTCGGCCTTGACGCGCGGACGCGCGACGTAGCCGCCATAACCGATGAAGCGGTCCACCACGGTTCGCGTCTCGAGGTCGCTCACGCCGTCGCCCACCATCACGGTGAACGTCGGGCCGACCTCGCGGCGCAGCCGGGACACGACCTCAGGCTTGCCGCCGGAGCGCGTGGTGGGAAAAGCCGCATCGAAGCCCCGGTAACTGCCGTCGGCCTGGAAATAGAGGTCGACCGCCTCGATGCGCTCGACGCCGAGATAATCGGCCAGTGGACGGATCACGGGCGTGAAACCGCCGCTGATGATCACCGGGGTCCAGCCGCGCGCCCGCAGGGCGGCCAGCGTGGACCGCGCCGTCGGCTCCACGGTCTCGACATACCGCCGGCCGACAGCGGCCGCGTCCGCCTGGCTCGGGCGGATGATCTCCAGCCGGCGGCCAAAGATCTCCTCGACGGGCACGAGGCCGTTCATCGCGTCGTTTGTCATCTGCTCGACCCGCCGCAGCACCTCGGGTCCGCGAAGCCGGGCGAGTTCGTCAATGCCCTCGATCGCGCTGAGGGTGCTGTCGCAGTCGAGGCAGATCAGCTTGGTCGCCATGGTAACGGGAAAATGGAGAAAGGAAAAAAGTGGAACGGGGTGCCCTC
>JAFEGX010000122.1 GCA_018239675.1 Verrucomicrobiota bacterium
AGCACGTTGGTCTCCTTCCCCAGCCCGGCCACGCCGAGCACGACGGCGGACCACCACGGGCGGCCCGACTCGAGCAGCGCGATGCCCGCCGCGATCAGCAGCAGGCTCGGGCCGTCCACCAGCGAGCCGCGCACGCTGAAAAACAGGCCGTAGCAGCACAGGACCGCGAACCAGCGGAGGAAATTCTCCCACGAGGTCGCGGGAAACCAGCGCAGCAGCAGCGCCGCCAGCAGGAGCCAGCACGCGATGTTCTGCACCGAGAAGATCTCGAGCGCCCGCTCCGGGTTGCCGAGGGCGAGCACATGGGCCGTCCAGGAGAACAGCATCCGCCGCGCGCGGTAGGCGAGATTGTCGACGGCCACCCTGAGCGACGGCGACGACAGGTGCGGCTGCATCGCCAGCTGCGCGTAGTACGCCCCGTCGTAGCCCGCGGAGCTCTGGAGCTCGTAGTGGTTCACTGCCTTCAGCTCGGGAATGAACCGCGCGTTCTCCTTGTCGCCGAACATGACGAGGTAGGTGAACCCCTTTCCCGGCAGGTGGAACTGCGCGCACATCCAGAGAAAACCCACCACCGTGAGGAGATACGCCGGCCCAATCGCCTTGCCCGAAAGTCGCTGGAGGAAAAGTCTGAGATTGGCCACGAGAGCAAAAAAGGCTCTCTCTCCTCGGCATCGACGCAAGAATGGATTCTGTCCCGCCCGCCTCCCGCCCCGCCCGCCCGCCGCTGGCCGGCCTGGTGCTGGCCGTCGCCCTGGTCGCCTACGGCTGGTTCATCTACCAGGACGGAGCGCCCTATGCCGGCGGGGCTGATTCCTCGGGTTACCTGAACAGCGCCCGGCTCCTTGCGTCCGGCCGTCTCACCGACCGCGTCCGCACCGTGCCGGGACTCGATCCGCCGGCCTGGAACACGTTTTTCCACCAGCCCCTCGGCTACGCAGTGAAGCCGGGACAGACGGAGATGGTGCCGATCTACCCGGTCGGCCTGCCGCTCCATTACGTCGTCGGCGCCTGGTTCGTCGGCTTCGAGAAAACCGCACGGGTGGTCAACGCCCTTGCCTCGGTCGCCGCCGGTCTCCTGCTCTTCGGGCTGGCCCGCCGGGTGGGACTCGGGGCCGGCTGGGCGGCGGTCGCGGTGGCGCTGCTCTGGTGCTGTCCGATCTGGATCTTCCATGCGCTCCAGCCCCTGAGCGACTGCGTGGCGACAGCGTGGGTGCTCGCGGCCGTGCTGGCCGCGTGGCATGCCGCCGACCGGCCCCGTTGGGCGGTCCCCGCGGGCGCCGCGCTTGGGATCGCCGTGCTCGTGCGGCCCACCAGTCTCCTCGCGCTGATTCCGCTGGCCGTGCTGCTGCCGCGGACCGGGCGCCACTGGAGGCACCTCGTGCTCGGCGGGCTCCCGGCGGCGGTGTTCCTCGGCTGGTACAACGCGACGCTCTACGGCGGCGTGCTCCAGACCGGCTACAGCCAGGGCGGCAGCGACCTGTGGTCGGCGTTCGGCCGCGAGTTTGTCGCGGTCAATCTTGCGTTCTTTGCCGCGTGGATCCCGCGCGTCCTGTCGTGGCCGGTCGTGCTGCTGGCGGTGCTCGGCCTGGCCTGGCTGTGGCCCGGCCAGCGGCGGCTGGCCGTGGCGCTGCTGCTCTGGATCGCGGCCTTCCTCGCGTTCTACACGCCGTATTTCTGCGCCGGCGAAAGCTGGGGCTATCTCCGCTTCCTGCTCCCGGCGTTTCCTCCCGTCATCCTCGCCGCGCTGCTCGCCGCCCAGCGGCTGGCGGCCGCCCTGCCGCGGACGGCCCGCCGGCTCGCGCCCGCGCTGGTGGTCCTCGGCACGGCGTCGTTCCAGCTGGCGCTCGCCGACGAGCTCCACCTGACCGACATCCGCAGCGGCGAACGCAACTACTGGGTCGCCGCGCGGTGGATCCGCGACCACGTGCCGGCCGACGCCATCGTGCTGGCCATGCAGATGAGCGGGGCGATCACGTACTACGATCCCCAGCCGATCGTGCGCTGGGACCAGATCACGCCCGCGCAGTTCGCCCTCCTCCGGCAGGCGGAGGCGGCGCGGCACCAGCCGCTCTGGGCCGCGCTGTTTCCGTTCGAGCAGCGGCAGCTGAAGGAGCGGTTCGGTGGGACCTGGCGCGTCGAGGGCCGCGAGGGTCCCGTGGAGTTCTGGCGGCTGGAGGTGCCGGCCGCGCCGTGAGCCGGCGTTTCCGCTTTATGCCCCCGGCCCGGCCGTGAGAGAACTCCCGCGCACCATGCCCACCCTGCTCTTCGACGTCTCCCACACTTGCCACACGCGGGCGCGCACGGGCGTGCAGCGCGTCGTGCGCTCGCTCCTGCGCGAGCTGGGCGACGGCGCGCAGGCGGTCACGCACGACCCGTATCAGGGAGCCTGGCGGCCGGTCGAGGCCTGGGAGCGCGCAAACCTTGAGGCGGAAACACCCGGAGCGAAGCGCGGAGCGCGGTGGCCCTGGTCCGCGCGCCTGCGGGGACGCTGGCGGCGCTGGACCGGCGCCGCGGGCGCACGGCCGGCGGACGCCGCGGGATTCCTGACGGCGGAGATTTTCTCGCCCGCAGTCGGGGCCCAGCTGCCGTCCGTCTTCCCGCGGGTGGCGGTCTTCCACGACGCGATCGCGCTCCGTCACCCGGAACTGTCGCCGGCCGGCACGGTGGCGCGCTTCCCCGCGTACCTCGCGGAGCTGCTCCGCTTCGACGGCGTCGCGGCGGTGTCGGAGGATTCGCGGGCCGCGCTGGCGGACTACTGGCGCTGGGCCGGGGCCGTCTCCCCGCCGCCCGTCGTGGCCATTCCGCTCGGCGTCGATCCGGTCCGGCGCGCGGTTCCGGGCGTCCCGCCGGCGGAGCCGGTGGTGCTGTCGGTCGGCACGCTGGAGGGCCGGAAGAACCACCTTGCCCTGCTGGAAGCCTGCGAGCGGTTGTGGGCCGGCGGCGCCCGGTTCACCCTGCGGCTGGCCGGCGGCGTGCAGGCCGAGACCGGGCGGCAGGCCCACGCCCGCCTGCAGGCCCTGCAGGCCGCGGGACGACCGATCCGGTTTGACGGCGCGCTGACCGACGCCGCGCTGGCCGCGGCTTATGCGGAGTGCGCATTCACGGTCTATCCGTCGATCGCCGAGGGATTCGGCCTCCCGGTGATCGAGAGCCTGGCCCACGGGCGCCCGTGCCTCTGCTCGGGTCGCGGGGCGCTGGGCGAGCTTTCGCGGCAGGGCGGCTGCGTGGCCCTGGAGTCGGTCGACCCGGCCACGCTGGCGGCGGCGATCGGCGGGCTGCTGGCAGCGCCGGAGGAGCAGGCCCGGCTGGCGGCCGCGGCCCGGGCCCGGAACTTTCGCACCTGGGCGGATTACACCCGGGACTTGCTCGCCTGGACTGCCACCCTGCCCCGCCGTTCGGCCAGAGCCTGATTTCCCGGGCCTATCCCGGTCCGGGCGCCCCGGTATTCCCTGTTGCCAAGCGCCCCCGGGCTTCCCCATCGTCCTCCGGTCCTCATGGCCATTTCCTTTTTCGCCAAAAACAAGAAGGGCATCCTCAACCGCTGTCGCGATGACTACGCGACGAAGATGCGGCTGAAATACGCCCCGTATTATCTGGCGATGGAGGCCCAGAAAGGCACGACGGTCCGGCTGGGCGGGAAGGACATGATCATGCTGTCGAGCAACGACTACCTCGGGCTGTCCTTCCACCCGAAGGTGATCGAGGCCTCGACCGCCGCGACCCGCAAGTGGGGCACCAGCACCAACGGCGCCCGCTCGTCCAACGGCTCCCGCGTGTTCCACCTCGAGCTGGAGGAAAAGCTGGCCCAGTTCCTCGGCACCGAGGCCTGCCACATCCACGCCGCCGGCTACCTTTCGGTGATGACCAGCATCGCAACCTTCGCCCAGAAGGGCGACGTCGTGCTGGCCGACAAGAACCTCCACTCCTGCCTGTGGGACGGCATCCAGATCTCGCGCGCCACGGTGGAGCGCTTCTCGCACAACAGTCCCGACGACCTCCGCGAGGTCATTGCCTCGTGCAACAGCGACGCCACCAAGCTGCTCGTGGTCGAGGGCGTTTACTCGATGGAGGGCCACATCGCCCGCCTGCCCGAGCTGACCGAGATCGCGGACGAGTACGGCTGCTTCACGGTGCTCGACGACGCCCACGGCTTCGGCGTGCTGGGCCGGCAGGGCCGCGGCACCACCGACCATTTCGGGCTCAACGAGAAGGTCGACCTGATCTGCGGCTCGCTCTCGAAGTCCCTCGCCAGCACGGGCGGCTACGTCGCCGGAACGAAGGACGTGATCGAGTATCTGCGCACCAACTCGAAGCAGACGATCTTCTCCGCCGCGATCTGCGCCGGCCAGGCCGCCGCCGCGATGGCCGCCCTCGAGATCATGCAGAACGAGCCCGAGCACCTCGCGCGGCTCTGGGCCAACACCAAGAAGTACAAGGCCATCCTCAAGCAGATCGGCCTCGACACCTGGGAGAGCGAAACGCCCGCGGTGCCGATCGTGCTGGGCTCGAAGGAGCGCGTCTATCCGTTCTGGAAGGCCCTCCTCGACAAGGGAGTTTTCACCGTGATGTCCATCGCCCCGGCAGTGCCCGCCGGCAAGGACCTCGTCCGCACCGCGATCTCCGCGATGCATTCCGACGAGCAGATCGAAAAGATCGGCGAAGCCATCGCCTACGCCGCGAAGAAGCTCTGATGCCGGCCACGGTGGCCGGTGGAGGAGTTGGAGGTTGAGCGTTGAGGGTTGAAGGGGCGGATGCGCATTGAGCGTCACCTTCGATTTTCGCCAGCCTCCTCACGTCGGCTGCTACGCTTTTCCGGTAGCAGCCGACGTGAGGAGGCTGATCCGACCTGGGCGACTTCGGGTCCGTGACTTTCAACCGAGGACCTTCAACTGCGCGCCTCAGCGCAAGCGCGCCCGAAGCGTCGCAGCCGTCTCCGCCCAGGTCGGCAATGCGCGGAGCCGTGCCTCCGTCGCCAGCCCGGTCCAGAGCGCGTCGTCCGTCAGCATTTGGCGCAGGGCCGTGCGCCACGCCGCCCGGTCGTTAACCGCGACGGGGAGGCAGCCGCCGCCGCCGGCGTTTTCCCTCAGGACCGGCAGGTCACTGCAGACGCAGGGCACGCCCCGCCAAAGCGACTCGAGCAGCGGCAGGCCGCAGCCCTCCGCGATCGTCGGAAAGACCGTGGCCCGCGCCTCGGCATACAACCGCGCGAGCTCCGCGTCGCCGACACCTTCGTGATGCGAAATGCCCTTGAACCGTCTCCGCAGCGCGCGGATTCGCGCGACCATCGGCGCGCCAAAGTGCGGGTTCACGCGGCCCACCACGTGGAGCTCGAAGTCGAGCCCCTCGCCCCACAGGTCCTCACAGGCGTCGAGCAGGAGCGCCTGGTTCTTCCGCGGCTCCAGGATGCCGACGCACAGGAGGCTCGGCCTCCCGCCCGGCCGCCGCGGCACCCGCTCCGCCGTGACGCGCGGCGAGCCGTCGAAGTCCGACCCCAGCATCAGCACGTCGACCGGCGGCACCCGGTCGAGCCCCTGCCAGCGCCAGAAACCGACCAGGTCATCCCGCACCGTCGCCGAGATGCCCCAGACGTGGTCGAACGACGCCAGCAGCTTCATGTAGCCGGGATGACGGGCGACGCTGTGGGGCCAGGTAATGTGCGGATGCTTGAGCGGGATCGCGTCGGGAAAGATCGCCGACTTGCGGCCCGCGGCCGCGCGGAGGAACTCGCCAAGGCCCGGCCGCTCGGCTTCCGAAAACAGCTCGGCGGTGAGGAACCAGTCGCCCGCGCCCATCCTCCGGTCCCACTCCGGCCACCGCACCGGCGTCGCCGCCGCGCCCAGTTCGGTCATCAGCCGTCCCGTCACCCGCATCAACCCGGAGCGGTGGGCCGATTTGCCGGTCTTCGTGACGTCGAGGAAGATCATGTCAGCGGGCGGGCCCCTCGATGGTCCGCTCGAAATGTCCGAGCAGGCGCTCGGCGTTCTGGTGCGCGTCAAAGTTCTCCTCCACCCACCGGTGCGCGGCGGCGCGGAGCCGCTCGGCCAGCGCGTCGTCGTGGCCCAGGCGCCGCAGGCCCGCGACCCACGCGTCCGGCGACGTGGCCGGGGCCACGAGCCCCGTGACCATGTCGGTGACCGCCTCCGTGGTCGCGGCCGCGGGCGAGGTCATCACCAGCGTGCCGAGCGACATCGCCTCCGGGATCACGTTTGGCAGGCCGTCGCGGTCCCCGCTCGCCGCGATCACGCCGGTGTGCAGCAGCACGTCGGCCCACTCGAGCTGGTTCCACACCTCGTGCTGCGGCAGGTGGCCGGTGAAGGTGACGCGCGCGGCGACGCCGAGCTCCCCGGCGAGCTGCTCGAGGCCCGGACGCAGCGGGCCGTCGCCGACGATGTGCGCCTCAAACTCAACCCCGGCGGCCTGGAGCGCGGCGTAGATGCGCAGCTGGTGGTCGAGGCCCTTCTTTTCGACCAGCCGGGCCACGCACAGGAGATGGAGCGGGTGCCGCGACGCGCGCAGGCGCTTGAGCGGACGGAGCCGGTCGAGGCCGCGCCGGATGCAGAGCACCTGGGCGGGCGGCAGGCCGCGGGCGAGCAGGGCCTGGCGGCCCATCTCGGTCGAGGTGTGCACGAAGGCGGCGTGCTCGAGCTTGTCGATGAGCCACCAGTCGCCGCCGTGCTCGTAGATGTCGTAGGCGTGGGCCGCCGCAGTGTAGCGGTGGCCGTCGATGCGCCACAGCAGCCAGGCCGCGGTGGCCGGCGCGCCGCCCCAGGCGGCATGGATGAGCGTCGGGGGGGAGCGCCGGAACGACCGGGCCCAGAGGCACGCAAACCCGGCGCCGAGCATGTTCTCCCAGAAATTCAGCCACGACGGCGGCCGCCGGGTGAACAGGCCGTGCAGCACCTGCCGCAGCACCTCGGGTCGCCGCCACGACTCGTAGGGAATCATCCAGAACAGCGTGAGGAGCTTCCACTTGTTGAAACGCTCCACGGGCAGTCCCCGGAACGAACCACCGCCGCCCCAGAGCGAATAGAGCCGCATCGAAACCCCGTGTGCCTTCATGGCGATGATCTCCCGCTGGAGGAAAGTCTCCGTGTTCTTGGGAAACGTCGTGAAGAGGTAGGCGATGACGGGTTTGGAGTCGGGCAAGATGCCGCGGAACCTAGGCGGAAAAACCCGCGATGCCACGAAATATTCTGCGGCGAATCCAAACGGAATTCACAGGAGGCAACGGAGCGAACGGAGAGGGGAAACCGCTAATCTCCGCTAGTCCGCGTTAATGGGCCGAAGTCGATTTCTCCGGATTAGCGAGAATCAGCGGATCACTCTCCGTTCCCTCCGTTGCCTCCTGTGCGTCCCGGACTTAGGCGTTGGCTTTGCCGTTGGGCGGCGGGAACACACGGCGCTTGAGCTTGGCGCGGCCGACCTCGTTCGCGAGGGCGACGAGTTCGTCGATCACGACGGTCGGGTCCTCGACGTAGCGGAGCTTCAGGAACCGCTCGCGCGATCGGGCGTAGTCGCCGGGATCGGCCATCCAGCGATCCATGATGGCGGCGAAATCCGCGGCCGACTCCACCTTCTCGGACTCCGCCCCGTTGTGGAAGAATTTCCACGTGAGCCGCTCCTGCGGCATGATGCCGCCGAACGCGTTGAAGATGATCGGGCACTCGAAATGGAGCGCCTTGGCGCAGGTCGTCGTGCCGCCGCGGGTCACAATCGCGTCGCTCGCCTGCATGAGGAGATGCACAATTTCCGAGTAACCCTCGAGGTAGAAGTTGAATTCCGGGTGGATTGCGCGCCAGTGGACCAGCTCGTTGTAGACCTGCTTGTTTTTGCCGCAGATGATGATCGCCTGGACACGTTCGGCGTATTTCACCAGCGCCGGCAGCAGGGCCAGGTGGTTGTTCGCGCCATTGCCGCCGGTCGCAAGGAACACGGTGAACAGGTCCGGCCGCAGGCCGAGGCGCTTCTCGCGGAAGGTGGCGCGCTCGCCCGGGGGGATCACCTCGAGGTGGGCGCGCGGCAGCATCAGGTAGCCGCGCACGCTGGCCCTCGCCGCCGGGATGCCCTTCTTCACGGCGAAGTCGCGCGCGGTCGGGGTGCGGGAGATGTAGAGGTCGACCGTGGGTTCGATCCAGTTGCGCGAGTAGCCCCAGCCGCCCGAGAACTCGCCGCAGTACGTCGCGCAGCGGACCTTGTCCGGCCCGAGGATCTTGCGCGCGAGCTGGAAATAGCCGCGGTTGAGGCAGTCGTGCACGCTGAAAACCAGGTGCGGCCGGTACTCGCGCAGCACCTCCTCGTAGTAGCGGGAGCCGAACGTGACTTTCCGGCGGTTGAGGTAGCTCAGCACCTCGACGACCGTGTAGAACCAGATGTGGACCCACGGGGCGGCCTGCTGGATGCGGTTGTAGAAGTTGACGCCGACCCGGTTCACGACCGAGGAGCGCTCCAGCATCTGCTCAATGCGCACGTCGACCTCGTGCCGGTAGAGCTGGAAGCACCATTCGGCGAACGCCTCGGCGCGGGCGTCATGGCCGCCGCCGGTGCTTGAGGTCAGGACAAGGATGCGCAGCTTGGACATCGGTCAGTCGAGGTCGAAATAGCCGGCCTGGATGCGCCGGCGCAGCGGCAGCGAGCCAAAGCGGGCGATGAACGGCGCCACGACCGCCTGGAAAAACCGGCCGATCCGGACCGTGCCGCTGCGGCGGCGCAGCAGCGCGCGGCGCAGCGCGGCCGCGGCGGCCGCCGGGGCCGGCCCCGACCGCATCATCCGCTCGAACGCCGCCCACACCCGGCGGGCCCGCGGCGTGTCGCTGCCGGCCGTCCGCCGCACCGCGCCCTCGAAGTCGGTCTGGAAATCCCCGGGCCGCACATCCAGGACCACGACGCCGGTACCCCGGGTCTCCATCAGCAGGCTCTCGGCAAGCGCGGAGAGCCCGGCCTTCGTGACGTTGTAGGCGGACTGGTACGGCAGCGGGAACTCCGCGGCCAGCGACGAGATGTTCACGAGCGCGGCCGCCGGCCGGCCCTGGAACTGGCGAAGCGCGGCATGGCTCAGCCGCGCCGTGTTCACCAGCATGACCTGGAGCTGCTCCTGCCAGACCGCGAAGTCGGTCGCCGCAAAGTCGCCGAACACCCCGTAGCCCGCGTTGTTGATGACGAGGTCGAAACCGCCGGCCGCCTGGGCCGCCGCGGCGAAGACGGCCTCCGCCCGGTTGCCGTCGCGCAGGTCGAGCGCCACCGCATGAAAGCCGGCGCGCGGGGCCAGGGGCGCGAGCCGCGCCGGGTCGCGGGCCGTGCCCCAGACCGCCACGCCGTCGGCGAGGAGCATCTCGGCGAAGGCGCGGCCCAGCCCGGTGCTCGCGCCGGTCACGAACGCGGTGCGGTAGTACGCGGAGACGCGGGCGGTCGGCACGGTTAGCGGGCTTGCTTGAAGACCAGCGCGACATTCGCGCCGCCGAAGCCGCTGGCGTTGTTCATCACGATCGTCGGGCCGGTGGGCAGCGACGTCCGGATGATGTTCAGGCCGGCGCACTCGGGATCGAGCCGGCTGATGTGCGCCGAGCCGGGCGTGAAGCCGTCGCGGATCGCCAGGGCGCAGAAGCTGCTCTCCATCGCGCCCGCGAGCGAAAGGCCGTGGCCGGTGAGCGACTTGGTGCTGCTGATCGCCGGTCGGGCGCCAGCCGCGCCGAAGACCGCCTTGAGGGCGCGCGCCTCGGACGCGTCGCCGATCGGGGTGGAGGTCGCATGCGCGTTCACGTAGTCCACCGCCTCCGGCGCCAGGTGCGTGGCGCGAAGCGCGTGCTCCATCGCGGCCCGCAGGCCATGCCCCTCGGGATGGGAAATCGCGACATTGTGCCCGTCGGAGGCCTGGCCCCAGCCGAGCACCTCGCAGTAGGGCGTCACGCCGCGGCGGGCGACCTCCGCCTCCGACTCAAGCACGAGCACCACGCCGCCGCCGGTGCCGACAAAGCCGTCGCGGGCCACGTCGAACGGACGCGAGGCGAGGCCGGGGTCGGTCTGGAGCGACAGGGCGCGCATGCCGGCAAACGGCAGGATGGCGTCGACGTTCCCGTCCTCCGCGCCCACCACGAACATCCGCTTCTGGCGGCCGAGGGCGATGTCGTCGAAGGCGTAGCCGAGCGCGTGCGACGAGGAGGCGCAGGCCGAGGCAAAGCCGCAGGACGAGCCCTTGATCTTGAAATGGGCCACCAGGTTAAACTGCACGGTGCCGGCGATCGAGGCGACGATGCCGAGGGGCGAGCAGCGCATCACCCCCATCGTGTGCATGCGGTGCATGAGCTGGCCCATGAAATAGGGCGAGCCGCCGGACGCGGCATACAGGCCGGTCGAGACATTCGAGATGTCGGCGTCGGCCAGCCGGGCGTCGGCCACGGCCTGGAGCATGGCGCACCACGCGTAGACCACGTTCGGCGACATGCCGCGGAGGATTTCCCGCTTGATCGTGTACGGCGGCGGGATCGTCCAGTCCTCGCAATCCGTCGAGTCCATCACGAAATCCCGCACCGGCGCCGCCACCTTGACCGGGATCGAGGGGTCCTGGAACGGCGGGTACAGCATGAAACCGTGCCGCAGCTCGCGCAGGCTGGAGGTGACGCGGGCCGCGTCGTTGCCGATGCTGGTGATGAAGCCGAGGCCGGTGATGAAGACTCTGGGCATGCGGAGGAGGTGGCGGCGCCCCAGCGTCAGACCTGCCGGACAGCGGGAGGTTCGCGCGGAGGCCAATGAACTCCCTTCGATGAAGTCAGTTCACGCGCGATGGTCAACAACGGCGGCGGACTCGGAATTCCGGATTTCGGACTCCGGAATCTTTTTGCCCAAGACCACAATTCCAAGCGACCGCCTCGGGTAGCCGACAGTCCGCCAAAGGCGACAACGACGTAACCTGCCAGATGGCTGACCCGACCACCGGAATCCGGAATGCGGAATCAGGTCACGGGCTGCTGACCGCCGCACGCAGCGGTGTCGGCGAGTGGGCGCCGTTCGAGCCGTTGACCACAGCCGCGGAATCCTTGGCCGGCACGGGCTGGCTGGGAGCCTCGGCAAAACCGAAGGTCAGCGTGATTTCCTCGGCGATCGCGGCCTTCTCCTGGCCGACGCGGATCGAGCCCTCGAACGTGGCCAGCGGCATCTTCATGCGCTTCGGCTTGATCGAGAGGGTGAGGATGTCACCCGGCCGGCACATGCGGTGGGCGCGCACGCCCTCGCAACCGGTGAAGAAAATCGTCGTCGGGCTGATGACCTTGCCCGGCTCGGTCGAGGCGCCTTCCAGGAGGAACAGCACCGCCAGCTGGCCCAGCGCCTCCAGCATGATCGAGGCCGGCATCACGGGGTTGTCCTTGAAATGGCCCTGGAGGAAGAACTCCTGGCCCGTGATCTTGTACTTCCCGTTCGCGCCGCTGGAGCTGACCGAGGCCTCGTTCAGGAAGAGGAACGGCGGCTGGATCGGCATGATCGCGGCGATCTGCTCGATCGGCAGGAACTTGGTCGGCTTCGGCAGCTCGAGCCCGCGCACCTTGCAGTCAATGAAGGTCTTGACGTCGCCAACGGTGCGGAGGTTCCGCAGCTCGTCATTGTTGATCGACATCTGGAGCACATCCTCCACGAGGATGACGATCTCCATCATGGTCAGGGAATCGATGCCCAGGTCCTCGATCAGGCGCAGGTCATCATCGGCATCCTTCAGCTTCACCCGCAGGTCGGGCTCGACGAAACGCTCGATCACGCCAATCACGACCGCCGGAAGGTGCTCCGGGTTGCCGGTCTTGCGAAACTGGACCGCGGCCTCGAAAGTCGAGGGCGAACAACGCTTCAGAGCTTCGCGGAGGGCAGCTTCGTCCTCGGGTGCAAACGGTTTGGCTGGAAAGACAAACGGTTTTGAGCTCCCCACATGAGGTTGAACAGCTTCTGGCATTGTTCTCAGCTTGTACCTTACAGGGTGTTGCAATGTAAACCCATTTTTTGGGCGTAAGCCCCATGCGGACATGGCGGAAAATCCAACATCGTTGGTCATGGATGTATTGATGGCACCGCGAGCTACGCTTGCCAGCCCGGTGCCCTGACCTAATCTGTCCGCCCTCTTTCACCGCGCATGAGCGCATCCGACTCCTCCCCTCTCCCGGCCGGCCCGATCTTCCTGATCACCCACGAGTTTTATCCGGTGCGGGGCGGGATCGCGACCTTCACGGAGGAAATCGCCAAGGCGACCGCGGACCTGGGCTACACGATCGAGGTCTGGGCCCAGTCGGCCCCACCCCAGCACGAGAAGAGCTGGCCGTTCCGCCTGCGCCGGCTGCCGCTGAAGGGGTCCCACGATCTCTGGTGCCAGTTCCGGCTCGCCTGGCAGCTGGTCCGCGCCCGCCGGCAGCTCCGCCACGCCATCGTCTATCTACCGGAGCCGGGGCCGATGATGACGATGATGCTGCTCCAGTTCTTCAACGCCTTCCGTCCGCGGCGCCTGGTGCTCACGTTCCACGGCTCGGAAATCCTGAAGTTCTCCGAGAGCGGGCTGCGCCGCTGGCTCGCCGGGCGGCTGATCCGCCACGCGACACGCGTCAGCACGCTCACGAACTACACCCAGGAGCTGCTGCTCGCCTCGTTTCCCGAGGCCGCCGACAAGATCTTCCTGACGCCCGGCGCGCTCCGCACCGATTTTGCCGTCCTGCCGCCCCGGCCCGCCCGCCGCCAGCGTGACACGATCGTGGTCCTCACGGTCGGCCGGCTCCATCCCCGCAAGGGCCAGCTGCTCACGCTGCGCGCCCTGCAGGCGCTCGCCCCCGAGGTCCGCCGCCGGCTCGAGTACTGGATCGTCGGCCGCGAGGGCAAGTCGAGCTACGCCAGCGCCCTCCGGGACGAGGCCCAGGCGGCGGATTTTCCGGTGAAGTTCCTCGGCAACCTGCCCGACGAGGAGCTGGCCGAGATCTACGAGCACTCCGACATCTTTGCCATGACCAGCGTCCAGCACGGCCACAGTGTCGAGGGCTTCGGCCTCGTCTACCTCGAGGCCGCCGCCCACGGCCTGCCGGTGGTGGCCCACGCCGTGGGTGGGGTCGGCGAGGCGGTCCAGGACGGTGTCACAGGCATCCTCGTCCCGCCCCACCGTCCCGCGCAGCTCGCCGCGGCGTTCGAGCGCCTGATCCACGACGAGGACCTCCGCCACCGCATGGGCCACGCCGGCCGCGCCTGGGCGGGCCGCAACTGCTGGCGCGAGTCCGCCGCGGCCCTCTTCGGTACCGGCACGCCCAACCCCGATTCATGATCCAGTCCCGCTCGCAGGTCACGGTCCGCTATGCCGAGACCGACATGATGGGGATCGTTTACCACGCGAACTATCTGCCGTGGTTTGAGGTCGCCCGCACCCAGCTGCTGCGCGAACAGGGTTTTCCCTACCGCCAGCTCGAGGCCGACGGCTATCGCATCCCGGTGCTCGAGGTCAGCGCCAAATACCTCCGGCCGGCGCTGTACGACGACACGCTCGAGATCGTCGCGACCATTCGCGAGAAACCGCTGCTCCGGATCCGCATCGAGTACGAGGTGCGCCGCGGCGAGGAGCTGCTTGCGACCGGCACGAGCGCCCACGCCTTCTGCGACCTCCACGGCCGGCCGACCCGCCCGCCTGCCGCGTTCGTCGCGCTGATGAACCAGCGTTTCGCCTGACGGCGAACGTGAACCGGGAGTTTTCCGCAAGGAGGCGCAGGAGACGCAGAATCAGCCGTCAGCTTGGTTGCCCAAAACTTCTGCGTTTTCTGCGCCACCTTGCGGCAGGAAGACCGCTCAAGTTCGCCTAGGATTCGGCAAGGTGTTCGGCGAGCACCGTTGCATCCTGCTCGGCGGCCCGGGCCTCGGCGAGTCGCCCGGCACCGCCCAGTTGTCTGACCGCCCATACCGCGTGCGCCCGGACCAGCGGCAATGAATGGGACGCCAGCGGCAGCAGCGCCGGGACCAGCGAGGCGTCCCCCGAGTTGCCGGCCACGATGCACGCGTTGCGCAGCAGGCCGGCGAGCTTCAGCCGCTTGATCGGGGTGCCGCGGAAGACCGCCGCGAACCGTTCCGGGGTCAGCGCAAGGATCTCCGGCAGGGACAGCCGCCCGAGTTCGGGACGCGCCGCCAGCAACATCCGACGGCCTTCCTGCGCAAACCGGTTCCACGGGCAGACCTCGAGGCAGACGTCGCAGCCATAGATCCGGTTCCCGATCGCCCGCCGCAGCTCCCGCGGGATGACGCCCTTGTTCTCGATGGTCTGGTACGAGATGCAGCGGCGCGCGTCGACAACGCCGGGGCGCGGAAAGGCCGCCGTCGGACAAGCCGCAAGGCAGCGGGTGCACTTGCCGCACAGGAGCCCGACCGCGCTTCCGTCGCCCCGCTCCCGCACCGGGGCATCGGGCTCGAACCTCGCCTTCACCAGGATGGCGGCAAGCAGCAGCCAGTTGCCGTGGCGCCGGGAGATCAGCATCGCGTTCTTCCCAATGAAACCGAGGCCCGCGCGCGCGGCCCAGCTGCGCTCGAGCACCGGGCCGGTGTCGACGTAGTAGCGGTACTCGTCGCCGCGCAGCCCGCAGACTTCCTCGAGCACCCGGCCCGCCCCCACGAGCGCCGGTTTCATCGTGTCGTGATAGTCGTCGTGCAGCGCATAACGGGCCCAGGCCGCGGCGCCGCGCGGGGCCGCGGCCGTCCAGTAGTTCACCCCAAGCAGGATCACCGACTGCACCCCGGGCAGCACCAGCCGGGGATCGAGCCGCTTCGCCGCCGAGCGCTCCATCCACGCCATGTCCGCGTGGTGCCCAGCCGCGAGCCAGCCCGCCAGGCCCTCGTCCCGCAGTTCCGCCACCGCGGCAAACCGGACGTCGTCAAAGCCGAGGTCGGCGAGCCGACGGCGCAGCGCCTCGCGGCGCGGGTCGGTCGTCGTCATGTCGCCCCGGGCGCCCGCCGCGCAAAGTCGCCGGCCTCGCGCCGCCAGGTCCGCACCACGTGAGACACGATGTCATGCAGCGGCCGGTGGTCCGTGAGGATCACGGTGCCCGCCCGCCGGTAGACCGGCTCGCGCTGCGCATAAAGCGTGCGGATGCGCTCCTCCGGATTCTCGACGGCGAGCAGGGGCCGGTTGCGGTGGCGCGACGTGCGGTCGAGGATGGTTTCGAGCGAGGCGTGGAGGCAGATCACCACGCCCCGCGCCTGCAGCAGCTCCAGCATGCCCTCGGGCACGATCAGCCCCCCGCCGCAGGCCACCAGCGTCCGGGTCGGCGGATGGCCCTGCAGCACGAACTCGCGCTCGCGCGCCCGGAACGCCGCCTCGCCGTCGCGCGCAAAGAGCTCCGGGATCGTCAGGCCGGCGAGCCGCTCAATCTCATGGTCGCTGTCCATTGGCTGGAAGCCCAGCCGCTGCGCCACGGCGCGGCCGACGGTGCTCTTGCCCGTGCCCATGAATCCGACGAGGTAGAGGTTGACGTCCGCGGCATTCATCGCGTGCGCTGTCACAAAACGCCGCCCGCGCCGCGTTGCCAAACACGAAAAACGTCATGTCCACCCGCGCCGACTACACCTTTGCGAGCGACAACACCGCCGGGATCTGCCCGGAGGCCTGGCAGGCCCTGGCCGCCGCCAACGCCGGACGCGTGCCGAGCTACGGCGACGATCCCTGGTCCGCCCGCGCCAAGGCGCGCTTCGCGGAGGTCTTCGGCACCGCCTGCGACGTGTACTTCGTATTCAACGGCACCGCGGCCAACGCCCTCGCGCTCTCCGCCCGCTGCGCCCGGTTCAACAGCATCGTCTGCCACGCGATGGCCCACGTGGACACCGACGAGTGTGGCGCGCCCGAGTTCTTCACCGGCGGCTCCAAGGTGATCGCCCTCCCCGGCGAGCGCGCGAAGCTCGACCCGGCGGCCGTCGCGGGCGCGATGCACCGGGGCCACGGGGTGCACTACCCCGCGCCTGGCGCACTCTCGCTCACCCAGGCCACCGAGCTTGGCACGGTCTACTCGCCGGACGAGATCCGGGCGCTGGCCGAGGTCGCCCACGCCCACGGGCTGGCGGTGCACGTCGACGGGGCGCGCTTTGCCAACGCCGCGGCGGCGCTGGCGCCCCGGGGCGTGACGCCGGCCGACCTGACCTGGCGCGCCGGGGTCGACGTGCTCTCGTTTGGCGGCACCAAGAACGGCATGCTCACGACCGAGGCGGTCGTCTTTTTCAACCGGGACCTCGCCCGGGCCTTTGACTACCGGGTGAAACAGGGCGGCCAGCTGGCGTCCAAGATGCGATTTGCGGCAGCGCAGTGGGACGCGATGCTGGCGGACGGCGCGTGGCTGCGCCATGCCGCCCACGCCAACGCCCGGGCGCGTCAGCTGGCGGACGCCCTGCGCGGGCTGCCGGGCGTGCAGCCGCTGTTCGAGCCCGAGGCCAACGGCCTCTTCGTCGAGATGCCGGCCCGGACCTACGAGGCGCTGGCGCGGAAGGGCTGGCATTTCTATCCGTTCTTCCGGGAGAACGTCTACCGCCTGATGTGCGCGTGGGACACCACCGAGCAGGACGTGGCGGCCTTGGTGGCCGACGCGCGGGCGGCGGCCGCCGGACGCTGACAGCAAAAAGCCCCCGGCGGACCGGGGGCTCGGGAACGGGCCGAACGGCGCGCGTTACTTCGCGGGGGTGGCGGCCGCCGGCGCCGGGGTCGGCTTGATGTCGAGGAGCTCGATCTCGAAGACCAGGGTCGACGCGGGCGGGATGCCCGGGCGGCCCTCGTCGCCGTAGGCGAGCTGCGGCGGGACATAGAGCTTGATCTTGCCGCCCTTGGAAATCTTCTGCAGGCCCTCGGTCCAGCCCGGGATGACCTGATCGAGCGGGAACTCGACCGGCTCGCCGCGCTGCACGGAGCTGTCAAAGACCTGGCCGTTGACCAGCGAGCCCGTGTAGTGCGCCTTCACGGTGTCGGTCGGTTTCGGGGCGGGACCCTCGCCCGGCTTGATGATCTCGTAGCGGAGGCCGCTCGGGGTCTCGATGACGCCGGGCTTCTTGGTGATCTCGGTGAGGAACGCGGCCGACTCCGCCATGCCCTTCTGCTTCAGCTTCGCGAGGTAGGCATCCTGCTTGGCGGTGACGAAGGCCTGGACTTGGGCGCCAATGGCTTTCAGCTCGTACGGCGGCTCCTTGCCGGTGACGGCCTGGCTGAAACCGCGGGTGACCGCCTCGGCCTGCTCCTTGGTGAACTCGAAGGAGTCGGTCTGGGCGTTCTTGCCCATGAACCAGCCGATGGTCTCGAGGACCTGGGTCTCGGTGAAGGTCGCCGCCGGAGCCGTGGGGGTCGCCGGGGCGGCCGGGGTCGCGGCCGTGGCTGCCGGGGTGGCGGCGGCGGGCGCGGTGTCAGCCTTGCCCGGGTACTTGATCTCCTGCGCACGGGTCGCGGCCACAAGGCCGGCGGCCAGCAGGGAGCTGATGAGGAACTTGAATTTCATGCAGTGAGGTTGAACGCTATATGGAAACCGTCGCGGCCGGTTTGTGCCGCAAAGTTTCCGGATGTGCCAGCCGCCCGGGGGAAAGGCAACCAATTACTCCCCGCTTGTCTCGCGTGGTGAAATACGCTCTGTTCAACCCCTTTCCCCATGAATCCCGATCAATTCTGGACCAGCATGGATGGGCAAATCCTGTCCGTGAAGAGCAAGGACGACCTCTCGGTCGCGCTCACGCTGGCCTTCTGGCCCCGCAATCCCGCCGAATTCGACTTTCTCAAGAGCCGCCTCGACGAACTGCATTTCTCCGAGCGCAGCTCCCTGGCCCGCATCGGCATCGAAATGCTCATCCACGGCAAGCCCCGCGTCGAGGGCCACCAGATCCAGCTGTCCGCCGACGCGTTTGTCTATGACACCAACTTCCCGAACTATGGCTACTGGAAGAAGCTGCTGCGCCCGGGTTCGCCCATTGGCCGCCTGTTCTACGCCCCCACCGCCGCCAAGCTCTCGACCGCCGAGATCTGGGACGCGATCCAGCGCAACGACCTGAAGCTGCCCAACACCATCAGCATCGATTCGCGCGGCCGGGTGTTCCTCACCCCCCACCAGGTCAGCTACACGATCTCGCCCAAGCTCCAGCGGGTGAATTTCGAGCACATCGTCAGCGGCAACGCCGGCCGGTCCTTCCTCGACAAGGCCCAGATTCGCCACGACGCCTCCCCGCTCACCATCCCGCCCCGCTCCGGCATCCTCACCAGCTGCTCCATGTACCTCAAGGAGCACTTCGTCGTGCTCAACCAGGGCGAGGGCAACTTCGGCCTCCACACGAGCGCCATTCTGCTCGATCCCATCAAGACCTTCGGCACGAACGTCATGCTCGAGATCTACAACACCGGCGACCAGCCGGTTGTGAACCCGATGGTCTCCGTCGACGTCTTCCGCGCCCCGCCCGCCGAGGACCCGGAGGTCAAGACCCTCACCAGGAAGCGCCAGCGCCTCTACTCCACCGCCGCCCAGCTCTACGGCTGTCTCGATTCCCGGCCGCCGATGGAGACCGATCCCGCCAAGCCCAAGACCCAGATCATGGTCCGCGGCCAGAGCGGCACGATGGAGAACCGCGCCGTCTTCGTTCGCGCCAACGACGACCTCAAGAAGGTCCTCGGGCCCGAGGCCTGCCCGCTCGGCAGCCGCACCATGATCCAGGCCCTCGACAACGCGCCGTCCGACGCCGACACGCTGATCATGGATTATTTCCCCGACCTGCTGGAGCACATCGAGCTCCTCACCCGCATCGGCGACGTGAAGCTCAAGCGGATCGTCTTCCGCAAGGCGTCCCGGACCCACGGCTACTTCCTCTCCAGCAACGCCCACGCCCGCCTCGACACGTTCAATGCGATCGGCGTCCAGGTGTACTGGTACGACGAGATCACCAAGGACATCTACATCCACACCTACAAGAAGGACCACGGGTTCTTCGTGCGGGAGGAGAAGGCGCGGCGGTTCCAGGAGACCACCATCCTCGCGTTCTACGGCTCCGCCGTCGGCATCGACGGCGACGACACCGCGCGCATCACGCGCCTCGTCGAGCAGCTCACCGGCTTCATCGGCCCGAACGTCGGCGTCCTCACGGGCGGCGGCGGCGGCGTCATGCGCCTCGCCACCGACCAGGCCCGCCACCGCGGCTCCATGACCGGCGCGTGCTTCCTCGAGCTCGAGGCGCAGCCGCCGGAGCTCGGCGTCGACTTCTTCAACACCTTCCAGGAAAGCTCGCGCCACTTCCGGCAAAAATGGTTCGAGGCGGCCGACTTCTGCATCTTCAACGTCGGCGGCGTCGGCACGCTCGAGGAGATCGGCATCGAGATGTGCAACCTCAAGCTCGGCATCCGCCCGCGCGTCCCGTACGTCTTCTTCAACGCCAAGTTCTGGGGCGACCTGCGCAAGCAGGTGAACGAGATGATCCGCACCAAGCGCGCCCCCGCCTGGATCGCCGACTACATCCTGTTCACCGACGACCCCGACGAGGTCGTCGCCTTCTACCGAAAGAAGCTGCAGGTGCTCTGAGCCGCCGCAACGCGGAGGCGGCGTTGGGAGATTGGATCTAGGAGATCGAAGACGACCCCCGAAGGCACCAGACTGAACATGGGGAGCCAGAACATCGGACGTCGAACATCGAAGCGGATCGAGCCGACGCTCAACGTTCCCCTCCGATCCTGGCTTTCCTTCGGCGTTCGATGTTCGTCTTTGCCTTTTCAAAGTTCGCTCCTTGCCACGCCGCGCCGCACTCCCCCAAATCGGCGGCGTGAGTTCCGCCCTTCCCTCGTCCGTCCTCGTGGTTGGCTCCGGCGGCCGCGAGCACACGCTCGTCCGCCAGCTGCAGGCTTCTCCCGCCCGGCCCCGCGTGCTCTGCGCGCCGGGCAATGCGGGCATCGCCCAGGATGCGACGTGTTTTCCGGTCGCCGCGGATGATGTGTCCGGCCTCGTCGCCCTCGCCCGGCGGGAGCAGGTCGGGTTCGTCGTCGTCGGCCCCGAGGTCCCGCTGTCGCTCGGCCTCGCCGACCAACTCCTTGCGGCCGGCATTCCGGTCTACGGCCCCACCGCCGACGGCGCCCGGCTCGAGGCCTCGAAGATTTTCACGAAACAGCTCCTCCTGAAGCACCGCATCCCGACCGGCGGCGCGCAGTTCTTCCAGGAGGTTGGACCCGCGCTGGCCTATCTGCGCCAGCGCCCCGTGCCGATCGTCGTGAAAGCCGACGGCCTCGCGGCCGGCAAGGGCGTGGTCGTCGCCGGCACCCACGCGGAGGCCGAGGCCGCCGTGCGCGAGATGCTCACCGGGGCGAAATTCGGCAACGCCGGCCGCCAGTTGCTCATCGAGGACTGCCTGGTCGGCGAGGAGACCTCGATCCTCGTCGTGGTCTCCGGCCGCGACTACGTCATCCTGCCAACCTCGCAGGACCACAAGCGCATCGGCGACGGCGACACCGGCCCGAACACCGGCGGCATGGGCACCTACTCGCCGGCCGAGGTCGTGACCCCCGCGCTGCTCGACCGCATCGAGCGCGAGATCGTCCGGCCGTCGGTCGAGGCCATTGCCGCCGAGGGCATCCGGTTCTGCGGCACGCTCTTCATCGGCATCATGCTCACCACCGACGGCCCGAAGGTGATCGAGTACAACACCCGCTTCGGCGATCCCGAGACGCAGGTGGTCCTGCCGCGGCTCAACACCGACCTCCTCGGCCTGCTCTGGGCCGCCGCCCGCGGCCAGCTCGCTGGCGTGAAGCTGGCGGTCAAGCCGGAGCACAGCCTGTGCGTGGTGGTTGCCGCCCGGGGTTATCCCGACGCCTTTCCCAAGGGCGACGTGATCACCTTCCCGACGCCGTTGCCCGCGGGTGTGACCATCTTCCACGCCGGCACCGCCCGCAACGCCGCCGGCCAGATCGTGACCAACGGCGGCCGGGTGCTCGGCGTCACCGCCACGGCTCCTTCGCTGGCCGCCGCCGCCCGGGCCGCCTACGCCGCATGCGACGCGATCCAGTGCGCCAGCAAGTATTACCGGCGCGACATCGGCGCCCGGCAACTGAACCGCCGATGAGAATCCTCGTGGCGTTTTTCCTGACCTGTGCCGCGCTCATGGCCGGCACCGGGTCGGACGGGCGGCTGAGCCGCGATCTCGGGCAGGGCCTGATGTATGTGCGGGTCCGGACGCTCCCGGCGGACTTGCCGCTCGCGCCGCCCAAGCCGGCCCCCATCGTCCTCGACCTCCGCTACACCCAGGGCGGCGACGAAGCGGCCGCGGCGCTCCAGGAGTGGATCGGATTCCGCGCGACGGCGCGGACGCCGGTGTTCCTGCTCGTGAACGGATCGACGGCGCCGGCCGTGCTCGAATACCTCGACCACGCCCCGCCCCACGCCGGCCTGCTGACGATCGGCCTGGCTTCGTCGCGGTTCGTGCCCGACCTCGCGCTCGCCATCGAGCCCGCCACCGACCGCGCCGCGTACGATGCGCTCGATCACGGCGCGACCGTGGAGAGCCTGATCACCGACCAGCCCGACAAGCCGCGCCACGACGAGGCCGAGGTCGTGCGCCAGCACACCATTGCACCGGAATCCGTGGACGAATCGGAGGGGGACGGGTCCGACACCCCGGATACCGCCGCCCCGGTCGCGCCCGCGCCCCTGATCGACACCGTCCTCCAGCGCGCGATCCATCTGCACCGCGCGCTGCTGGCCTTGAAGCGGATCTAGCCCGGGACTTTCACCGCCGGAGGAAGACGCCCGCGGAGGTCCGTCCACCTCTCGGGCGCGGTGAAATATAAAACGCCTTCATTCGTGATTTCTTCGGCGTCCAGCGTTCGCCGTCCGAGGTTCGGCGTTCAGATTGGTTTCCCCCGGCCCGCCCGCCACTCCGGCTTTGCCTTTGGCCCAAAACCGTGTCCGTTAACGCCTCGTCTCCCATGTCCGTCTCCGCCCCCCTCGTTCTGGTTGTCTGCACGGCCAACATCTGTCGCAGTCCGATGGGCGCTGGCCTGCTGCAGCACGCATTGGCGGCGCAGCCGGAGCCGTTGCGCTCGCTCCGGGTGGAGTCGGCCGGCGTGGCCGCCCGGCATGGTGAACGGGTGTCCGAGAACTCGGTGATCGCCCTGAAAAAGGCGGGCATCGACATTTCCGGCCAAGTGAGCCGGCCGCTGACCGACGCCTTGCTCGACGAGGCGATGGCGGTGCTGTGCATGACCGAGTCGCACCGCGCGATGATCCAGCTCCAGGCGGCTCACCCGCCCAAGAATCTCTTCCTTTTCCGCGAGTTCATGCCGCAGCGCGGCGACAAGGAGATCGCCGACCCGTACGGCGGCCCGCTCAAGGTGTACGAGGCGGCTCGCGACGAGATGGTCGAGGCCATTCCGTCGCTGATCGAGTTCCTTAAGACACAGCTCGCAACCGGCGGCAGCCGGTAGGCGTGGATTTCGGATTGCCGAGACGGGCGTAACCCGGTCGGCTGAGGAGGCCAGTTTTCGCCCTCCGTCCGCCTCCGTCCACCCTCCACTCCCGTTCCGGTATGCTCAACGCCGCGCCCCTCAAGTCCCTCGATCCCGCAATCCACGCCGCGATCTCCGCCGAGCTGGCCCGCCAGCACAGCCACATCGAGCTGATTGCATCGGAAAACTTCACCTACCCGGCCGTCCTCGAGGCGCAGGGCAGCGTGCTGACCAACAAGTACGCGGAGGGTTACCCGGGCAAGCGCTGGTATGGCGGCTGCGAGCAGGTCGACAAGGTCGAGACGCTCGCGATCGAGCGTGCCAAGCAGCTCTTCGGGGCCGAGCACGCGAACGTGCAGCCACACTCCGGCGCACAGGCGAATGCCGCGGTCTACGCCTCGGTGCTGCAGGCCGGGGACAAGGTCCTCGGCATGAACCTCAGCCACGGCGGCCACCTGACCCACGGCAATCCCGCCAACTTCTCGGGCAAGCTCTACAATTTCTGCCAGTACGGCGTCCGTGAGGACAACGGCCGCATCGACTATGACGAGCTCGCCGCCGTCGCGCAGCGCGAGCAGCCGAAGATGATCACGGTCGGCGCCAGCGCCTACTCCCGCATCATCGACTTTGCCCGCATGGGCGAGATCGCCCGCAGCGTTGGCGCCTATCTCTTCGCCGACATCGCCCACATCGCCGGCCTGGTCGCCTCGGGTGTGCACCCGTCGCCGGTCCCGCACGCCGACTTTGTCACGACCACCACACACAAGACGCTCCGCGGCCCCCGCGGCGGCCTCATCCTCTGCCGCGCGGCGCATGCCAAGGCGATCGACTCCGCCGTCTTTCCCGGCACCCAGGGCGGCCCGCTCATGCACGTCATCGCCGCCAAGGCGGTCTGTTTCGGCGAGTGCCTCAAGCCCGAGTTCAAGACCTACTCGGCCCAGATCGTAAAGAACGCCCAGGCGCTGGCCGCCGCGATGACGAAGCGCGGCTACAAGATCGTCTCGGGCGGCACCGACAACCACCTCATGCTCGTCGACCTCCGGCCCAAGCTCCCCGAGCTGACCGCGAAGGTCGCCCAGGAGACGCTCGATCGCGCCAACATTACCTGCAATAAGAACACCGTGCCGTTCGAGACCCGCTCGCCCTTCCAGGCGTCCGGCATCCGGCTCGGCACCCCGGCCATTACTACCCGCGGCTTGGTCGAATCCGAGATGGACGAGATCGCCGCCTGCATCGACGCGGTGCTGACCGCGATCGGCACGCCGGCCGAGGCGGCGACGATTGCCGGCGTGAAGGATCGCGTGCTCGCCCTCACTGCCCGCCATCCGCTGCCGTACCGCCTGTAGGCCGCGCCGCTTCGGCCGGTTCCGGTTCGATCCCCAACCACCAGCGCGCCGCCTCCGGCGCGTGGCTCCGGCGGGTCCGCCGCGAAGTTCCGGCTCGGGCGCCAGGTGGCTTCGTCCCGGACCGCCGCGGGGTCCCGGCTCGGCTGGCGGGTGATTCCAGACGACTCGCCCGCAATAGGGCCGAGCAATCCACGCGCCGGGACCCAGTCGCTCCCGCCGCGCCGGGTTCACCCTGCGCCTCCTCCGACGGGGGACCAAGCGCCGGTCATCTCCCCGAGGCCACGTCCGGCACCGCGCGTTTCACGGTCGTGTCACCCATTGCGTGACACGACCGGAAGGTCGGAACCATCCCCTCGGGACGGTGGTCCGCCCGCCGACGGGTTCGGCAACGCCATGCGGAATCAGGTAGTCGAAAGTCGAGAAGACGATTAGAGAGAAGCTGCTGGCCCGCCACGTCCGCCGGGGCGGCCCAAGCTTGTAATCTTCCGCCGAGTTCTGGCCACTCGACTCCTCGACCCTCGACTTCCGCCTGCATGACTCCGGCTGACGGTTCTGAGGCGCAGATGAAATGTTCACGGACCCAACCCTCGCACGAAACGATTGCCCGCCGGCACGCGGGCGGCATGATCGGCGGGGCCGAGCCATGCCCCGCGTTCCAGCATTTCCGCGGCTGCCCCGCTACCGCGTCGCCATCGCCCTGGTGCTGCTGGCGGGCGGCATTGGCGCGCTCCTGCTGTACCGCGGGCTGCGCGCGGCGGAGGCGGCCCAGGCCAGCGCGAATTTCGCGCGGCGCGCCGCCGTGCTGCACGCCCGGTTCACGGACCTGCTCGGACGCTACGACGACGCGCTGGTCAGCCTGCGGGCGGCCATGCTGGTCGGCGACGGCGCGACCCGCGCGGAATTCGAACGCATCGCGGCCGACCTCGCCGCGCGCAACCCCGGCGCCCAGGCCTTCGAGTGGGTGCCGATCGTGCCCGCGGCGGCGCGCGCCGCTACTGAGGCCGCCTTGACGCGCGACTACGGACTCCCCCTCCGGATCTTTGACCGCACCGCCGACGGCAGTTTCACGCCTGCGGCGGCCCAGCCCGATTACCTCCCGATCCGCTACGTCTATCCCGTCGCGGGCAACGAACCCGTGCTGGGCTACAACCTGCATTCGGGCCCCACCCTCGAGGCGATCGAGCGCGCCCGCGCCACGGGCCAGCTCGCCCTGAGCCGCCAGATCGTGCTCGCGCAGGAGCAGGAGCACCGCCGCGGCGTGGTCATGATCCTGCCGGTCTTCCGACCTGGGCCGGAGGGCGAGGTGATCGCCGGCTACATCCAGGGCGTCTTCCGCCTGCACGACCTGCTTGAGGCCATGCGGGTCCGCACCTGGGGCGCGGGCAGCATCCTCGACGTCCTGTTCCTTGACGATTCCGAACCCGACGCGGCCTTCCGCACCATGTACTACCGGCCCTACGACGACGCCACGCCGCACACCCCGGCGCCGAGCCCGGCCGAGTTCCGGCGCGGGTTTTCGTACGAGGCTCCCCTGCCGTTCGGCGGGCGCGACTGGCGAATCCTGTACCGGCCCCATCCGGGCTGGTTCGACGAGCAGCTCGGCGCCGGGCCCTGGGTTCCGACCATCAGCGTCCTGCTCGTCGCCATCCTGGTGGCAGGCTTCCTCGAAATCCTCGGCCGGCGGGCCGAGCACATCGCCCGCGAGGTCGCGGAGCGCACGGCGGAGCTGTCCGAGAGCCGGCGCCAGCTGAGCAGCCTGCTCCACTCGCTCCCCGGCATGGCCTACCGCTGCGAGTATGAGAAGGAGCTGCGGGTGTTGTACCTCAGTGTCGGCGTACGGGCGCTCACGGGCTACGCCCCGGAGGACTTCACCGGCGGCCGCGTGCATTTCCGCGACCTGATGCACCCGGACGACGTCGCGCGGGTGCGCGAGGCCACGCGCGCCTGCCTGCGCGACGGCACGGAGCTCGAGATCGAGTACCGGCTCCGGGCGCGGGACGGCACCGAGCGCTGGCTGCTTTCCCGGGCGCGCTGCGTCCAGGTCGACGACGGCCGGCCCCGGTTCATCGAGGGGCTCGCCGTTGACATCACCGCCGGGAAACGGGCCGAGGCCGAGAAGCTGCACCTCGAGCGGCGGATGCTGGAGACCCAGAAACTGGAGAGCCTGGGCCTGCTCGCCGGGGGCGTCGCCCACGACTTCAACAACATCCTGACCGGCATCCTCGGCAACGCGGGCCTGGCGCGCATGAAGCTCCCCGCCGACTCGCCGCTCCTCGCGAACGTGCGCCGGATCGAGGCCGGCGCTGCCCGGGCCGCCGAGTTGTGTCAGCAGATGCTGTCCTACTCCGGCCGCGGCAGCCTGGCGACCGAGCCCGTCGACCTCAACCCGCTGGTGCAGGATACGCTGCCGCTGCTCCACGTCACGCTCACGGACCGCGTGCGCATCCAGCTCGAGCTCAGCTCCGAGCCGACCGTCGCGGTCGCCGATGCGACGCAGCTCCGCCAGATCGTGATGAACCTCGTGATCAATGCCGCCGACGCGATCGGCGACGAGGGCGGCGAGATCCGCGTGCGGACCGGCCGCCGGTTTTTCGACCGCGCCTTCATCGCCGCCGCCAGCGACGGCGCGGACCTCCCGGCCGGCGAATACGTCTTCCTCGCGGTCACCGACAACGGCTGCGGCATGACCCCCGAGACCATCGCCCGCATCTTCGACCCATTCTTCACGACCAAGTTCGCCGGGCGCGGGCTCGGGCTCGCGGCCGTGCGCGGCATCGTGCGGGGGCACGAGGGCGCCATTCACGTCGCGTCGCAGCCGCGGCACGGCTCCACCTTTACCCTGCTGCTCCCGCCCAGCACGCAGGCGTCGGCCGCCGCCGACGCCCCGGTGGTCGACGAGCGCCGCTACCGCGGGCCCGTGCTGGTCATCGACGACGAGGAGGCCGTGCGCGAGGCGGCGGCCGATCTCCTGCAGACCTTCGGGTTCACCCCGGTGACCGCAGCCGACGGCGCCCAGGGCCTGGCGGAATTCTCGCGCCGGCCGGCGGAATTCGTCTTCGTGCTGCTGGACCTGACCATGCCGCACCTCAGCGGCGACGAGACGCTCAGCGCCCTGCGCACGCTGCAGCCCGGCGTGCGCGTCATCCTCGTGAGCGGCTACAGCGACAGCGCGCGGATCGCCAAGCTGGCCCGCGCCGGGCTCGTGCGGTTTCTCCAGAAGCCGTTCACGCGCGACGATCTCGCGCGGGAGCTGGCCGCGCTCCTCGGCTGAGCCGGACTCACGCAGTCGAGGGCCGAGCGGACGAGAGTCGATTCGCTGCCTCCGCCGGTCGGCCGGCGCGGGTGAAGGTTTACTAGGCTTAACCCTTCAACTCCTCGACCCTCGACTTCCGAGCGCATGGTCTCGGCTGAGCCGGAGATCCGGGATGAAGAAAATTCACCGCCGCGGCCGGGCGCTCCGGGTGAAACGGCGGAACATCCCTTTGGGCCTTGGCGTCTGGAAATGAAGCGCTATTCCTCCGGTTTCAGCCGTGTGCTCCACCCTGCTCCACCCCCCACCCGTCCGCGCCGGCCGCCGGCTGGCCTTCGGCGTGGCGGGCCTGGCGCTCGTGGCGCTGCTGGGAGGCTGCCTGTCGTTCCGGCACGAGCCCCCGCGGCCGGGTCGGACGACGCTCAGCTCGGCCACCGTGACCCTGAACGCGCTGATGGTGTCGAACTATCTCGTGGTCGAGGCCAAGTGGGACAAGCACGGGCCGTATCACTTCCTAATCGACACCGGCGCATCGGTGACGCTCGTGTCGCCAGAGTTTGCCAAGCGCTACGGCGGCCGCGACCCGTTCCCCGCGGACGTTCCGCTGGTGCGGGTGAAATCCTCCGAGGGTGACACCGCGCTGCTCACGACGACGCTGCTGCCGCGGCTCCAGCTGGAAGGGGCGCGGTTCGAGGACGTGCAGGCCCTGGTGTACGACCTCGCCCCGCTGTCGGCGCACCTGGGCGTGAAGATCGACGGCATCCTCGGCTTCCCGCTGTTCCGCGAGACCCTGCTGACCCTCGACTACGCGCACACGCGGGTCGAGCTGCGCAAACTCTCGAGCCCGGCCCCCGCCGGGGCGACGATCCCCTTCAACAACGACCGCAAGACCCCCATCATCTCGCTGCGGCTGGGTGACCAGACGTTTGCCGCGCTGGTCGACTCCGGCAGCGACGCCGACCTGAGCCTCAATCCGGTCGGCTTGCGGGCCGTCTTCACGGTGGTGCCCCGTCCGGGCGGCATGGTTGGGACCCTAACCAACGACCGCGAGCAGCTGATCGGCCGGCTCGACGGCTCGCTCATGATCGGCCGCCACGCCCTGCTGCATCCGGTGACGGACCTCACGGACGAGCTCTCATCCATCGGCGGCGGCATCCTGCGGTACTTCACCGTCACGTTCGACCAGGAACGCGGCCAGGTCACCTTTGACCGCGACCAGCCCGACCCGATCCCGCCGGAGGCGCGCCGGAGCGCGGGGCTGAGCTTCACCAAGACCCCGGCCTACTGGCGGGTCGCGAGCGTCATCCGCAGCTCCCCGGCGGCCGGCGCGGGCATCCAGCCCGGCGACCTGGTGACGCGCATCAACGGCGAGCCGGTCGCCAAATGGGACATCCGCCGCTACGAGCTGCTGGTCGCGACTGCGACCGCGATTGAATTCACGTTCCTGCAGGGTGCGCAGGAGACGACGCAGCGGGTGCCCGTGTTCGACCTCGTGCCCCTGTAGGCCGAACCGCGAGCGGCCGACTCAGGCCCCGCCACGGCGCAGGCGATAGGCAGCCGCGCCGTCATGACCGGTTTCCCACGGGAGGCTGACGGCGCTGGCCTCCAGCTGGAAGGCGGCGCCCGCCCGGCTCGACAGGAATCCGCGGACGACGTGTTCGTTTTCCTCCGCGTCGATGCTGCAGGTGGAATAGACGATCCGTCCGCCCGGGGCCACCAGGCGGGCGGCGGCCTGGAGCAGCGTGAGCTGCTGGCGGGCATGCTTGTCGATGTCGCGCGGATCGAGGCGCCACTTCACGTCGACCCGGTGGCGCATCACGCCGGTATTGGAACAGGGCACGTCGACCAGCACGGCCGGAAAGTGTTCGGGGAGCCGGTGCTCGCGGAGCAGCGCGCCGGCCGGACCGAGCAGGTCACCCTGCACGAGGGCCACCTCCACGCCATGGGCGCGGGCGAGATTCTCCTTGAGGCGGGCGATCCGGGGACCCGGCAGGTCCAGCGCCACGAGGCGGCCGGATTTCATGGCGTCCGCGATGAGCAGGCTCTTGCCACCGGGCGCCGCGCACGCGTCGAGCACGGCTTCGCCGGGTTGCGGGGCCAGCAGTTCCACCGCCAGGCGGGTGGCCGGATCCTGCAGGTAGATCTGGCCGCCTTTCAGCAGCGGCTCGACCTGCGCCCACTGGCCCGACGGGACCTCGAGGAATCCGGGCCAGGGCGTCGGCTGCAGGAAGTCGGGCCTCGAACCGGCGCCGCGCCACCGGGCATAGACTTTGGCCGGACACTGGTTCCACTCGAGGAGCCGGCGCGTGCCGTCGGCGCCGAATTCGACCAGCCAGCGGCGCACCAGCCAGTCCGGATGGGAAAAATACTCGGCCAGCGCCTCGGCGGGCGCGAGTTTCGGCGGCACGGCGGCGGTGAGGATCCCGGCCAGCTTCCGCACGACGGCGTTCACGAGGCGGGCCTCGGCCGGACTGGCCACCGTCTTCGCCTGCTCGACCGCATGGTGGACGATCTTGGCCACCAGTCCCGGCTCGGCGCCGCCGGTCGCCTCGATCAGCTCGAAGCCCGCCATCAGGAGCACCGCCCGGGTCGGAAACCGCGGCGGATGGGCGATCAGGCGACCCAGGGCCGCGTCCAGCCGCCCGAAATGCCGGACCACCCCGAACACCAGGTGCTGGCACCGGGCCCGGTCGGCAGCGGACAGACCCGGCGGCAGGCCGTCGATCAGCTCATCAATGCGTTCCCGCCGGTCTAGCCAGCGGGCCAGCAGACTCACGGCAACAGGCCAAGCCCCGGAGCCACCGGAGGATACGTTATGACTCATAAAGCGGCTGTTCGACACACTGTTTGACAAGCTTGCTCATTATCCGCTCAACTCTCCCGTTCAGGCCATCACTTTCGCAATCATGAATTCCGACGCCCTTTCCGCGCTCATTGCCAAGAACCCGTCCCTCAAGGCGGCCAAAGCCAAACTGGAGGCCATGGAGCCCGGAGCGTACTGCATCCACCGCAGCTGGGGTTTCGGCCAGATCAAGTCCTACGACGAGTCGGCGCAGCGGCTGATCATCGACTTCAAGGGGAAGAGGTCCCACGCGATGGACCCGGCGTTCTGCATCAACACCCTGGACGTCCTCCCGCCCAAGCACCTGCTGGTCCGCAAGGAAACCGAAACCAAGCGCATCGCCGAGCTGGTCGCCGAGAATCCCGCCCAGCTGATCGCCGAGGCCCTCGAGGCCTACCCGAACCATGCCACCAGCGCGATCGATCTCGAGATCACGCTCACCCAGGTCGTCGGCGAGGACAAATTCAAGAAATGGTGGGCCTCGGCCAAGAAGGCCGTCGCCAAGGATCCGCGCATTTCCGTCCCGGAAAAGAAGACCGAGTGCTACATCCTGCGCGAAACCCCGGTGTCCGCCGAGGACGAGATTCTCGAGCAGTTCCACTCGACCCGCTCGGCCCGCCGCCGCATCGCCCTGGCGGAGGAGCTCCTGGCCACCGTCGGCAAGAAGGAGATCAAGACCGACCTCGCCGCGATCCTGAAGGCCATCGCCGACGCCGTGAAGGACAGCAACCAGCTGGATGCCTCCGAGCGCCTTTATGGCGCCGCGGTCCGCGACAATCTCGCGCAGCTCGCCGGCTCGGCCGAGACGTTCGAGCCGAGCCAGGCCGCCCTGATCGCGAACGTCCGCGACCTGCCCGGCATCGCGGAGAAGATCCCGGTCCACTTCCAGGGCCAGTTCCTCGAGCTGGTGAAGAACACCCACCCGATCGAGTACCGCGACATCGTCTTCAACCTGCTCAAGACCTCGCAGGGCAAGTTCACCACGGAGTGCATCAACTTCCTCGTCGAAAACGGCCACGCCGAGGACCTCGCCGCCGCCCTCCGCCGCTGGCAGACCGAGCAGAACCTCCGCGCGCCGGTCCTCCTCTGGATCGTCAAGAACCGCCATTCAAAGAAGTTCGCCAAGCTGCTCAACGACCTCATCACCCCGCGGCTCCTCGGCGCGATCTTCTTCGCGATCGACTACGAGGCCCTCCAGGCCTCCAGCGCCCGCCGCATCCCGCTCGCCGACATCCTGAGCGAGGACACGGACCTCATCGCCGACCTGCTCTCCACCGCCGACCCGGAGACCGCCCGCGACCTCGCGAACACCCTCATGCTCAACCAGGGCTTCGAGGAGCTCACGAAGAAGTCCCTGCTCGCCCGCTTCATCAAGATCTTCCCGAAGATCCAGTCCCTCGTCGCCTCCGACGCCGAGAGCCGCGAGGAGCAGCTCCTCGTCTCGAAGTCGAGCTACGAGCGCAAGCGCGAGGAGTACGAGGCGATCGTCTCCAAGAAGATCCCCGAGAACTCCCGCGCCATCGCCGTCGCCCGCGAGCACGGCGACCTCAAGGAGAACTCCGAGTACAAGATGGCCAAGCAGGACCAGCAGGTGCTCATGGCGCAGAAGACCAACCTCGAGCGCGAGCTCGGCCGCGCCCGGGTCACCGACTTCAAGGACGCCACCACCGACCAGGTCAGCGCCGGCACCGTCGTCGAGGTGAAGAGCGCCGCCACCGGCCACCTCACCAAGTACACGATCCTTGGCGCGTGGGACGGCGACCCGGTCAACCACGTCATCTCCTACAAGACCGCCCTCGGCGCCGCCCTCCTCGGCCGGAAGCCCGGCGACAGCGTCACGGTCCGCACCGGCAACGCCGAGGAGACCTACTCCGTCGTCAGCATCGCCCGCTACGCCGACACGGTGGCGTGACGGTAATTCATTCCGGAATCCGGAATTCGGATTCCGGAATGGTCTGGCCGGCGGCGCCCGTCCGACCATTGACGTCGCCGCGCAATCAACGAATAGTCCGCGACGCGTGAACGCCTCCTGGGAGTTGCTCAAGATCCTGTCGGATCCGACCCGGCTGCGCCTGCTCGCCCTCGTGCTGCGCGAGGAGCTGTCGGTGGCCGAGCTCCAGGAGATCCTCGGGATGGGCCAGTCGCGCATTTCGTCGCAGCTGGCCCTGCTCCGCCAGGCCGGGCTCGTCACCGACCGCCGCGAGGGCAAGAAGGCGTTTTACTCGCTCCGCGCCCATCTCCCCGCGAAGCAGGTCGCGCTGCTCAAGGCGGCGATCGAGGCGGTGACCGACCTGCCCGCGCTGGCCGACGACCGCGACAACCTCGACCGGATCCTCCAGAAGCGCCGCCGGACGCAGGAGCAGTACTTCAACCTCATCGCCGGCCGGCTCGGCAAGCACTACTGCCCGGGCCGCTCCTGGGAGGCGCTCGGCCACCTGGCGCTGCGCCTCACCCCGGCCATCACCATCGCCGACCTCGGCGCCGGCGAGGGCCTGGTGTCGCAGCTGCTCGCCCACCGCGCCAAGCAGGTCTGGTGCATCGACAACTCGGTCAAGATGGTCGAGGTCGGCACCGAGCTCGCGCACCGCAACGGCCTCGCCAACCTCACCTACAAGCTCGGCGACCTCGAGGCGGTGCCGCTGCCCGACAAGTCCGTCGACCTCGCGATCCTCTCCCAGGCCCTGCACCACGCCCAGCATCCGCAGGTCGCCGTGAACGAGGCATACCGCATTCTCCGGCCTGACGGCCAGATCCTCGTGCTCGACCTGAACGAGCACGCGTTCGAGAAGGCCCGCGAGCTCTACGCCGACGTCTGGCTCGGGTTCAAGGAAAGCGCGCTCCACAATTTCCTGAAGCGTGCCGGCTTTGCCAAGGTCGAGGTCACCGCCGTCGCGAAGGAAGCCAACGAGCCCCATTTCGAGACCCTGCTGGCCAGCGGCTTCAAGCCGGGCAAGTAGCACCGAGGCTCGGGCGGGGTCAGACGAACGCCGGACGCCGAACGTCCAACTTCGAAGGGGAATTCTCGCGACCACGGCTTGGGGCAGCGGGCCCGCCCAGCCAAGTTGTACCGTGGATCACACTCCAGATCCTTCGGCTTCCGGCGTTCGGCGTTCGGTCCGGCCCTCGACCCCGCGCCTCACTTTCCGGCGCGCCACGCCCGCGGCGTGACGCCGAACACGCGGCGGAACGCGGTGCTGAAGTGCTGCGACGAGCTGAAGCCGTAGCGCAGGGCGACATGGGTCACGCGCGATTCCGGTTGGCGCAACGCCTGCCGGGCCGCGTCCAGCCGCTGGCGGAGATGGTAGGCCGCCGGAGTCAGCCCGACCTCGCGCCGGAACCGGGCGCTGAAACGCGCCACGCTGCCCCCGCGCGCCGCCGCCGCGAGTTCCCGCACCGCCGTCCGCCGGTCCACGTTGTCCCGCAGGAAGCCAAGCGCGCGCTCCGTCGTCGCCGAACGGACGCCGCCGGGCACCTCGCCCCGGCCCGGCCGGCTCAGCCGCTGCTCCAGCAGCGCGAGGAAGGTGCGCAGGTACTGCCGGACCACCGCCCCCCGCCGCGGCCGCGCCGTCGCCAGCTGCGCATGGAGGCCCCGCAGCACCGCCTCGATTTCGTGACAGTCCGGCACCACCCGCACCCGACGGGCCCGGAGCAGGGCGGCCACCCGGCGGCCGTCCCGGCCCAATCCCTCGAGATCCAAGCCGAGCCAGTTCACGTAGCACTCCACGCCCGGCTCGCGGCCCGTGTCGTGGATCTCCCGGGGAAAGGTGACCAGCAGGTCGCCCAACCGCTGCGGCACGACTTCGTCCCGGATCCGCCAGTAGGCCCGGCCGCGCGACAGGTACACGAACTCGAAACCGCGGTGCGCGTGCGGCTTCAGCCGGTGCCGCGGGCTCACCAGCGCCTCGCCGCAATGGGTCAGCGCGGTCAGACCGGGCAGCGGATTCTCGAGGAAGAACCCGCTCAGGATCTGATGCGTGCGTTCGGCTCTCATACGGGACGGCGGGGCTGGTTTTTATACAAACTTGGATCGGATCCTGAACGTAATTCGGCCGGCGGCTGCTAACCTGCAACGCAAAACCCGATGGCACCCCACCCCAGCCTCACCCCCGCCCAGCTCGCCGCCTTCGCCGAGCGCGGCTACCACATCCACGAGCGCCTGTTTTCCGACGCCGAGGTCGATGCCATCAACGCCGCGGCCGACCGCGTCATCGCCGGGGTGCACGACAAAGGCGCGCCGCCCGACGTGGTGATTCTCCGCAGGGCGCCCGTCGACCTGATCAAGATCGACAACACCTGGAAGGCGGACTCCACGCTCGCCCGCACCGTGCTCAGTCCCCGCCTCGCCGCCATCGCCGCCCAGCTCATCGGCGCGCCGTCGATCCGGCTCTGGCACGACCAGCTGCTGGACAAGCCGCCGTTCGGCGGGCGGGTGGTCACCTATCATCAGGACTGGGCATACTGGCAGATGATCGCGGAGTGCGAGACCGTGACCTGCTGGATCGCGCTCGACGACGTCCGGCCCGACTCGGGTCCGATGGTATTCCTCGAGGGCACGCACCGGCTGGGGTTGTGGCCGACCCCGATGGGCATCACGGGCGACGACGCCCAGAAACCGGCGCTGCCGCCGGGATTCGTCACGCGCGAGGTGCCGGTGGTCATCCCGCGCGGCGCGGTCTCATTCCACCACGGCCTGCTGCTGCACGGGAGCGACCGCAACTTCTCCCCCACCCGCCGCCGCGCGCTGGTCTCACACGTCATGTCCGGCGAGTGCACCTACCGGCCGGGGCAGGAGCACCAGAATGAATGGATCATGAAGCGCTACGCCGAGCACCCGCAGCCCGGCGAGAAGTTCCGCGGCCCGCAGTTCCCGGTCATGTGGCCGCCGTCCCAGGACTAGGCTGGAACACATTTCGCCACGAAGGTCACCAAGCGCACGAAGCCCAAGGCCTGTGCTTCGCGGCCTTGGCGGTCTTGGCGGTGAACCAACGTCCGGTCCCGGATAAATTCACCGCCAAGCACGCGAAGCTCGCGAAGCCCAAGGCTGCTCTTCGTGACTTTCGTGGCGAACCCAGACCCAGACCGCGGGCCTATTCGACCTCGACCCGCGCGCGGTAGAACGCGTCGCACTTCGCGTAAATCTCCTTCGGCGAGGTCAGGCGCAGCGCCTCCTGCGCCAAGGCGCGCGCCTCGCTCATCTTCATCGAGCGGACGAGGTACTTCACCGAGGGCAGCCAGACCGGCGACATGCTGAGGCTGTCGACCCCCAGGCCGAGCAGCAGGGGCGCAAAGACCGGGTCCCCGGCCATCTCGCCGCAGACGCTGACATGGACGTTCCGCCGGTGGGCCTCGTCCACGATCTGCTTCAGGGTGCGGATCACCGCGGGATGGGTCGGCTCGTAGAGGTGCGCGATCCGGTCGTTCACGCGGTCAATCGCGAGGAGGTACTGGATCAGGTCGTTGGTCCCGATGCTGAAGAATGCGCACTGCTCTGCGAGGATGTCGGCCGTCGCGGCGGCGCTCGGGATCTCGATCATCGCGCCGACCTCGAGCTTCTCGTCGAAGGCCTGGCCGCGCGCCTTCAGCTCCGCCTTGCACTCGGCGAGGATCGCGTTCGCCTTCCCGAGCTCCTCGGCCCCGCTGATCATCGGGTACATCAGCTGGATCTTGCCGAAGGCGCTGGCGAGCAGGATGGCCCGCAGCTGGTCCTTGAAGATGTCCGTATGGACGAGGCAGAACCGGATCGCGCGGAAGCCCATGAAGGGGTTGTCCTCCTTCGGGAAGAGATGCGGGTTCCCGGCCATCGGCTTGTCGCCGCCAAGGTCGAGGCTGCGGATGATCACCGGATTCGGCGCCAGCGCCTCCGCCACCGTCTTGTAGGCGACGAACTGCTCCTGCTCGCTCGGGATGCGCGCGGAGTTCAGGAACAGGTACTCGGTGCGAAACAGGCCGACGCCCTCCGCCCGGTACTCCTTCACCGCCGAGAGCTCCTCCACGCGCTCGATGTTCGCCATCAGCGCCACCTTCACGCCGTCCTGCGTCACCGCCGGCTGCTCGTTTGCCTGCAGCAGGCGCTGCTCAAAGGTCTTCTTCCGCTCCTGGATCTTGCCGTACCGGAAGAGCGTGCCCTCGGAGGGATGGAGGATGACCACGCCGTCGTAGCCGTCGACGATCGCCCAGTCGCCGTTCCGCACGCGCGTCGTGAGGTCGCGGACGCCCACCACCGCCGGGACCTTCATCGACCGCGCCATGATCACCGCGTGGCTGGTCCGGCTGCCGGAGTCGGTGACCAGCGCCAGCGCGGCGGAGCGGTCGATGCTGGCCGAGTCGGACGGCGACAGGTCATTGGCGACGACGACGCGCTTCTCGACCAGGTGGCTGAGGTTGTTGGCCGCCTGACCGAGCAGGTTCTGGAGGACGCGCTGGGCGACGTCGCGGATGTCGCCGGCCCGCTCGCGGAGATACTCGTCGTCGATCTCGGAGAACGCCTGGATGTACCGCGACGAGATCTGGTTGAAGCACGTCTCGATGTTGCGCCCGCTCGACTCGAACTCGCGGATGGTCTCGCCGATGAGCGCCTGGTCCTCGAGGACCAGCAGGTGGGCGTCGAAGATCAGGGCCTCCTCGGGTCCCAGGTTCCGCTCCACCTCGGCCTTGATCTTCGTGATCTGCTGCCGGGTGTCGACCAGCGCCTTCTCGAACCGGCCCACCTCGGCGATCCGCTTTTCTGCGTCCACCTGGTAGTTCGGCACCTCGACGTCGCTCTGGATGTAGACGAAGATCTGGCCGTACGCGATGCCCTGCGAGGCTGAGATGCCTTGTACGACGACTTCGTTCTTTCCGGGGGGGCTCATGGATGCGTCGGCGCCGCCCGACGTTAACGCGTCAGGCTCCCAAGCCGTCAATGCGATTTACAGGAGATTCGTCTCGGCCACGAAGGCCGAGGGTCCCCACGCCGCCCGCACGGTCGCGGTGATCGCCGCGGCGGGCACGCCGTCGGACAGCAGCGCAAAGCACGCGCTCCCGCTGCCGCTCATCCGCGCCGCCACGCCGAACCGCTGGCGCAACTGGCCGAGGAGCACCGGCAGTGCCACGAATTTCGCGAAGGCCGGCCGCTCGAGCGAATTGAAGAGACGCGCGCCGAGGTCCTCGTCCCGCTCCAGCGCCCGCACCAGGCCGGCCACGCGTTCCTCCGCCTCCGCGGGCGGCAGGTAGCCGGCGGGCGCCTCCGCGGCGAGGCGCTGGTAGGCCCACGGGGTCGCGATGCCGAACCCCGGCTTGAACACGACGACGCGCCGGCCGAACAGCCGGCGGGCCGCCTCCGGCGGCAGCGGCTCGATCCGCTCGCCCCGCCCGCGCATCACAACCGGGCCGCCGGCCAGAAACAGCGGGCAATCCGATCCCACCCGCGCCGCCACTCCGGCAAGCTCCGCCGGCGTCAGGGGATGTCCGGCCAGCGCGTTCAGCGCCCGCAGCGCCGCCGCCCCGTCACTGCTGCCGCCCCCGAGCCCGGCGCCCATCGGCACGCGCTTCGCCAGCTGAAACCGGGCGCCGCCGGTCCATCCCGTTGCCCGCCGGAATTCCGCCGCCGCCCGCAGCACGAGATTGGAGTCGTCGACCGGCACGGCCGGATCGTCGCAGGCCAGACGAAACTCCCCCGCGGGTTCCACGCGGAGCGTGTCCGCCAGGGCGAGCGGCGCCGCCACGGACACGAGCTCGTGAAAGCCGTCGGCCCGCCGGCCGGTCACGGCCAGGCACAGGTTCAGTTTGGCGGGACAGGACAGTTCGAGCGGCGTCACGGCGGGCGAAGAAAACATTGGCGGTGGCCGGGTCGGGCCGTCAGCATTTTTCGGCAAACATGGCCTGCGATCTCATCCTTGTCCTCGACGCCCAGTCGCCCCGCGAAGTGACGCCTGTCCTGCGCCAGCTCCAGGGTACGGTCCAATGGGTGAAGATCGGCCTTGAGCTGTACACTGCCGGCGGGCCGGACGCCGTGCGCGAGATCGCCGGGCTGGGCTTCCAGGTGTTCCTCGACCTGAAGCTCCACGATATTCCCAACACCGTCGCCAAGGCGGTCGAGTCCGCCTCGCGCCTCCCGATCGGGATGCTCACGCTGCACACGAGCGGCGGGCGCGAGATGATGCAGTGGGCGGTGAAGGCCCAGCAGCAGCACGCGCCGAACCTCCTGCTCCTCGGCGTCACGGTCCTCACGTCCACGAGCGCCGCCGGCCTGGCGGAGATTGGGGTGCCCGCCGCGCCCGCCGACCAGGTGGTGCGCCTGGGCCGACTCGCGGTCGAGTCCGGCCTGAAGGGCCTCGTGTGCTCGCCCCTCGAAATTGCCCCGCTCCGCGCGGCCCTGCCCGCGGCGGTCAGTCTTGTCACGCCCGGCATCCGGCCGCGCGACGCCAAGGCCGACGACCAGACCCGCGTGATGACCCCCGCCGAGGCCGCCCGCGCCGGCGCAAATTTCCTCGTCGTGGGACGTCCCATCTTCAAGGCCCCGGATCCGGTCCAGGCCGCCCGCGCCATCCTCGCCGAAATTCGCGAGCGGCCGTGACGAGGGACGAGTGACGGGAGCCGGCCGGCGTCGCCGCGTACCCGTCCTTGCGGTCGGCGGGTTATTCCTTCAAGTTTCCCCTCCCCACTCGCCGCACCCCCTCAGTCGAGCCAGCCGCCCTCGTCACTCGTCCCTTGTCCCTCGTCACTTCGCAATGAGTCGCACCGCCGTCATCCTTCTCGCCGCCGGCAGTGGTTCGCGCATGAACGGGGCGGTGACCGACAAGGTGCTGGCCCCCCTCGCCGGCCGGCCCGTCTTCGCCCATTCGGTGGCGGCCTTCATGGCCAGCAGCATCGCCGACTTCTACGTCGTGGTCTACCGCGACCCCCGCCAGATGACGGAGCTGATGGCGTACGCGCCGACGCCGTCAGCCCTGGTGCAGGGCGGGCGCGAGCGGCAGGAATCCGTGATGAATGCGCTGGCGGCGCTGCCCGACGACATCGCCCACGTCTTCATCCATGACTGCGCGCGTCCGCTGATCCGGCCCGAGCAGCTGGTCGCCCTGCACAAGATCGTCCGGCGCGAGGGCGCGGTCGTGCTCGCGCACCGCGTGACCGACACGATCAAGCAGCACCGGGACGACGCCCGCCTCCGCACCCTCGACCGCTCCCGCCTCTGGGCGATGGAGACGCCGCAGGTGTTCGGCCGCGACCTGATCGTCCGCGCCTACGCGCGCGTTGCCGAGCGCCGCCAGAGCGTCACGGACGACGCCTCCGCCGTCGAGAAGCTCGGCCACCCGATCGCCCTGCTGGAGAATTCGACGCCAAATCCGAAGCTCACGACGCCGGCGGACCTGGAGTACCTGGAGTTCCTCGTCTCGCGGGGCAATGGCTGAGCCGCGACCCATGCCGCGCCGGTCCAAGGCCCGTCGGGTTTCGCGTCCAGGACCGACAGCTTTCGCCTTGAGCTTTCGACCGAGGTTTGGCGATTGGCAGGAGGCGTTCGCCATTTCCCCATGAAGTACCGCATCGGCCACGGCTACGACATTCACCGCATCGTTCCCGGGCGTCCTCTGGTGCTGGGCGGGGTGAAGTTCGAGACGGACTTCGGGCTCGACGGCCATTCGGACGCCGACTGCGTCACCCACGCGATCTGCGACGCGATCCTGGGCGCCGCCGCGCTGCCGGACATCGGCCACCTGTTCCCCAACACCGACCCGGCGTACCGCGGCATCGACTCGCAGTTGCTGCTGCAGCGGGTCGTGGCGGAGATCCGGAAGCTGGGTTTCGACCTGGTGAACGTCGACGCGACGGTGATCGCGGAAAAGCCGAAGATCGCGCCGCGGCTGGCCGAGATGAAGGCTGCGCTGGCGCGGTCAACCGGCCTCCTGCCCGATGAAGTTGGGCTGAAGGCCACCACCAACGAGGGCGTCGGCGACCTCGGCCGCGGCCTGGCGATCGCCGCCCATGCGGTCGCGCTGCTCGCCAAGCGCTGAGGCTCCCATGCGCCGCTTCTGCCGGTTCCTGCTCGCCGCCCTGGTCGTCCTCGCCGCCGGCTGCGCCCGGCGCGAGCAGCCGGTCGACCGCGGCATCCGCGAGCAGGTGCTGCATCGCGGCATCGGCCACGACCTCGCCTCGCTCGATCCCCAGCTGGCCACGCAGGCCAGCGACTACAGCGTGCTGTCCGCGCTCCTCGAGGGACTCGTCGCCGAGGACCCCGTGGACCTCCATCCGGTTCCGGGCGTCGCCGAGCGCTGGGAAGTCTCGCCCGATCAGCTGACCTACACCTTTACGCTGCGGGCCAATGCCCGCTGGTCGAACGGCGACCCGGTCACGGCCGCCGACTTCGTCCGCTCCTGGCAGCGGGTCCTGAACCCCGCGCTCGGCGCCGACAACGCCAACCTCCTCTACGTGATCCAGGGCGCCGAGGCCTTCCACCAGGGCCAGGCGCCGTTCAGCCAGGTGGGGCTCGCCGCGCCCGACGCCCGCACCCTGCGGGTCACGCTGGAGCATCCCGCCCCGTATTTCCTCTCCCTCCTGAACCATCCCGTGTGGTTCCCGGTGCACCTGCCGACGATCGAGCGGTTCGGCTCCGTCACGGCCCGGGACAACCCGTGGTCCCGGCCCGGCAATTTCGTCGGCAATGGCCCGTTCAACCTGGTCAGCTGGCACGCGGGCCAGGAGATCGTGGTGGCCAAGTCCGCGACCTACTGGGACGCGGCCGCGGTGCGGCTCAACGGCATCCATTTCCACACCATCGACAGCGTCGACGCCGAGGAGCGCGCCTTCCGCGCGGGCCAGCTGCACCTCACCGAGTCGCTGCCGCCCGACAAGGTCGCGACCTACCGCCGCACCGCGCCGCAGTTCCTGCGGATCGACCCCCTGCTGGGCACCTATTTCTACCGCCTGAACGTCACGAAGCCCTTCCTCAACGACGTCCGCGTCCGGCGCGCGCTGGCGCTGGCGGTGGACCGCGAGGCAATCGTGACGAAGATCCTGCACGGCGGCCAGCAGCCGGCGCGGGCGTTCACGCCGCCGGGCACCGCGGGCTACGTGGCGCAGACGGCGCTGCCCTGTGACTTTGCCGGCGCGCGGCGCCTGCTGGCCGAGGCCGGCTTTCCCGGCGGCCGCGGCCTGCCGCCCTTCGAGCTGCTGTTCAACACCTCGGAGACCCACCGCGTGATCGCCGAGGCGATCCAGGAGATGTGGCACCGCGAGCTCGGCGTCGACGTGCGGCTGGTCAACCAGGAGCTCAAGAGCACGCTCGAGGCGCGCCGGCTCGGGCATTTCGAGATCCTCCGGTCGGTCTGGACCGGGGACTACGTCGACCCGTCGTCGTTCCTCGACATCTGGCGCTCGGACAGCGGCAACAACTACACCGGCTGGTCCAGCCCCCGGTATGACAGCCTGCTGTTCGAGGCCGAGCGCACCACCGACCCCGCGCGCCGCGAGACGCTGTTCCAGGAGGCGGAGGCGCTGCTGCTGGAGGACGCCCCGCTCATTCCGATCTACCACTACACGCACGTCTTCCTCTGTCATCCGGCGGTGAAGGGCTGGAATCCCACCCTGCTCGACCACCACCCGTACAAGCATGTCTGGCTGGAGTGAGCTGACGCCGCGCGTCCGGGTCGCCGGTCTGGCGCTGATCCTGGCCGCCGCGGCCGGGCTGGCCCTCGCGGGCTGCGGTCGGTCCGGCGGGGCCGGCGACGGCACCGTGCTCCGCATCAGCCAGCGCAACGAGCCGGCCGACCTCGATCCCGCTCGCGCCACGCTGCCCGACGACTTTTTTATCCTGCGCGCGCTCTGCGAGGGCCTCGTCGCCCCCGACCCCGCCGGCGGCACGCCGGTGCCGGCCGCCGCGGAGTCGTGGACCGTCTCGCCCGACGGCTGCACGTACATCTTTCATCTCCGCGCCGACGGCCGGTGGAGCGACGGCCAGCCGGTCACCGCGGCCGATTTCGTCGCGTCCTACCACCGGCTGCTCACCCCGGCCAACGCCGCGCCCAAGGCCCCGCTCTTCGACCTGGTCCGCGGGGCGCGCGCCTTCGCCGCGGGGCTCACCGCGGATTTCGGCACGGTCGGCTTCCGGGCCGCCGACCCGCGCACGCTGGTCGTCACGCTCGAGCGCGCCGCGCCGCGCTTCCTGTACTACGCGGCCAGCGGGCCGTGGCTCCCGGCCAACCCGGCGGCGGTGGCGCGGTACGGCCGAGCCTGGACCCGCGCGGGTCATTTCGTCGGCAACGGGCCGTTCACCCTGGCGGAATGGAGCCCGCACCAGCGGATCGTCGTGCGCCGGAACCCCGGCTACCACGCGGCGGCGCACGTGCTGCTGGACGAGATCCAGTTCATCGCGTTCGACAACGGCGACGCCGAGGAGCGCGCGTTCCGCTCGGGCCAGGTCGACGTCACGATGGCCGTGCCCTTCACGAAGCTCGACTCGTACCAGCAGGACCGGCCGGATGAGTTGCACCGAGCACCACTGGCCGAGACCCGGTACCTGGCCTTCAACACCGGCAGGGCCCCGCTCAATGACCGGCGGGTCCGGCAGGCACTGTCGCTCGCGCTTGACCGGACGCGCCTGGTCGAGCGCGTGGTGCGCGGCGGCCAGGAGCCGGCCGAGCGCTTTGTCCCGCCCGCCCTTCGCTACGGGCATGACACTGCCCGACGCCTCGGAGCCGGGCCCTTCGAAGACGCAGAGACTGCCCGTGCCCTGCTGGCGGCGGCTGGTTTTCCCGGCGGCCGCGGCTTCCCGCCGCTGGAGCTGTCCACGTGGACCGCCAGCTCGACCTGCGAGGCGATCCAGGCGATGTGGCGGAAGGAACTCGGCATCGAGGTCTCGATCGCCACGCGCGAGGCCAAGGTCCACCTGGCCACGCTCCGCGAGGGCCGGTACGACCTCGCGTTCATCACGGCGATTCCCGACGTGGCCGACGCCGCCAACCTGCTGGGCGATTTCGCGACGGACGCGCCGGCCAACTACCCGCACTGGTCCGACGCAGCCTTCGACCGCCTCCTGGCGGCCGCCCGCGAGGCCACCACCGGACCGGCGCAGGCCGCCCGCCTGCGCGAGGCGGAGGCCCGCCTGCTGGATCAGCTCCCCGCCACGCCGCTCTATTTCAACACCATCAACTGGCTGATGCGGCCCGGCATCCAGGGCTGGCGTCCCGACCCGCTTTGGACACGCTACTATCTCGACCTCTCCCTCCATGCGCAAAACTAGCCTCGCCCTCCTCGCCGCCACCATCGCCGGCGTCTCCGCCCTGACTTGCCCCGCCAGCTCGCCCGCCCGGATGCTGGCCCGCGTCAAGGTGCTCGCTTCGGACGAATTTGAAGGCCGCGGGCCCGGCACCGCGGGCGAGGAGAAAACTATCCAGTACCTCGTTGGCGAGTACCGGAAGATCGGCCTCGAGCCCGGCAACCCGGACGGGACCTACATCCAGGCCGTCCCGCTCGTCGGCATCACCTCGCACCCGACGCTGTCGTTCACGGTGGGCGGCCAGACCCTGCCGATGACGAACATCAACGACTTCGTCGGCTCGACGAGCCGCGTGACGCCCCACGTCGCCTATCAGGACACCGAAGTCGTGTTCGCGGGCTACGGCGTCACGGCACCGGAGTATGGCTGGGACGACTTCAAGGGCGTCGATGTTCGCGGAAAGACCATCGTCGTCCTGGTCAACGACCCGCCGGTGATCGATCCGACGACAGGCAAGCTCGACCCGAAGGTGTTTGGCGGGCAGGCCATGACCTACTATGGCCGCTGGACCTACAAGTACGAGAACGCCGCCGCCCACGGCGCCGCGGCCTGCCTGATCGTGCACGAGACCGGGCCGGCGGGCTATCCCTTCGCCGTCGTCGTCGGCAGCCGCAGCCGCGAGAACTTCGAGATCCGCACGCCGGACGGCAACGCGGGCCACCTCGGCATGGAGGCCTGGCTCACCCAGCAGGCGGCCGAGCGCCTGTGCCGCGCCTGCGGCCAGGATTTCGCGGCCCTGAAGCGCGCCGCGGTGAGCCGCGGGTTCCAACCCGTCCCGCTCGCGGCCAAGGCGTCGTTCACCATCGGCAACGACCTCCGCAACGTCGACTCGCGGAATGTCGTCGCGAAACTCACCGGCTCCGACCCGAAGCTGCGCGACGAATTCGTCGTGTTCACCGCGCACTGGGACCACCTCGGCCGCGACCCGCGGCTCGCGGGCGACCAGATCTTCAACGGCGCCGACGACAATGCGTCCGGCGTGGCCTGGCAGCTCGAGGTGGCGCAGGACCTGGCGGCGCTCCCGGCCGCGCAGCGCCCGCGGCGGAGCGTGCTGTTCCTCAACGTCACGGCCGAGGAGAAGGGCCTCCTGGGCTCGCGCTACTATGTGACCAGCCCGCTCTATCCGCTCACGCGCACCGTCGCCTGCGTCAACACCGACGGCGGCAACTACTATGGCCGCACGCACGACGTGAAGGTCGTGGGCACCGACCAGTCGACCCTCGACGACATCGGGGCCGCCGTGGCCCGCACGCAGGGCCGGACCATCTCGCCCGACCCGGTGCCGGAGATGGGCTACTATTACCGCAGCGACCATTTCGAGTTCGCGAAGGTCGGGATCCCCTCGTACTACCCGAAGCGCGGCTACCACTACGTCGATCGGCCCGAGGACTGGGGCAATGCGTTCGAGGCGCGCTACGTCCAGGACAACTACCACAAGGTCAGCGACGAGGTCCGGCCCGACTGGACGTTCGAGGGCGGCGCGCAGGACGCGGACTTCCTCGCCGAGGTGATCCGCCGGGTTGCGGACGACGACCAGCGGCCGGCGTGGAAGGCGGACAGCCAGTTCCGCGACCGCCATCCGGCCGGCCCGTGACCGCCGCCCCCTTTTGGGCTTTCACCGCGCGGCGGGACCCGCCTTGATCCCGGCGTGGCTTTACCCCGCGCCCCGCACGCCGCCGCCTGTCTCCTGCTGTTCGCCCTGGGCGCCTGCCTCCGGCGGGAGACGCCGGTGGAGCGCGGCATCCGCGAGCAGGTGCTGCACCAGAACCTGGCGGCCGAGCCGAGCACGCTCGACCCGCAGTTCCTCCACTTCAATACCGACTTCAATCTCATCATGGCGCTCGGCGAGGCGCTGGTCGGTTACGACCCGCATGACCTGCACCCGGTCCCTGGCGTCGCCGAGCGCTGGGAGCTCTCACCGGACCAGCTGACCTACACGTTCCACCTGCGGGCCGATGCCCGGTGGTCGAACGGCGACCCGGTGACGGCGCGCGACTTCGTGTTCAGCGTGCGGCGGATCCTCTCGCCGCGGCTGGGCTCGCCCTTCCGCTTCTATCTCGACGACGTCCGCCGCGCGCAGGACTACGCCGCGGCCGCGCGGCTGGACTTCAGCAAGGTCGGGGTTCGGGCGCTCGACGACCGCACG
>JAFEGX010000123.1 GCA_018239675.1 Verrucomicrobiota bacterium
CATCGGACCAATAAAAACCGGCGGCCCGGGGGCCGCCGTAAAGCTTTTCCGTCGGCCGCCGGGGGCCTCAGGCGAGGCCGGCGAGTTGCGCGACCCCGTTCAGGCTGATGGTCAGCGGGATGCTGTCGTGCACCGAGAACAGCTTGATCAGCGCCCACATCGTGGCGCCGGCGATCACGAGCCCGATGAAGAACAGGACCGTGCAGAACACTTTGTCCCACCGCAGGTGCATGAAGTAGAAGATAACGTACATGAACTTCACGGCGGAGAGGATAACCAGGGTCGAGACCAGCAGCCACTTGTGGAACGGCAGGCCGATCACGGCGATCTCGACGCCCGTGATCACCGCCAGGATCATCGCGATCCGGACGTAGATCTGGAACTTGTTCTCCTCGGCGTGATGGCCGACGGCGGAGGCGTGGGAGTCACTCATGGCGGTATCAGAGGTATTCGAGCAGGTAGACGGCGGTGAAGATCACGATCCAGACGATGTCGACGAAGTGCCAGTAGAGGCCCATGGACTCGACGTCGATGGCGTTGGCCTCGCCGAAGTGGACCGGGCCCTGCGGCTTGGCAAGGGCCACGGCGGCGACCAGGGCGACCACGAAGGCCGCGACCAGTGGGAGATTGTGGCTGGCGAAGGCGCCGAGCGAGCCGCCGGCCTGCAGCGTGTGCACGAGGGCGAGCACCGAGAACATGGCGCTCAGGACCAGGCCGAGCATGACCGCGACGTGCAGCACGTTCCGGAAGAACCAGAGCGGGTGCGCGGCGGTGTCGGCGGGCTTGAAGGAGCGGACGTACATCATGATCAGCCACAGCACGCCGATCGCCACGTGCGTGCCGTGCGTGCCGGTCAGCGTGTAGAACGTGGTGCCGAGGATGCTGTTCGTGATCGTGAGGTGCTTCTCGTGGACGAAGTTGGTGAACTCGTACACCTGGCCGCCGAGGAAGATCGACCCGAAGAAGATCGTCGTCAGCAGCGAAAACCGCATGCTCCGGAGGTTGCCCTTCTGGATCGCATTCACGGCCAGCGCCATCATCAGCGACGACATCAGGAGGATGAACGTCGAGAACGACGTCAGCGGAATGTCGAACACGTCGCGCGGCGACGGGTTGCCCGGGGGCGGGTGCAGCCGGTAGATGAGATGCGTGGAGATCAGCGAGCCGAAGAACATGCAGTCCGAGGCAAGAAACGCCCACATGAGGAGCTTCTTGTTCGGGATGCCCGTCGACGTCGTGTGATCGTGATGGTGATCGATGGTGGCGGTGGCAGCTTGACTGCTCATGGAAAGGGGAGGGTTTAGTGCTTCGCGTGCGGGTCCTCGATCGGGCGGCCCGCCTCGTCGAGATGGAGGTGGTAGCCCTCGTTGCCCTCGAGCGACCAGAGGTAGATGCCGGCCAGCAGGACGATGCCGCCGGTGATCGCCACCGCGAAGTCGTGGTAGCAGGCGCCGAACGCCCCGATCAGGGCGCCCGTGCTGGCGACCAGCGGGTAGATGGACTGGTGCGGCATGTGGAGGCCGCCGTGCGCCTCGTCTTCCTTCCGGTGCTCCGCGGTCTCCTTCGCGATCTCCTCGCGGTGGTGCTTCTCATACCAGTAGGCGTCGCGGGCGTGGACGGTCGGGATGACGTGGTAGTTGTATTCCGGCGGTGGGTTCGGCAGGGACCACTCGAGCGTGCGGCCGTCCCATGGGTCGCGGCCGACCCTTGTGCCCTTGAAGTAGGTGTAGATCATCACCCCGAAGTAGATCGCGATGCCCACGCCGAGAATCATCGCGCCGATGGTCGCGATGAAGTTGGCCGTGTTCCAGCCGAGGTTGCCGTCATAGGTGAACGTGCGCCGCGGCATGCCGTTCAGGCCGAGGAAGTGCATCGGGAAGAACGTCACGTTGAAGCCGACGAAGATCACCCAGAACGAGAGCTTGCCCCAGAAGTCGCTCACCTGGCGGCCGACAATCAGCGGGAACCAGTAGTGGATGCCCGCCAGCAGCGCGAAGATCGAGCCGCCGATCAGCACGTAATGGAAGTGGGCGATGACGAAGTAGCTGTCCTGCTGCTGCGCGTCCGCCGGGGCCGCGGCGTGCATGACGCCGGAGAAGCCGCCGATCATGAACATCCAGATGAAGCCCAGCGCGAACATCATCGGCGTGCGCATCCGCAGGTGGCCGCCCCAGAGGGTGCCGATCCAGTTGAAGATCTTCACGCCGGTGGGCACCGCGATGGCCATCGTCGCGAGCGAGAAGGCCGCAGTCGCGACCGTGCCCATGCCGGTGGTGAACATGTGGTGGCTCCAGACGGTGAAGCCGAGGAAGCCAATGCAGGCGCCCGAGAAGACCACGATCGGGTAGCCGAAGAGCGGCTTGCGCGAGAAGGTCGGGAGGATCTCCGAGATGATGCCCATCGCGGGCAGGATCAGGATGTACACCTCGGGGTGGCCGAAGATCCAGAAGAGGTGTTGCCAGAGGATCGGCATGCCGCCGTTCGAGACCTCGAAGAAGTTCGTGCCGAACTGGCGGTCCATCATCACCTCGACCAGCGCGATCGTGATCGCGGGGAACGAGAGGATGATCAGGAAGGAGGTCACCAGCGTCATCCAGGTGAACACCGGCAGGCGCATCATCGTCATGCCCGGGGCGCGGAGATTGATGATCGTCACGATGAAGTTCAGGGCCGCGGCGATGGACGCCACGCCAAGGAGCTGGAGGCCGAGGACCCAGAAGTCGGTCGAATGGCTCGGGTGGTAGAGCTTCGACGTGAGCGGCGCGTAGCCGACCCAGCTGGTGATCGGGGGGCCGTCCGGCAGGAACCAGCCGATGTTCACGATGATCGCGCCGGCGACGAAGGTCCACAGCGAGAAGGCGTTGAGGCGGGGAAACGCCACGTCGCGCGCCCCGATCTGGAGCGGCATGATGATGTTGAAGAACGCGGCGCCCAGCGGCATGACCGCGAGGAAGATCATCGTGGTGCCGTGCATCGTGAACATCTGGTTGTACTGTATCGCCGTCAGCACGTTGTTGTTCGGCACCATCAGCTGCAGGCGGATCATCAGCGCCTCGCTGCCGCCCACCAGGAAGAAGAACAGGGCGAACAGGCCGTACAGGAAGCCGATCCTCTTGTGGTCGACGGTGGTCAGCCAGCTGACGAGCCCCGTCTTGGCGGTCGGCCGCCAGAAGACGAAGGACTTGGCCGGAGCGTGCTCCTCCTTGGCGGTGAAGTGGGATTTAACCGTGGCGTCCATGATGCGGGATTACTTGAGGCTTGAGAGGTAGGCGACGAGCGCGCTGACGTCGTCGGGCGTGAGCTGGATGTTGTTCGCGAGGTAGCCGTTCACGTACATCTTGTTGCCCGGCTTCACCTCGTTCGGGTGGGTGATCCAGCGCGCCAGCTGTTCGGGATTGTTCTCGAGCAGGCCGGCTGCGATCGTCGTGCGGGCGCCGACGTGCGTGAGGTCCGGGTAGGCGCTGCTGCCGCCGACCATGTGGCCGCGGATCACGTGGCAGGAGAAGCAGGTTTTCGCCTGGAAGAGCTCCTTGCCCTTCGCGATCAGGGCCGCGTTCTCGTGCTTCTCCGGCTCCTGGTGCGCGCGCCAGGCGTCCAGCGGGTTGAGGTCAAACTTGCCGGAATAGCCCTTCTCGTTGCGCTTCCAGTCGGTGCGGTACGAGGCGAACTGCGCCTTCGGCTGGTCGCCGGTGTCCTTCACCGTGCGGGCCGGCTCCATCTGGCGGCCCACCCATTCGTTGAACTCGCGCGGCCCGAGGGCGATCACGCGGAAGCGCATCACGGCGTGCGACTCGCCGCAGTACTCGGCGCACTGGCCCCAGAAATAACCGGGCTCGTCCGCCTGCAGCCAGATGAAGTTGCCGCGGTTCGGGATCATGTCGACCTTGCCGGCCAGCTTCGGGACCCAGAAGCTGTGGATCACGTCGTTCGAGCGGAGATTGATGCGAATCGGGCGGCCGGCGGGGATCACCAGCTCGTTGCTGGTCGTAAGCGGGCCCACGCCGTTGATCTGCTCGTTCGGGTAATCGAACCGGAACCACCACTGCAGGCCCGTCGCGTTCACTTCGTACGCATTCGCCTTCTCCTCCGCCGGCACGTCGTAGGTGAACCAGATCGCCTTGAGGGTGGGGATGGCGATGATCACCAGCGCCATCACGGACGCGCCGATGAGGCTCAGCTCGATCAGCGGGTTGCCGTGGCCCTGCTCCGGCGGTTCGGCGTGCTCGTCCTCGGAGGACTTCGCGCGGAACTTCAAGGTGGCGTAGGCGAGGACGCTGCCGACGATCACGAAAATCACCATCGTGACGGCCACGGTCGTGTAGAACACGTCGAGCTGGCTGCGGGCGACCGGGCCGTTGACCACGATCGTGGACTGGTGTCCGTCCATCCGCCAGAAATTGAGGTCGCAGCCAGTGAGCAGGAGGGTCGCACCCGCGAGGACCGCAGCGCGGCCCCAGCGGGTGAAATGTGGGAGCAGGGAGTACAAACGCATGGATGCTGTCAGAGAGAGATCGACGCCGACTTGGCGAATCGGGAGAGACTTTGACAACCAAGCGGCATTTCAAGCCCTATTCCGCAGATTTTGCGATGGGTAGCGCATTTCTTGTCATACTTGCAGTGGCGTATTTCGCGGAGGAAAAAGGCGTTCTAATCGGCCGGATGTTCCAAACTTTTTCTGCGAGTTCCGATTGCATCCGGCCCAAGGTCGCTGAATAGTTTCGGCCCCATGAAACTTCGTCTCCTTCTCGCCAGCGCTCTCATCGCGATGTTCACCGCCGGTTGCGGTCAAAAGGAATCCACCGCTCCCGCCCAAGCCGCCGTGGCCGGCCCGCGCACGCTCGAACTCACCGCCGGGGACAACATGAAGTTCAACGTCACGACCCTCGAGGTGAAGGCCGGCGAGCAGGTGACCATCGTCCTCACCAACATCGGCACGCAGCCGAAGGAGGTCATGGGCCACAACTGGATCCTCCTGAAGATCGGCACCGACCTGGAGGCGTTCGTCAAGACCGCCGCCCTGGCCAAGGACAACGAATACTTCCCGGAGTCGCTTTCCGACCAGGTGATCGCCCACATCCCGCTGCTCGGGCCCCGCAAGTCCGGTGAGGTGACGTTCACCGCCCCGACCACGCCCGGCTCGTACCCGTTCCTCTGCAGCTTCCCCGCCCACTTCCAGGTCGGCATGAAGGGCGTCCTGGTGGTCAAGTAAGGCCGGACGTCAGTCCATTCACTCTCGAGGCCGGGCTGCCAAGCCCGGCCTTTTTTCTGCCAGCAATTTAAGCCGGAACCATGCAGGCGAGGGTCGAGAAGACACGAGCCCGCCGAATTCCGAATAACGAATTTCGAGTTTCCCTGCGCCCGCGGGAGTCACTTCACCGGCCACCACTGGTACAGGAAGAAGTAGACCAGCACCCCCGTCACCGAGACGTAGTACCAGATCGGGAAGGTCCATTTTGCCCAGGCCCGGTGACGCTCGAAGTTGCCCTTGAGCGCGAACAGGAAGGTCCGCGGTACCAGGTAGGCGATCGCCATGGCCAGCACGATGTGGCTCGCGAGCATGACGTAGTACACGGTCCGGATCAGGCCCGTGCCCCCGAAGGGCGTGTGCACGCCGTGGACCAGCGCCTTGTGGGTCACGTAGCCGACCAGAAAAACCGCCGAGACCACCATCGCCGCCGTCATGACCTTCCGGTGAGCCTCGCGCCGGCCGGTCTTGATCAGGATGAAGCCGATCGTGATCAGGAGCGTGGCCAGCCCATTGAGCGACGCATTGAGGGCGGGGATGTCGCGGATGCTCATGAGACGAGGATCAGGCGGTCGGCGACGAGCGCCAGCAGCAGCAGGGGCAGATACCCGATCGAGGCGAGGAAAAGCTTCCGGGCCGCGAGGTCCCGGCCGTCCGCGCGCAGGAAGCACCCGGCCCGCCAGAGAAACCACGCCCCGCAGGCCAGGGCCGCGGCCGCGTAGTACCAGCTGGTCAGGCCGAGGAAGCTCGGGATCACGCTGACCGCGACCAGCAGCAGGGTGTTGACGAATGACCACCGCGCCACCCACACGCCGGTCTGGTCGAGCACGGCCAGCATCGGGAAGTCCACCACGGTGTAGTCGCGTCGGTAGGTCCAGGCCACGGCCATGAAGTGCGGCACCTGCCAGAAAAAGAGCACGCCGAAGAGGATCCAGCCCAGCGCCGTCACCCGGCCCTCGCCTGCCGCCCAGCCGATCAACGGGGGAAACGCGCCGGCCAGCGCGCCGATTTCGGTCGACCACCGCGACCAGCGCTTCGCCGGCGTGTACCAGCCGAGGTAGGAGATGATCGTCAGGAGGGTGAACAGCGCCGCCAGCGGGTTCACCGTGGCAAACAGCAGGAACAGCGCCGCCACGCACATCAGCACGCCCAGCACGAACGCCGAGCCGTCGGGCACCTTGCCCGCCGGGATCGGCCGGTCGGCCGTGCGTTTCATCAGCGCGTCGGTGTCGCGCTCCATCCACTGGTTCAACGACGCCACGCCGCCGGCCGCCAGCGAGGTGCCGAGCATCAGCCAGCCCAGCGTCCAGCCGTCGAATTCCGGCCGCGCCGCACAGTAGCCGACCAGCGCGGTCAGGACCGACAGGAGGCTCAGGCGGGGCTTGGTCAGCTCCACGTAGTCGCCGAGCTTCGGCTTGGGCAGCGACAGTTCCTCGGTCATGCGGCGGCCCTCCCCTCTATCGCGTCACGGTGGGCGCACCATGTGAGCCAGAAGGTCATGGCCAGCGTCAGCGCCCCGACCACCACGTGCCCGGTCGTCACGTAGACCGAGCGGTAGGTCCAGATGATCTCCGCGCCGAGGATGATCTGGGTCGCGAGCAGCCCGAGCAGCAGCCCCGCGCCGATTTTCATCCGGACCGACGCCCCGCGGTCGCGGAGGAGGTCGAACGCATACCACGGGATCACGCCGAGCAGCACCAGGGCCATCAGGCGGTGCGCGAAATGGATGCCGACCCGGAAGTTCCACTCGAGCGGGAGGATCCCGCCGTCGACGGTCGAGGCGGGGAAGGTCGGGATCGCCAGCCCGGCAAAGCTGTGCCGCATCACCGCCGCGATCGCCAGCTGGAGCAGCAGCAGCCCGCAGCAGATCACGCCCAGCCGCCGCACCGCCGCCCGCACGGGCGGTCGCGACCATGTGATCCAGGGCTTGGTGCAGGCGGTCGCCACGGCGATCAGGGTGCACACGAAGGTCTGCGCCAGCACCGCATGGAGCATCGCGAACAGCCGGCCCACGCTCGTGTCGATCATGGCCACCTGCAGGTGATCCAGCAGCACGCGAAGCCCGCCCACCAGTGCCTGGACCAGCACCAAGCCCACGGCGAAATAGGCCAGCTTCCGCAGCCAGGCCCGGCTCTCGGTCTGCCACAGCCACACGGCTAGCACGATCGTGACCGTGCTCATCACCGCCGCGCTCAGGCGGTGGGAGTGTTCCGCAAACATCGCGACGTTCTGCAGCCAGCCGTGCGGGTTCAGCGAGCCGTTCGAGAGCGGCCAGTCGGCGAACACCATGCCCGCCCCGATCGTCGTCGTGAACGCGCCCAGCAGCACGAGCACAAATACCCAGGCGCTGCCCAGCGCGGCGAAGAGCGCGAGCACGGGCTTGTGGGCGGCAGTGCGGCCGCTGGGAGTCGGTGACGTCATGAACGGAAGGAGGGGGGAGCGAAAGCGTCCGGACCATACTCCGCAAACCCTTTGACAAATTATCTCTCCGGCGAATCCGTTAGGCGATGAACGCTCATGTCCTTCTCGTCGGCCTGCTGGTTCTGGCCGGCCTGTCCGGCTGCAGCCGGGAGGCCGCCCCGGCGGCCGCGGCGGCTCCCGCCGAAAAACGCTATCCCATGACCGGCGAAGTGGTTTCGGCGGATCCCGCGCGCAAGGTGCTGATCGTCCAGCACAACGAGGTGAAGGGCCTCATGCCGGCCATGACCATGGAGTTTGCGGTGTCCGAGGCCGACGTCGCCGCGTTCAAGCCCGGCCAGCGGATCCGCGCGGAGATGATTCCCAGCGACCAGGGCAACTGGCGGCTCGAGCACATCTGGCCCGACGACAAGGCCGCCGAGGCCGCCGTGGCGAACCAGGCCGCCGCCCTGCGCCAGGACACGATGATCCGCGGCGGCAAGGCCTACCGCGAGGTGGGGGAGGCCATCCCGGACTTTGCGCTCTACGACCAGGAGGGGCGGGTGGTCACCAGCGGCCGCTTCCGCGGCAAGCAGGTCATGCTCAACTTCATCTTCACCCGCTGCCCGGTTGCCACCATGTGCCCGGCGTCCACCGCCAAGATGGTTTCGCTCCAGCGGCTCGCGAAGGCGGCCGGCATCCCGAACCTTGAGCTGGTCTCCATCTCGCTCGACCCCACCTATGACACTCCCGCCGTGCTGAAGGAGTACGCCGCCACCCACGGGATCGACACGGCGAACTTCTCGCTGCTCACGGGGCCCGAGGGTGCGATCAAGGACCTCCTGACCCAGTTCGGGATTATCGCCGAGTTCGACGGCAACCTCTTGAAGCACACGCTCAGCACGCTGCTCATCGACGAGAACGGCCGGATCCGGCACCGGGCGGACGGCAGCGCGTGGGAGCCCCGGGACTTCCTCGAGAAGATGCGGAAATGAGCGCCCCGGCCCAGTCCCTCGACCCGCGCGCCCGGCGCCAGGTCGTGATCATCACCCTCGTGGCGGCCGCCATTTTCCTCGGTTTCCGTTACCTCCCGACCGGCACGAACCTGAGCCACATGGATTTCCGGGCGACGGCCACCAACTCGATCGAGTTCTGCGACCCGCTGAATCCGCAGTTCATTCCCGTGGTCGCGGTCAAGTCGCCGGTGGTCATGACGCTCACCGCCCCCGCCGTGACGGCGGCCGGGCAGACGCTCGACTGCACGGTGAACCTGCGCACCGCGAGCGGGAAGCCGATCGCGCCCGAGGACCTGCTGGTTTCCCATACCCGCAAGCTCCACCTGCTCATCATCGATCCCTGGCTGGATGACTACCAGCACGTCCACCCCGAGCCGGGACTGCACCCGGGCGACTGGACCTTCTCGTTCACGCCGAAACGCGAGGGCGTGTACCGCGTGTTCGCCGACTTCACGCCGGTGGCCACGGCCCGCGGGCTCTATGCCTCGACTGACCTGAAGGTCGGCCGCTCGGGGCTGCCACCGGCCTACCAGGTCGTGATGCGCCACGAGCCGTCGTGGAAGGCGGACCGCGACGGCCTGCATTGCGAGCTGACCCCGGCGGTCCTGCCAGTGCAGGCGCGGCGCCCGGTGGATCTCCGGCTGACGATCACGCGGCCCGGCGGCGGCCGCGTGCCGCTCGAGCCGGTGATGGGGGCGTTTGCGCACCTGGTCGCTTTTGACGAGGCGCGCAGCGGTTTCGCGCACCTTCACCCTTTGGAACTCGACCTCACGCAGCCCCCGGACCCGGTGAAGCCGACGCTGAATTTCAAGGTGATGATCCCGCAGGCCGGCAGCTACGTGATCTGGGCCCAGCTCAACGTCGCCGGTCACGAGGAGTTCGTGCCGTTCTGGTTCGACGTCGAGGGCTGAACCGGGACGATCCGGTTGAAGGTTGAAAGGCGTCGGTTGAAAGCAGCCGACCCGGGGAAGGGATGCTGCATTCCTTGGCGTACTCGAGCCTCTCCTCCCGGCAAGTCAGGTCCTGTCCGCCAGGCACGAACCAATTGTCGGTGCCACGCGCCCTTCCACTTTCATCCGTCAACGCTCAACTGACCGCTTCCGACTGAGCCGCCGCTCGAGTCCTGCCATGGTGCGGACGAACGCCTTTTCGAGATCGACGCCGTAGACGTCGGCGAGGATGAGGACCGACCACAGGCAGTCGGCCAGCTCGTGGGCGAGGGCCGCGTCGACGTTGCGGGCCCGCCGCCGTCCCTCCTTGGCCATCACCAGTTTCATGAGGTCGCCGACATCGCCGACGAACCCCTGAGCCAGCTCGGCACCGGACCACGGGCGGCCGTCACGGCGCTTTTCTAGCTCGGCATAGAGGGCGCGGACCCTGCGGGCGCGGCGGACGAGGGCGGGGAAGGTCATGCCGCGAAACTGGGACGATCTTCCGGCGGGTTCAACGGTCGAACGCCGGCCGAAAAAACAGTCGGGGCACGGTGCCGTCTGGCGCCGTGCCCCGGGGTTATTGGAGGTTAGCTGGAAAGACGATCAGTGGCCGTTCTTGCCGTGCTTGGCGCGGAAGCGGGCCATCTCGTGATAGGCGCGCGTCGGGTCGCCATAGATATTGCCGGCGTGATCCTTGCCGCGGGCGAGGTACAGGTGATGCCAGGCGCCGATCTTCTCGTGGTGCTGGCGGACCCGGGTGCTCACGTACCGCATGGTGTAGCCGCAGCGGCGGAGGTTCGACGTGTTGGCCTCGCTGCCGTGGATGATACGGCCGTCGTGGAGGCTGCACTGGCCGGCTTCGAGTTCGACCGCGACGGCCCGGGAGGTGTCGCGCTGCGACTCGTTGATCTCGTCGTTGAACACGGCCTCGCCCGGCTTCAGGTCGTAGTAGTCCGAGAACCCGCGCTTGCCCGAGTTGTGCGTCCGCGGGATCACGTACATGCAGCCGTTCTGTTTCGTGGACGGGTCGATCGCGAGCCAGACGGTCACGACCTCCATCGGCGAGATCATCGTCTGCCAGTAATGCGAGTCCTCGTGCCACGGCACGCGCTTGCCGTTGCCGCGGGGCTTGCAGATGAAATGACTCGCGAAGAGCGCGATGTCCGGGCCGAGGATCGGCTCGACCAGGTCGAGCACCTCGTCGGCGAAGAGCCACTCGAACAGCTCGGGATGCTGGAAGTGCGGGACGTCCATCGACTCGGGCCGCACATCCGACTCGAGGTTGTCGAGGATGGTTTCGAAGCAGTTCTTCAGGCCCAGGAATTTCTTCTCGGGGAAGACCTGCTCGCGGAAGATGTGGTAGCCCTCGAGATTGTATTTGGCGACTTGCTCGGGGCTCAGGCGCGGGTTGGAAGTGGGAGTGGAGGTGGAGGCAACCATGCTTGTGTTATATCATCCTCGCGGGATGAAATCTTGCCATAAAAGCGCCTTTTCTTGTGTTATATTGTCCTCATGCCCCTGGAGTGCTCCCATTTCCGCCTGGCCGAATTCGTCCGTCCCGGCGAGGCGTACCACTTCGCGCAGACGGACCTGACGGCGGACAACGCCGCCCGCTACCATGACCACGATTTCCACGAGCTGTTCTGGGTCGCGCGCGGGCGCGGCGAGCACTTGCTCAACGGGCGGACGATCCCGCTGCAACCCGGGCGGCTGTTTCTCATCCGCCCGGCCGACCGGCACCACGTCACGGGCTCGGACGCCGCCCCGCTGCGGATCCTGAACCTCGCGTTCCCGAGCCGGAGCTGGGCCGAGGTCCGGCGGCGGTACTTCGCCGCCGCGCCCGACCCCTACGAGCGGGCCCCGGCCGACCGCGGCTGGCCGGTTGACGCGCCCGGCGAGGCGACGCTCGCGCACTGGGCGGCGCGGCTGGCGTCGCCGGGCCGGCCGCGGGTCGTGCTGGACGGTTTTCTGATGGAGCTGCCGGGGCTGCTGCACGGCCCGGTGCGCGGCGCGAAGCCGGTGCCCGAGTGGCTCGCCCGGGCGCGCCGCGAGCTCGCCAGCCCCGAGCATTTTGCCGGTGGCACCCGCGCGCTCGCCCGGCTCGCCGGCCGCAGCCCGTCGCACGTCGCCCGGGCCGCGTTTCGCTGCTACGGCGAGACGCCGACCGACTTGGTGAACACCGCGCGCATGGAGTACGCCGCGCGCCAACTCGCCGACACGAGCCGGCCGATCATGGACATCGCCCTCGATTGCGGGCTCAACAACCTCTCGCATTTCTACGCCCTGTTCCGGAAGCGCTTCGGCCTCAGCCCGCGACGCTACCGCCTCCGCGCGCACCCGACGGTAAGAGCCTGAGAATTGCGGATTGCGGATTCCGGATTTGGTCCGCGGTGTCGCTGGTCGATCTGGCCGGCCGCGATGGCACGGATCTCGGAACCAAGTCTTGCCGGGACCCCGGGGCGCGGAGCGCTTCGTCAGCCTCGAATTCCGAACTTCGAATTCCGAACCCTTAGAATTTGAGGTGCTTTACCGTCAGCCCGCGGTTGATGAGCTGCTTCAGGGAGTCGATGCCGATGCGGAGGTGGTCGAGGACGTAGGTCGTGTCGACCTGCTCGTCGCTCTTCGCGGTCTTCACGCCCTCCGGGGTCATGGGCTGGTCGGACACGAGCAGCAGGGCGCCCGTGGGAATTTCGTTGTAGAAGCCGGTCATGAAGATCGTCGCGGTCTCCATGTCGATCGCCAGCACGCGGATCTTCTTCAGGTACCGCTTGAACTTGTCGTCGTGCTCCCACACCCGGCGGTTGGTGGTGTAGACGGTGCCGGTCCAATAGTCGCGGGCGTGGTCGCGGATCGTGGTGGAGATGGCCTTCTGGAGCGCGAACGACGGCAGGGCGGGGACCTCGGGCGGGAAGTAGTCGTTACTTGTGCCCTCGCCGCGGATGGCGGCGATCGGGAGGATGAAGTCGCCGAGCTCCGCGCGGTGCTTCACGCCGCCGCATTTGCCAAGGAAGAGCACGGCCTTGGGTTTGATCGCGCTGAGCAGGTCCATCACCGTGGCGGCGACGGCGCTGCCCATGCCGAAGTTGATGATCGTGATGTCCCCCGCCGTGGCGCTCGACATCGGCTTGTCCCGGCCGAGCACGGGGACGCGATGCTGCTGGGCGAACAGCTTCACGTAGCGATCGAAGTTGGTGAGGATGATGTACTCGCCGAATCCGCTGAGCGGCACGCCAGTGTAGCGGGGCAGCCAGTTTTCGACGATTTCGCGGCGCGATTTCATCCGGCCAGCATGCACGGCGCCGGCCCCGAGGGCACGGAGAATTTTTCCGGCCCGGCTGGCCCGATCTCACTGCGAAACCCAAACCTGGACGGGCTGGTTCGCTGCTGGTCGGTCCACCACGACTGCGATCAACCGGATCCTCCGCCAAGCGCGCGAAGGCCGCGAAGGCTGGAGAGGTCCGAGCTTAGTGCCCTTCGCGACCTTGGGGGCGGACCCAGGCAGCGGAGTGGGTTGGGAGCCCCGTCCTACCTGGCGGCGAGGGCGTTCACTGTGTTGAGGTGCTCGACGCCGGTGTACTTCTGCGACTGCTCGTCGGCATGGTAGCTCGAGCGCACCAGCGGTCCGCTCTCGACCACGCCCAAGCCATGGGCCAGGCCAAATTCCTTCCAGTGCGCGAATTCCTCCGGCGGCACCCAGCGCACGACCGGCAGGTGCTGCGCGGTCGGCTGGAGGTACTGGCCGATGGTCAGGATGTTCGTCTGGTCCGCCGCGATGTCGCGGATGGTCTGCTCGATCTCGTGCTGCTCCTCGCCGAGGCCGAGCATGATGCCGGTCTTCGTGACAAATCCGCGGCTCTTCGCGTGCCGCAGCACGGAGCGGGAACGGTCGTAGCGGGCCTGAACCCGGACCGGTTTCTGCAGGCGCTCCACGGTTTCGAGATTGTGATTGTAGATGTCGGGCTTGGCCGCGAGGACGAGGTCAACGAGGTCGAGTTGTCCCTTGAAATCGGGCACGAGCACCTCGATTGCCGTGTGAGGATTGCGGTGGCGGATCGCGCGGATCGTCGCGGCCCAGACGCTGGCGCCGCCGTCCGCCAGCTCGTCGCGGGCCACGCTCGTGACCACGCAGTGGCGGAGGTTCATCTTGGCCACCGCGTCCGCCACGCGCGCCGGCTCGCCAAGGTCGAGCTCGGTCGGACGGCCGGTCTGGATCGCGCAGAAGTTGCACGACCGGGTGCAGATGTTGCCAAGAATCATGACCGTTGCCGTACCGCGCGACCAGCATTCGCCCAGGTTCGGGCACTGCGCGCTCTGGCACACCGTGTGGAGGACGTTGTCATCCACCAGCCGGCGGGTCGCGGCGTAACCGGGACCGGAGGGCAACTTGGCTCGGAGCCAGGAAGGTTTGCGGGCGGTGTCCATCGAAGGGCGAAAAGTGAGGAGTTTGAGCGGGAATGCAATCTCCGGGGGAGGTCGTGCCTCGCCTCACCGTCGACAGAAGTTCCCCACAACCGGTCCATTCGGCCAGCTGACGAGTGTATCCCGGTAGAAATCGGAGCCTCGCATCGAAGGTGGGCCGCCAGAATGTGCAGCAGGCGCAAGAAACACCTCGGTTCGGGTAGGAGTCCAATCAGCGCGATGCGTGGAACCTGAAGAGTGCCCGACGCTGTCGGCTGCGGTCGGATTGTTCTGCGCTTTGTGAGCATTCTTGCGGCAAAACGAGCTTTGGAAGCCGATCCGGTTCGGCTGCGCGCGGCGGTCCGGGTTGATCGTTCAAATCCTGTGGGCTTGCGCCGTCCGGGACGGTGGGGCTGTGTGACGAAACCCCGTCTTCCCATGTCACCCGCCCCCCTCCAGGCCACTACGCTCGCCGACACCCGGCCGGCCGGCGATCTGCGGCGGCGGTTGCAGCTGAATTTCGGGCGGCTCCACGACCCGGAGTTCTCGTTCGAGTCGGCCATCACGGCATTTACCGCGCGCGAGGCGCCCGGCGACTGGCTCGGGCGCACGCTGCTCGGGCTGACGCTCGACGCCCAGGTCCTGGGACGCGAGGCTCCGCGCGCCGAGGAGACGATCCGCCGCTGGCCCGAGGCGACCAACGGCCACGGTTACATCGGTCGCGTGCTGCCGGCCGGGCAGGGCGACGAGAACCAGATCGGCGGCCACAACGGCATGCTGCGGGGGCTCTGCGAGTTTTATCTCTGGAAAAAAGATTCCCGTGCGCTCGAGGCCATCCGCGGGATCGTCGCGAACCTCATGCTGCCGTCGCGCGGACTCTACGCGCAGTATCCCGACTCGCCGTTGGACAAGCTCAAGGGCGGTCCCGTGTCCGGGCTCACCATCGAGAACGACGGCGCGTGGGTCGGGCTTTCCACCGACATCGGCACGGTGTTCTTCACCCTCGACGGCCTCACCCAGGCCTACGTGGTCGATCCGACGCCCGCGCTGCGCGACCTGGTCGAGACCATGATCGCGCGCTATGCGCAGCTCGACATCCTGCGGCTCGGCGCGCAGACGCACGCGACGCTGACTACGCTGCGCGGCATCCTGCGCTGGTACCTCGAGGTGGACCCGCGGGCGGAACTGCTCGCGCTGGTCCGGGCGCGGTTCCAGTCCTACCTCGACCTCGCGCGCACCGAGCACCACGGCAATTTCAACTGGTTCGGGCGCCCCGAGTGGACGGAAACCTGCGCGATCATCGACTCGTTCATGCTCGCGGTGCAGCTGTGGTCGGTCACGCGCGAGGCCGGCTACCTCGGCGAGGCGCACCGCATCTATCACAACGCGCTCTGTCACCACCAGCGCCCGAACGGCGGGTTCGGCTGCGACCACTGCACGGGCGCGGCGGACCAGCGATTCGTCCAGGCGTTCAAATGGTTCGAGGCCCCGTGGTGCTGCACGATGCGCGGCGCCGAGGGCCTGGCGTGCGCGGCGCGCTACGCCGCATTCACCGACCCGGCGCGGCCGCGCGAGGCGTGGCTGCCGTTCTACTTCGACGGCTCGGTCACGATCCGCGCCCCCGGCGGCACGCTGGGCCTCACCGTTTCGAGCGAGTACCCTTATGCCGGCCGGGTCACCTATTCCGTGACCGAAGGCGGGGGCGCGGGACAGTGGAGACTGCGCTTTTTCGTGCCGCCGGGCGTGGCTGCGGGCTCGCTCGCCGTCCGGCGCGCTGGGCGGGTGCTGCCGCTGACGGTGGAGGCGGGGTTTGCCGTCGTGACGACGGACTTGGCGGTGGCGGACGCGCTCGAGCTCGAGTTCCCGATCGCGGTGGCGGCGGAGTCGGCGCGGTATCCGGCGGCGTTCCCGGGCGGCCTCCACTTCATGCACGGTCCGCTGCTGCTGGCAGCCGAAACCGAGACGGCCGTGCCACCGCCCGCGGCGGGCGACCTGCGGCCGCTCGGGGGCGGCCGCTACCAATGCCGCCGCACCCAGGTGTTGCTCACCCCGATCGACGGGCTTACCTACCTGCCCGAGGCGGTCGCGCGCACCCGGCGGCTGCAGGCCGTGTTCACCCCCTGATTTCCCATGGACCTGTCCCCAATGACCAATCTCCTCGGCCACCTGCCGTTCCAGTCAGGTGCCGTCACCCGCATGATCAACGCCGAGAATCCCACCGGCGAGAAGGGCGGCGCGGCGCGCTGGGATCCGAATCCCGACGACCCGTTCCTCGCGCACAGCGGGCCGGCGAAGCACCTCGGCCGCGGCTGGAAGGTCCGGCCATTCATCAGCGTGAAGCAGGGCGAGACCGTGACCCTCGCCGACATCGCGGGCCCGGGCTGCATCAATCAGTTCTGGATCACGGCCAGCGCGGAGGAATTCCGCACGCTGGTCATCCGGATGTACTGGGACGGCGAGGCGGCCCCCTCGGTGGAGGTGCCGATGGGCGATTTTTTCGCGATGGGTTTCGACACCCAGCCGCATCCGGTGACCTCGCTGCCGGTGACGGTGGCGCCCCACCGCGGCTGCGGCTGCTACTGGCCGATGCCGTTCCGGCAGCACGCGCGCATCACGCTGACGAACGACGGCCGGGCCGATGTCCGCATCGTCGCGTACAAGGTGCTCTACAAGCTCCACCCGGTGCCGGCGGACGCGGCGTACTTTCACGCGCAGTGGCGGCGCAGCCTGACGCGGCGGGAGCATCCCGAGCACACGATCCTCGATGGCGTGAAGGGCGCCGGCACCTACGTCGGCACCTACCTCGCGTGGACCGCGCTCTCGCGCGGCTGGTGGGGCGAGGGTGAGGTGAAATTCTACCTCGATGGCGACCGCGAGTTCCCGACGATCTGCGACAACGGCACCGAGGACTATTTCGGCGGGGCGTGGGGTTTCTTCCGCCATCCGCAGAAGGACCAGGTCGAGCAGGTGTTCAACGCGCCGTTTGTCGGCATGCCGCTCGCGCACACCGGCAGCAGCGACGGCCCGCGGTACTTCGGTCTCTACCGGTGGCACATCGTCGACAGCATCGGCTTCGCGCAGGACCTCCGCGTCACGGTGCAGACCCTCGGCTGGTGGCCGGGCCACATCTACCAGCCTCTCACCGACGACATCGCCTCCACCGCCTTCTGGTACCAGCGCGAGCCCCACGCGCCATTCCCGCCGCTCCCGGTCATGAACGACCGCTGGCAAAGATAGGGCGTTTTGGATTTACGATTTACGAGTTGCGATTGTCGATCTTCGCAGGCGTGACGTGGAGTCTGGCTTCCGGGAGTGTCGGCATGGTAATCAGAGGGCCCTTCCGCCAACGGTTCGCGGCCGGAATCGAAATCGTAAATCGTCAATCGTAATTCCGAAATCTCGATGAATCCCGACTATCAGTGTTACCTCGACGCGGTGGAGCGGTCGCGGCGGCACCAGGAGGACTGGCTCAAGGTGGGGTATGCGCCGCTGGGATTTTACCTGAAGGACTTCTGCCTGCATCGGGTCGAGGGCGTGTGGCACCTCTACCACATCGCCGGCACGGCCGGCGTGAGCTGCTGCCTGCCGGGCAACGAGGTGTGGTTCGGGCATGCGACCACGCGCGACTTCGTGACCTGGGAGACCCATGAGGCGTGTTTCTTCATCGACGTGCGCGGCTGGGACCACGGGCATGTGTTCGCCCCCTACGTGCTCAGCCACGGCGGCCGGCACTGGATGTTCTACACCGGCGTCGCGACAGACAACACCCAGCGCATCGGCATCGCGACGTCGACCGACCTGTTCCATTGGGAGCGGCTGGGGGATCGTCCCGTGATCCGCCCGGAGGACTATGGCTGGGCGTTTTGTCCGACCAGCGGCGGGGCGGCCTGCCGCGACCCGCACGTGCTCGAGCATGACGGGCGGTTCCAGCTGTACTACACGGCGGTGACGAAGGACGGCCGCGGTTGCGTGGCGCGGGCGTCGTCGGTGGACCTGCGCGAGTGGAAGGACGAGGGGATTGCCTATGCGTTCTCGGGCTGGAACCAGTGCGAGTCGAGCAACGTGCAGCCGGCGGGCGACCGCTGGCGGCTGTTTTTCGGCGGGCACCACGCGTGGAGCTATGTCGACTCGGACAACCCCTATCGCTGGCCGGACGTCACCCCGACGACGGTGCGGGCGGACGTGACCGGGATGGAGGTGATCGCGCGGCGTGGCGACCGCTGGCTCGTCGCCTATTTCGGCCTGCGCTATTACCGGCTGCTGGTCGGCGTGCTCGACTGGTCGGTGGCGTCGCCAACGATCGTCCAGGTCACCGAACCCTCGGCCCTGCGCGAATTCGGCCTGTAGGGTAGACGTCCGTTGGTTTTACCGCCAAGACCGCGAGGCTCGCCAAGCCCAACCCTCTCCGGGCTTTGTGAGCTTCGTGGCCTTCGTGGCGAATCCGGTGCGGCGGCGGTGGGGCCGGGTCCGGGCAAGCCCATGAAAATCCCATTGCCCCGGGTGCGGGGAGGTGGCTACTTCGTGACCCTTTCATGAGCGACCAACCCATTGACATCAGCCACGACCAGCATGCCGTGCGGCGGCAGAAGCTCGCGGACCTGCGGGCGGCCGGCTTCGACCCGTTCCGGGCGAACTGCCCGACGACCCATTTCTCGGCCGAGGCGCTCAAGGCGTATGTGGACGGGCAGGAAAACGCGGTGCCGGTGACGGTGGCGGGCCGGCTCGTGGTGATCCGCGACATGGGCAAAAGCCAGTTCGTGAAGATCCTCGACCAGCAGGGCCAAATCCAGCTGTACGTAAAGAAGGACGTCGTGGGCGAGGAGGCCTTTGCGGCGTTCAAGAAGCTCGACCTCGGCGACATTGTCGGGGCGCAGGGCACGCTCTTCA
>JAFEGX010000124.1 GCA_018239675.1 Verrucomicrobiota bacterium
GAAAACGGACTGCGCCAGAAGCACCACTCGGATGGTTTCTCTATCCCCACTAGCTGTTGTAAATACGCGGGTAACCTTCGGAAATTGCTGCCTCTCGCCAACGTCCCTGAGCGGACGCTGAGGCGCTGATTTCTCCATTCCATGAACCTAAACCACCCCTGGATTTCAATTGAGACAGACTCTCAGACTGCAGGCCTTAGCCGTCTGGCCCGCATCACCGTCATAATCGGCTCGCTCGCCTGCGGACCTGCCGCCGTCGCCGGCGATCAGGCCGAACTCGCGCTGTCCTCCGAATCGGCGCAGCCGCCAATCCGACTCGATAGTTTCGAGGTCCGCGATGGTCGCGTCGACTCCGACCACGAGTCCTATCAGGCCATCCAGATCCAGAGCGCAACCAAGACCAGCACTCCCTTGCTCGAGGTTCCGCAGGCGGTGACCATCGTCACTCAAAAGCAGATCGAGGACCAACAGTTGCTCAGCGTCGGCGATGTCGTGCGCTACGTTCCCGGGATCACGGCCCATCAGGGCGAGAACAACCGCGATCAGGTCATCTTTCGTGGCAACAGCTCGTCCGCCGATTTTTTTGTCAACGGGGTCCGCGACGACGTCCAGTACTATCGCGACCTTTACAACGTCGGCCGGATCGAGGTGCTGCGCGGGCCCAACGCCATGATTTTTGGCCGCGGCGGCGGCGGCGGGTTGATCAATCGGGTGCTCAAGGAACCGGCGCCGTCCCCACTCCGCGAGTTGAGCATGGCGGCCGGGAGCTTCGGTTTCCTGCGCGCCACTGCCGATCTGAATGCGCCGATTTCGGACCGCTTCGCGATGAGGTTTAATGCGCTGTCGGAAGACTCCGGCAGTTTCCGCCACGGCGTCTCGCTCGCGCGCTCAGGGGTCAATCCCAGCCTGGCGTACGCCACGCGCTCCGGCATCAATGCCGTTTTTTCGTACGAGCACCTGCGCGACCGGCGCACCGCCGACCGTGGAATCACTTCGCTGCTGGGCCGCCCGGCTCCGGTTCCGCTCGGGACGTTTTTCGGCAATCCCGGGGACAGTCACGTGCACGCCGCCGCCGACTTTTTCACCGCCACGGTCAGCCGGCGCCTGATCGACGGCGAGATCCGGAACCGCACGCTCTACGCCGACTACGACCGGGGCTACCAGAACTATGTGCCGGGTGCGGTCAACGCCGCCCAGACGCTCGTCACCTTGACCGCCTACAACAATGCCACTCGCCGCCAAAACCTCTTCAATCAGACCGACCTGACCCGTGAGCTTACTCGCGGCAAGGTAAAGCACACGCTGCTCGGCGGCCTCGAGCTTGGCCGGCAGCACACCGAGAATTTCCGGAACACCGGCTATTTCGGCAACGCGTCCACGTCGATCCAGGTGCCCTATGCCTCGCCCACGATCGAAACCTCGGCCACGTTTCACCAAAGCGCGACCGACGCCGACAATCATCTTCGCACCCAGGTCGCCGCTGTTTACGTCCAGGATCAGGCCGAGTTCGGCCCGGCCTGGCAGGCCGTGCTGGGAATCCGCTGGGACGAATTCGCCCTCGACTACTTCAATCGCCGGACCGGCGACCATCTTCGCCGCGTGGATCATCTGATGTCGCCGCGCGCGGGACTGGTCTTCAAGCCTCGTCCGACCGTCTCCACCTACGCGAGCCTGAGCGTGTCACACCTCCCGAGTTCGGGCGACCAGTTCGCCTCGCTCACCTCTATCACCGAGCAGGTGAAGCCCGAGCGCTTCGTCAATCGCGAGCTCGGGGCCAAATGGGAACCGGCCCGCGGCCTCTCCGTCACGGTCGCGGTCTACCAGCTCGACCGCACCAACACCCGGGCCACAGATCCGGCCGACCCAACCCGGATCCTTCAGACCGGCCGCACGCGGACGTCCGGCACGGAACTGGGCATCACCGGGCGACTGACGGGCGCATGGAGCCTGTCGGGCGGCTACGCCTATCAGGATGCCATCATCCGGTCCGCCACGACGGCGGCCCCGGCGGGTGCGCGGGTGGCACAGGTCCCACGGCACAATTTCTCGCTCTGGAACCGCTATGACCTCCGCCCCCGCCTCGGCTTCGGCCTCGGCGTGGTCAGCCGCTCCGACATGTACGCGGCGATCGACAACACGGTGGTGCTGCCCGGCTACGCCCGCCTGGATGCGGCCGCCTATCTCCCGCTCGGCGCGCGCTGCGACCTTCAAGTCAACATCGAGAACCTCGGCGGAATCCGCTACTACGCGAACGCCGACAGCAATACCAACCTCTCGCCTGGCGCGCCGCGCTCCGTCCGGGTCCTGCTGCGCACCCGTTTCTAGGCGCGCGCCGCGTTTTCCGCTGGTTCCGACCCGGGCGGCGCCATAGCGTGACGGTCTTCCATGAAAAAATCCCGGGCTCATTTCCCCCAGATCAAGTCCATCGCCTATGAAGGCACCGGTTCCCGGAATCCGCTGGCGTTCCGGCACTACAACCCGGACGAGATCGTGGACGGCCGGAAGATGCGCGATCACCTGCGCTTCTCGGTCGCATACTGGCACGCCTTCCGCGGCACCGGCGCCGACCCGTTTGGGCCAGGCACGATCATCCGCCGGTGGGAGTCGGGCAAGGACCCGATCTCGGTCGCGAAGGCGCGGATGGACGCGGCCTTCGAGTTCTTCCAGAAGCTCGGCAATCCGTTCTGGTGCTTTCACGACCGCGACATTGCGCCGGAGGGCCGGACGCTGGCCGAGACCAACCGCCACCTCGACCGGCTCGTCGCGCACGCGCGGCAGCTGCAGCGCGCCACGGGGGTGAAGCTGCTCTGGGGCACCGCGAACCTGTTCTCGAACCGCCGCTACATGTGCGGGGCCGCGACGAACCCCGACGCCCACGTCTTCGCCTACGCCGCGGCGCAGGTGAAGAAAGCGCTCGAGGTCACGCAGGCGCTCGGCGGTGCGGGCTACACTTTCTGGGGCGGCCGCGAGGGCTACGAGACCCTGCTCAACACCAACCTCAAGCGCGAGCAGGACCACCTCGCGGCGTTCCTCCACATGGCGGTCGACCATGCGAAGAGCATCGGGTTCAAGGGCCAGTTCTACATCGAGCCCAAGCCGAAGGAGCCGACCAAGCACCAGTACGACTTCGACGTCGCCAGCGGCGTCGCCTTCCTCCGCACCTACGGGCTGGAGCGGCACTTCAAGTTCAACATCGAGACCAATCACGCGACGCTTGCCGGCCACACCTTCCAGCACGAGATCGAAGTCGCGGCCGCCCACGGCATGCTCGGATCGATCGACGCCAACGCGGGCGATGAGCTGCTCGGGTGGGACACCGACCAGTTCAACACCAACGTCAAGGAGCTCACCCTCGCCATGGTCTCGATCCTGCGCGCGGGCGGCCTGGGCAACGGCGGCCTCAACTTCGACGCCAAGCTGCGCCGCGCCTCGATCGACCCCGCGGACCTCTTCCACGCCCACATCGGCGGCATGGACGCGTACGCCCTCGCCTTCAAGACGGCGCGCCGGATCCTGGCCGACGGCCGGCTGACGGACTTCGTGAAGCAGCGCTATGCCAGCTATGACTCCGGCTTTGGCCGCGACATCGCCCGGCGCCGCCTCGGCTTCCGCGAGCTCAACCGCCTCGTGCTAACCAAGCTGGGCGAGCCCCGGCCGCGCTCGGGCAAGCAGGAGTACCTCGAGAATCTCCTCAACTCGTACCTGCACGGCTAATTCCCGGAACATCCCCCACCGCCCCGGCTCTCAAGCTTCCGCCGCTCCGCGATCCCTTCATGAAATTCCTTTCCCTGCTGCTGGCCGGTCTCGCGTTCGTGCTGGCGGGCTGCACGTCCATCTCGACCCATTCGTCGACCAACCTGAAGAAATACAAGCGGGTCTTCGTCGAGCACCTGCTCACGGACAACCTGCACGTTGACGACCTGATCGTCGCCGAGCTCCAGCGCCGCGGCTATGAGACGGCGAAGGGTCCCCTCACGATGATGCCGGACGGCATGGATCTCGTGCTCAGCTACAATTCCCGCTCCGAATGGGATTTTCGGACGTACCTGATCGAGATGAGCGTCAGCGTGCGCACGGTGATCACGGGCGAGGAGGTTGCGGTCGGGCACATCTACCAGCCGAACATCCGGCTGAAATCGCCGCCCGAGATGGTGCACGCGATCATCAGCCCGATCTTCCCGCCGCGCTGAGCCACCAGGCCCACGCGCCGAGGTGCAGCAGCAGCGCGAACCAGGCGCCCAGCACGATCCCGGGGTGGCGGGTCTTGTGCCGCAGCAGCGCCTGGCCGGCGATCGCGCCCGCGAAACCGCCCGCCCACGTCCACCCCTGCAGCGTTCGCTCCGCGATTCGCGCCCCCTGTCGCCGGGCCGCGGCCTTGTCCGCGACGTACAGCCCGAACGTGACCAGGCTCAGCCCGCCGTAATAGGCCAGCACCACCGTCATCGCACGATCGTGTAACCGAGCCGGAACTGGTCCGGCCGGCGGCGGTTGTAGTCGAGCAGGCTCTCGCCCCAGCCGTTGAAGTACTGGAACTGGAGGTAGCCGCCCGCGTTGGGGGAAAAGGCCGGGAGTGACCGCAGCGGCACGGTCACGTCGAGCTGCCCGCTGCCGTATCCGCCCCCGTTGCCCTTGCGCAGGAGCGCGGCGAACTGGACGCCCTTGTCGGTCCCGAGCCGCAGGTACCAGTCGACGTTGCCGCGGTAGCGGGCGATGTCCGGGTTCTCCTGCTTCTCGAGGTACGCGACCACGCGCGGCGCGACCACCAGCCGCCAGTCGCGGGCGAAGGTCCAGACCGCGACCGGGGCCGCATAGGCGGTGTTGAGGCTCCGGGAATCCGGGCCGCCCTTGCCGTTCGACTCATGCTGCACGCCGGCGATCAGGCCGAGCTGCGAGAGCCACGACGGGTGCCACTTGAGCGACTCGCGCAGGAAAAACAGCGTGGGCTTGTAGCTCGAGTCGTAGAAAGGCTTCGAGTTGCTCGCCAGGTCCCACAGCGAGGTCTGCGTGTAGCCGAGATAGACGGAGTTGTACCAGGCCGGGTCGTTGTTGTTCGCCGCGACCAGGAGGTACTTGAAGCTGAACTGGAACCGGGCGTTCGTGCCGCCGTGGGCGCCGACGGCGAAATAGATCGGCTCGAACCGGGAGATGTGTCGCCGGATCATCTCGCGGTCCGTGTCGAGATCGAGGTCCTCTCCCCGGCTCGCCACCGCCTCCTCGGCCGCCTGGCGCGCGAGCGGCGTCGCCTTCACCGCCAGCGCCGGCTCGACTGCGAACATCACCGCATTGGTGCCAAGATCCGGGAGCCGGAGCGACACGGTGCCCTCCAGGGTGTCGGGCAGCACGAGGGCAACCTTGAGGGTGGCGAAATTCATCGGGGCCACGACCCGCCGTTCGCCGGTCTCCCGACCGGCCGCCACGGCGTTCACCCGCCGCTGCTCCGTCGCGCTCGCGATGTCGGCGTGCAGCACGTCCGGCACAACGAGGGTGAACGGCTCCGTGGTCGGGTTGTTGAGGTAGACCGTGAGCTCGAGGAGCTTCCCGGCCCGGGCGCCCGCGGCCGGCGGCACCAGCAGGACTTCCGCGGCGGCCCGGGCAGATTCCGGCCCGGCCAGCGCCGCGAGCAGGCAGCAGAGGAGAAGGCGATTCATGGCGGTGGGATTCCGTCTACCCCCGGCCATGGACCGACGCGAGCGCAAGCCGCGGCGGTTTCCGCGTTGCCGCGACCCGCCGGAGCGCCAAGCTGCGCGGCCATGAGTTCCGCGTCCGCCCCGTCCGCGCCCTCCGACCTCGGTCCGGTGCCCACGACCGACCCGCGGGCGACCGGCGGCATCGGGGGTCACCCGCGCGGGCTCACCACCCTCTTTTTCACCGAGATGTGGGAGCGATTCAGCTACTACGGCATGCGGGCGCTGCTGATGCTCTTCATGGTGAGGACCGCGGCCGAGGGCGGGCTCGGGTACGACACCCGGTCCGCCGCGACGATCTACGGCACCTACACGATGAGCGTGTACCTGCTCTCGATCCTCGGCGGCTTCATCGCCGACAATTTCATCGGCGCCCGCCGGGCGGTGCTGGTTGGCGGCGCGGTGATCGCCACGGGACATTTTTCGATGGCGTTCGACTCCCCGGCCACGTTCTTCGCCGGCCTCGTCCTCATTGCCCTCGGCACGGGCCTGCTTAAGCCGAACATCTCCACGATGGTCGGCAGCCTGTACGCCCCGGGCGACGAGCGGCGCGACGCCGGATTCTCGATCTTCTACATGGGCATCAACCTTGGGGCGTTCATCGCCCCGCTGATCACGGGGTACCTCGCGCAGGGACCGGGCTGGCAGCGAATCCTCGCCTCGGCCGGCCTGGACCCGCTCCACAGCTGGCACTGGGGCTTCGCGGCGGCGGGCGTGGGCATGACGTTCGGGCTCATCATGTATGTCATCCAGCGCGACCGGCTCGCCCACGTCGGCCGGCCGCCCGCGCCCGCGGCCGACGGCTCGCGCCCGTGGGGCCGCCTGGCCCTCGTCGCGCTCGGGTCGCTCCTGCTCATCGGGGCGATGCTGGCCTGCGACCGCTGGCCGGAGGTGGTCTACGGGCTGTTCGCGCTTCAGGTCGGCGCCATCCTTCACTTCGCCTTCCGGGCCGATGCCGACAGCAAGCGGCTCGCGGCGATCCTCGTGTTCTTCTTCGCGGCGGAGATCTTCTGGGCCATTTTTGAGCAAACCGGGTCGACCATTTCGCTGTTCGCCGACCGCTTCACGCGCAACGAGGTTTTTGGCTGGAGCTTCCCGTCGTCCTGGTGGCAGTCGGTGAATTCCGTCTGGGTCATTCTCCTCGCGCCACTATTCGCGCTGCTCTGGATCCGGCTGGGACCGCGCCAGCCGTCGAGCCCGCTCAAGTTCGCACTGGGTCTGCTGTTCGTCGCCCTGTCATTTGCCCTCATGGTGCCCGCCGCCCGCCTCACCGCCGCGGGCCGGGTCGGGCCGGGGTGGCTGCTCGCCCTCTTCCTCGTCCAGACGGTCGGCGAGATGCTGCTGAGCCCGGTCGGGCTTTCGACCATGACCAAGCTGGCGCCCGACCGCCTGGTCGGGCTCGTGATGGGCATCTGGTTTCTCGCCGCGGCGCTGGGCAACAAGCTCGCGGGCGTGCTCGCCGGGGACTTCAGCGGCGAGGATCCCGGCCAGCTTGCGACTTTCTTCTGGCACCAGGCGCTGGGCGTCGGGGCCTGCACGCTGGTGCTGCTGGCGCTGGTGCCCTGGATCCGGCGCCTCATGGGCGGCGTGCGTTGATTTTCCATGCACTGGACCTACCTGCTCATCGCCGCGGCTCTGGAGATCGTCTGGGCCACCGGGCTCAAGTACACGGCCGGCTTTACCCGCCTGTGGCCGTCGGTCGGCGTCGGGCTCGCGATGGCCGGCAGCATGTTCCTGCTCGCCCTCGCGGCGCGCGGCCTGCCCATCGGCACCGCCTACGCGGTCTGGACCGGCATCGGCGCCGCGGGCACCGCGATCGCGGGCATTGTGTTGTTCCACGAGAGCGCCGCCGCGCTGCGGCTCGTCTGCATCGCCCTGATTGTCACCGGCGTCATCGGCCTGCGCCTGCTCGCGCGGTGAGCCGGATTCATTCGGTTGAAAGTTGAAGGTCGCCGGTTGAAAGCGGGCCGAGCCTCGCCGGCGTTCAGCCTTCCGCTTTCCGCTTCCCGCTGCCGGAGCCGCCCCATCACTTCGCCGGGATCAGCGCCACTTCCAGCGGCGTCCAAGCCCCCGGCTTGACCTCGGTGCCGTTGCGCACGGCGGTCTGGTAGCCGGGACAGGAGATGATCAAGTCATACTGGCCCGGGCGCAGCGGCCGCCAATAGCGGCCGAACCCGCCCTCGGTCGTCCGACGGTCGACGCTCTCGTTCTCGATCCGCGGCAGCCAGACCTGCGCCACCAGCGGCCGCCCGGTGACGGCGTCGGTCACGTGCACGGCCAGGCCCGGACCCCCGGCCCGGTCGAGCAGGACCTTGGCGCCCTCCAGGTTGGTGGCGATGATTCCGGGCACGTCCTCCGGCGCAAACAGGTGGGTCCCCTTGCCGGTCTCGACAATGAAATCGAAGTCGCCCTTGCGCCCGTAGAGCCACACGTAGCTCTGGCTCGACGCTCCGCCGGGCGACACCGCGTAGTGCCCGTTGCCGTCCATCGTCACGAGCTTTGCCGCCATCTGGTCGGCGATTTCCCGGATGAGCGCATCGTCCGGCGCGGGCTGGCCGTTCCAGCTCCACGGGTAATAGATGACCTCGCCCTGGCTGTGATAGGAGATCGAGAGCACGAACGACTTCAGCTCCAGCAGATGCCGGATGGCGCGGTTTTCCGCCTCCGAGAACGGATACGGCCCGCGGTACGTGTCCTTCGCGGGCACGTCGGACCCACCCATCGCCCAGTTGAAATCGTAGCCCCGGTTCACGTCCACGCCTTCCGGGAACACGCCGGTCACGCCGTCGCCGTTGACGTCGCGGGCGTTCTTGCGCCAGCGCGGGTCGCGTCCCGAGGTCACGATGTCGTGGCCGTCGACATTGACCACCGGGACCACGTAGACCTCGCACTGGTCCAGCCAGCGCGTCACCGCCGGGTCGCGGCCGTAGCCGAGCACCAGGTCCTGCATCAATGCCGTGACAATCTCCGCGCCCATCACCTCGTCCGAATGATGGCAACCGGTGTAGAGCACGCCGGGCCGCGGCAGCGCGTGGCGGGCGTCGCTGGAGATGCGGTAGGCGTAGATCGGCCGGTGAAACTGGGTGGTTTCGCCGATCTGGATCCGCGTGATCAGCCGCGGGCACTGGCGCATCAGGTCGTCGGCGCGGGCGTTGATCTGGTCGTACGTGTGATAGACCTCCGGCAGTTTCAGGGTCGGGCCGTAGTACGCGCGGCGGTACAGCGTGAGCGGGTCCCGGCTCTCCATCACGACCGTCGCCTGGTAACCGTCGCGCTGGAGCGCGGCGAATTCCTCCGCCGTGGCCAGCAGCAGCGCGCGGTTGCGCACCAGGCTAAGCAGCGCCTGGCGGTTGTAGTCGCTGTAGTCGAAGCGCCCGCCCTTCTGCTGGTCGGCCGCCGGCACCTCCTTTACCTCGACGAGCAACGGCCGTGACAAGACGGGTTCGGCGGCGCGGGCGGCCGCGCCGGGAAGGAGGAGGACGGCCGCGAGCGCGAGGCGGAACGGGAGAGTCATGGGGAGGAAGAAAGCCACGGACGGCGATGAGACAACCTTCGGGAATGATTTTTCGCCGTTGCCGCTGGCGGGGCGCGGTTCCACGGTGCCCCCATGCCGGTCCGATCCTGGTTTGCCACGCAGATCTACTGCGAGCCCCTGCAGCGCGCGGGGCTCGACCGCCTCAATCGCGGGCTGGTCGACGAATGCCATCGCATCCGCGACTATGACGCGGCCGGGCGGCGCTGGTCGGCAAGGAACTACCCGGGCGGCTACACGAGCTACGCCTCGCTCAACACCCTGCACCGCTTCTCCAGCACTTTCGGCGAACTCGAAAAAAAACTCCTGCGCCACGCGCGCGTCTACGCCCGGAGCCTCGACCTCGACCTGCGCGGGCGGGCGATCGCCCTGTCCGACTGCTGGGTAAACATCATGCCGCCCCACACGGCGCACTCGCTGCACCTGCATCCGCTTTCGATCATCAGCGGGACCTACTACGTGGCGACGCCCCCGGGCTGCGCGGGGCTGAAGTTCGAGGACCCGCGCCTGGACCGGTTCATGGCCGCGCCGCCGAAGCGGCCCGATGCCCGGCCCGGCCACCGCACGCACGTCACCTACCCGGCCGTCGCCGGCAATGTGGTGCTGTTCGAGAGCTGGCTCCGGCACGAGGTGGCCCCGAATCCGGCGACGGCCGAGCGCATCAGCATCAGCTTCAATTTCAGCTGGTCTTGAACCGGGATGGAACCTCAGCGGTTTCGCCGGCGTCATCTACGCTTTCCCCTATGCATACCCTTGTTTACCGCCTCGGGCCCGTCGGCCTCGGGCTCGTGACACTGCTCCTCGGCGGCTGTGAATCCGGGCCCGACCGTCGGGCGATGGAAGAGGCCCGCAAATCGGTCCCGCCCATGGCGGCAAACGACACCTTTTTCGACGGCCGGATTGTCGCCCGGATCACCCTGGGCGACACCCTCGTCGGCGGAAGCCGCGGGGGTCCCGGCGGGCGCGGCGGACCGGGCGCCCGGGGCGCTGGCGGGCACTTCGGCGGCGGCCGCCACCGGGGCGGAGGCGGCGAGGCCGCCGAGGGCGGAGGTGGTGGCGAGCTCTACGATCCCGAGAGTTCTTCGGAACTGCGGGCGCGCTACGTGGACAGCCCGATGCCGCCGGCCATGCTGCGCCTGCACCTTGAAAACGCCTCAAAGGAGACCGTCACGGTGGAGGTGACCGAATTTGACTCCGACCTCGGCAACTTCGCCACCCAGCCGGACAAATTCACGCTCGAGCCCGGCGGCGTCGGCGAACCGAACGGCATGCAGTCGCTGCTCGGGGTCGACTCGCTCGCGCTGCCGATCAAGGTGACGCTGCGGGTCGCCGGCAAGTCCGAGACCAAGACCATGATCCTGCGTCCCGTCACCCCGCCGCCGGAAACGCCCAAGCCTCCGGCCGGCTGAGCGCCGGCGTCTGGTCGATCAGGCTGGAAAGCAAACACCCCGTGCCGTCAGCCGGCACGGGGTGTTTTGTCTCGGCCGAGTTCGAAGTCCCGACGGTCGCTTGAGGTCTAACCTGTCCGATTTGACGTCAGGATCTCAATCGCGGCGACGTCCGTCACGGGTGTAGACCACGACCCGGGCCCGATGATGTTGATTCGGCCGAATCACTACCACCGGCGCGGGCGCGACATAGCACGGAGCGGACGCGTAGCCGTTGACGTAGACGACCCGCGGGGCGGGCGCGACCTGAACCACGCGAACCGGCGGCGGGGTGTTCACGTAGACCACCTGGGCCGGCTGCGTCTGGACCGCGCAGGGCGCACCCACCACCTGCGGCTGGGAGTAGGCGACCGGCTGGTCGACCACGGAGCCGAGGATGGCGCCGGCGGCGGCCCCGATGATGGCACCCTCAGCCCAGCGGTCATGATTGTGGCCGCCGATGAGGGCTCCGGCGATGCTGCCGAGCACGGTGCTGCGCGCGACCGTGGGGGAGTAAACCTGCGCGGACGCGGTACTGACCCCGGCGGCCGCCAGCGAGAGGGTAAGGAGGAGGGTTTTCATGACATCCTCTACGACGTCCGCGGCCGGCGAAGGTTTGCGGTGATCGACAAAAAATGCGCAAGAAAACGCGGAACCGGCCCATCTGCCGCGGGTCTCATCGGGCCCCTAGCGCGGTTACCCGCCGTTCGACCCGGCCAGCTGGCCATTCGTCGCAGAAGGCTTCCGCAACCGGTCCGACCGGTTTAGGCTGTCGGCATGAAGACCATCGATGTCAGCGACGAGGTGTTCGAGGCGTTGGAGGGTCTGGCCAAGGGGTTCAACCGGAGTCCCGACGAAGTCCTCGCAATGCTGCTTCGCATTCCGGTCGGGTCGCCGGAAGCGACCGATCCGCTGGCGGCGTTTGTGCTGGGACCCGAGTTCCGGGTGAAGGAGCACGACGCCGACCGCTATCTGGCGCTGCTGGCCTGGGTCGCCGCGCGGCATCGGGCCGAGTTCGACGAATTCATCCGCGGTCTCTCGACCGGGCGGAAGTTTCTCACGATGAGTCGCGAGGAAATTCTCGACCGCTGCCGGCACAACCAGGCCCGGCCGATCGAGGGCACGCCGTATTGGGCGATCCTGAACCTCGATACGCCCACCAAGCGCCGCTTCCTTGCGCGGATCCTCGAGTTCGTCGGCTACCGGGCCGAGGTCATCGAATTCGTCTGCGGCTTCATCGGCCCCCGCCGCGCCGCGGTTGCGACGCTGATCTGAGGCCGCCGTCCCGGTAAAATGAGCTTCCACCGCGTCCGACCGAGGCGTAGCGTGGAGCATCGTGGCTGATTCCGAGGGTATCCCCACCCCAGAAACCAAGCGCCGGACCTACCGGAATTTCTTCGCGTCCGTGCGGTACGCCGTCGAGGGCTTCTTCGCGGCGGTGAAACATGAGCCGTCGTTCCGCGAGGACCTGCTCTTTGCCATCCTCCTTCTGCCGATCGCGATCAAGCTGCCGGTCAACGCGGTGTCGACCGCGGTCATGATCGCCTCGCTGATCCTCATCCTGATCGTCGAGCTGCTCAATTCCGCGATCGAGTGGATCATCGATTACCTCCGGCCCGAGCAGCACCCGCTGGCCAAGCGGATCAAGGACATGGCCAGCGCGGCCGTCTTCCTGAGCTACATCAACTGCGTCGCCGTGTGGGCGATCCTGCTCTGGCCGAGCAACACGGTCTGGCAGCGGCTGGTTCATTAGGCCATGGCGCGCCCGCTCGCCGCCCTCGTCACCGGGGCCTCCCGCGGCATCGGCCGCGCCGTCGCCCTCCGGCTGGCCGCCCGCGGCGTGCGGGTCGCCGTGCATTTCCAGCGCAACCGGGCCGCCGCCGACGCCACGCTCGCGACCCTCGCCGGGACGGGCCATGGCGCCTTCGCGGCCGACCTGAGCCGGCCCGGCGCGGCCGCGGTCCTGTGGCAGGAGGTGATCGCCGCGTTCGGCCGGATCGATATCCTGGTCAACAACGCCGGCGTCTTCGAAGGCCATCCGCCGCTCGCGACCCCGCTCGACGCGTGGCAGGCGGAATGGCAGCGCACCCTGACCACCAACCTGATGACCCCC
>JAFEGX010000125.1 GCA_018239675.1 Verrucomicrobiota bacterium
CCGGTTGCCGGGACCGACGACGAAGATCCGTTCCATCTGGCCCAGCGGAGCGAGGGCGGCGGCGGGAATGAGCAGCGACGCGACCGGGGCGCCGGGCACCAACACGCGGGCGTACTGGCCCGAGCGAACGGCCGCGCCCGCCGGCAGCGCCAGCTTGGCGAGTACCGTGCGGGCAGAGGGATCGGCCGCGGACGAAAGCTCGGCCAGCGTCGTGCTTACCTTCAGGTCGGCCGCGGGAATGGTGACCTCCAGGGTCGCGCCCGGGGCCAGCCGGGAGACGAGCGAATCCGGGACCGGCACCTCGACCTGGAAATTGTCGGTGCCCTCGAGCTCCACCAGCGGGTAGCCCGGGGCGGCGAGGTCGCCGACGTTGGCGAGCTTGCGGGCCACGACGCCGGCGAACGGCGCGCGGACCTCGGCGTAGCTGAGCATGACCTCGGCCTCGCGGACCATGGCCTGCGTCATCGTGAAGCGGTCCTCAAGACTGCGCACCATCTCGGCGGTGCTGGCGCCCTTGCCGAGCAGGTCGCGCTCGCGCTCCAGGTCGCGGCGGGCGACATTCAACTGGGCCTGCGCCTGGGCGACGCGGGCGGTGATCTCGCCGACCGAGATCCGGACCAGCAGATCCCCGGCGGCGACGCGCTGGCCGAGGGTCACGGGCAGCTCGGTGATGGCGCCCATGACCTTGGCGGCGATCTGCGCGCGGAGGACGGGGCGGACGGTGCCGGTGACCTCGGTCAGGGCGGGCCGCTCGGCCGTCTGGGCGGTGGCCACGTGCACGCGGGCCGGCGGGAGATTCGCGGCGGTGGCGGCGGACTCGGACTTGTGGCAGCCGGCGAGCAGGAGGCCGCTGGCGGAGAGGAGGACGGCGAGGCGATTCATGACAGAAAGGAGGGCGGGGGTTAGGAAGCGGGCAGGGGATCGAGGCCGAGGGCGCGGCGCAGTTCCACGAGGGCAAGGCGCTCGTCGGCCTCGGCGGCGGTGCGGCGGAGGCGGGCCTCGAGCAGGCGGGTCTCGGCGCCGATCAGGTCGGCGGCGAGCAGCGCCCCTTTTTCGAAGCGCGCCCGGCTGAGCGCGGCGCCCTCGGCGGCCTGGTCGACCGCTCGGTCCGAGACCGACAGGCGCTCGGCGGCGTCCGCATGCGCGAGGCGGGCCTGCTCAACCTCGAGGCTGATGCCGAGCTCGGCCTTGCGCGCGTACTCGCGCACCTCGGCGAGCTCCGCGGTGCTCTGCCGGACCTTGCCGCGGGTCTGGCCGCCGTCGAAGACGTTGAGGTCAACCGCGACGCCGGCCATCCAGCTGTCGCCGTGGCGGTCGGTCTGCCAGCCCTGGTCGTACTGGTAGCTGGCAAAGGCGTTCACCGTGGGCCGGTGGGCGCCGCGGGCGGCCTCCACCATCGCCTCGGCGGCGCGGACGCGGGCGAGGATGCCGCGCAGCTCGGGCCGCCGGGAGAAGTCGGTGGTGTCGGGCAGGCTCAGGCGGGCAAGGGCGGGATCATCCGCGACCAGCTCGATCGGCTGGCCGTCGGGCTCGAGTCCCAGCACGAAGGCAAAGGCCCGCGCGGCAAGCGCGGCGCCGTGGCGGGCGGACGAAAGCTGCTCGCGGGTCTGCGCCAGCTGCACCTCCAGCCCGAGCAGGTCGGCCTTGAGCAGCTGGCCGGCGTCGTAGCGCGCCCGGGCGTTGGCCACGGTGGCGGCGTAGGCCTCGACGCCGCTCTCGACGGTGGCGACCGCGGCCCGGGCGGTGCGGAGATTGAGGGCGGCGCGGACGACCTCCACGGCCAGCCGGTGGTGGGCGGCCTGCAGGTCGAGCGCGGCGGCCTCGGCGCCGGCCCGGGCGGCGTTGCGGCCGGCCGTGGCACGCCCGCCGGCGTAGAGATTGTAGCCGACGGTGCCGGTGGCGTTGAGATTGTCGATCCGGCCCGGGTGGTTGAAATCGAGCCCGAAGTTGAACGCCCGCTGGTTGAGGATCGAGCCGAAGGCCATCATCGGGCTGTTGGTGTCGGTATAGCGCGAGCTGACCGACAGCTGCGGCAGCCAGGCCGACTGCGCCTGCTCCACCAGGGCCTGGGCGCCGTCGACGCGGGCGCGGGCGGCCCGGGCGTCGGGATTGCGCTCCAGCGCGGTGGCCACGGCGCGGTCGAGGGACCAGGTCTCGGCGCGCAGCGCCGGCAGCACGAGGACAAGGATGAGGGCAAGGCGGGCGGCAGGCATGGGCGAGGAAATAGTCGGGTTCAGCTGGTGCGGCCGGAGAGGGCGAGGAACAGGCCCAGGACCCCGCCGTAGAGGGCGCCCCGCCACCACGTCGCGGTCAGCGGGCAGGCGCCCGTGGTGCAGGAGCCGATCTGGCCCCAGACCGCGCCGAGGGCGGCGCCGACGACGATCGGGGCGAGAAAACGGATCACGGGATGGTGCATGAAGTCCCGCGGCTCAGCCCTTGCGGCCGCCGAAATGCACGATGCCGTCGTCCCCGAGCCAGCCGAGCTTGCGCAGGACGATCGAGGGCGGGCAGAAGCCGGTGAAGGCGGACTGGATGAGGTTGAGGCCGACGAAGCAGGTCAGCAGCAGCCACCAGGGGCTGTGGAAGTGGACGAGGGCGACGCTGACCAGGACCATGGTGCCCGCCAGGACCCGGATGAGGTTGTCGATTTTCATGGGGGAGGACGATTTTCTACTTGAAACTTATATGAGCATATGCTCATATAGAGAATCAAGTCAAGACCCGAATGGCCGCCGCGAAGAAGAATCCCCGCCTGATGTCGAATGACGCCCTGCTGCAGATCGCGCGGCGCTTTGCCGTCCTGGCCGAGCCCATGCGGCTCCGGCTGCTCCAGTCCCTGTTCGAGGGCGAGATGAGCGTCAACGAGCTGGTGGAGGTGACCGGCGGGACCCAGGCGAACGTCTCGCGGCATCTCCAGACGCTGGCCCACGCCCATCTCGTTTCGCGGCGCAAGGAGGGGCTGCAGGTGTTCTACACCATTTCCGACCCGTCGATTTTCCGCCTGTGCGAGCTGGTCTGCGGCAGCCTCGAACAACAGCTCGCGCAGCAGGCGGGAGCGTTTGCGGAAGGCGGTAGGCTGTAAGCTGTAAGCTGTAAGCTGCAGGCTGTAGGCGGGTTCAGCTAGAGTAGACGGTAGTTGGTGGATCCTCATTCGCTTGCTGCTGGAAGCGAACTGAACGCTTCACTTTCACCGAATGCTGAGATGAACCACCGGATCGAATCCGATGGCCGAGCGGAACTAGCCTGCGCGTAGCGCGTAGCGCGAGGCGACGGTCCGTGAGGGATCGCCGCTTCATCCGCGAAAACCCGCGTATTCCGTGGTCAAGATCAGCTCCGGGCCCGAGTTTCCCGAGGAAAGTGCGAACAGACGCGGATGATCCGTGGTGGATCCCTACCAACTACTGTCTACCAGCTACCAACTACCTAAGGAGCTGCCGGCCCTATCCCGCGCTAGATCTCATAGCCCAGCCCCATCGGCTCGAACGACTCCGCGACCACGGTGGTCCGGCCGAACTCGTCGAACCAGTGATGCACCCGGCGGCCAATGGCGCCGGTGTCGGCGCGGTGGCAGTATTCGTTCGTGTTGGGATCGTAGGTGTAGTCCCGCGCCCACTCGCGGTGGTGCCGGGCCAGCTGCGAGATCGCCTCGACGATGCGCTCGGCCTCGGCGTCGGTGGTCGTCGGATGCATCGAGAGCCGGACCCAGCCGGGCTTCTCGGTCTTGTTGCCGAGGTTGATCTGGTCGGTGATGGCCTTCGAGTGTTCCGGCGTCACGTGCAGGAGATAATGCCCGTAGGTGCCGGCGCAGGAGCAGCCGCCGCGGACCTGGATGCCGAAACGGTCGTTCAGCAGGCGGACCGCGAGGTTGTAGTGCAGGCCGTCGATGTAGAAGGACAGGATGGCGAGGCGGTCGCGGTGCTGGTCCGCGAGGATGTGCAGGCCCGGGAGCGTCGCGAGGCGGTCCCACATCAGGGCCAGCAGCTCGTGCTCACGCCGCCGGATGTTCTCCACGCCCATGGCCTCCTTGAGGCGGATGCACAGCGCGGTGCGGATGGCCTGGGTGAACCCCGGCGTCCCGCCGTCCTCGCGGGCCTCGACATCGTCAAAGTATTTTCGGCCGCCCCAGGGATTGGTCCAGTCCACCGTGCCGCCGCCCGGGTTGTCGGGCACGCGGTTGGTGTAGAGCTTCTTGTTGAAGATCAGCACGCCGCTGGTGCCCGGGCCGCCCAGGAATTTGTGCGGCGAGAACACGATGGCGTCGAGCGACTCGTCCGGCCGCCCCGCCGGGTGCAGGTCGATCGCGATGTACGGCGCGCTGGCGGCGAAGTCCACGAAGCACCAGCCGCCCGCGCGGTGGATCATCCCCGCGATCGCGTGGTAGGGCGTGATGATGCCGGTGACGTTCGAGCAGCTGGTCACCGCCGCGAACTTCACCCTGCGGTCGCGGTATTCGTGGAGCAGCGCGGCGAGGTGCTGCAGGTCGACCAGGCCGTCGGCGGTGGCGTTGATCACGCGCACGTCCACCATGCACTCGAGCCACGAGGTCTGGTTGGAGTGGTGCTCCATGTGCGTGACAAACACGATGGGCCTGTCCACCTCGGCAATCTTCACCTGCGGCTGGAATTTCTCGTGCAGGCGCAGCCCGAGGATGCGCTGGAACTTGTTCACGACGCTCGTCATGCCCGAGCCGTAGCAGATGATCGCGTCGTCGGCGGAGGCGTTGACGTGCCGCTTGATCAGGTGGAGGGCCTCATGGTACGCGCGCGTCATCGTCGTGCCGGTCACGGACGTCTCCGTGTGGGTGTTCCCCACGAATGGCGCGATCTCCTCGCTCATCATCTTCTCGATCGGCCCGAACATCCGGCCGCTGGCCGTCCAGTCCGCATAGAGGATGCGCTGGCGGCCGTACGGCGTCTCGAATTCCTGGTCGAGACCGATGATGTTCGCCCGAAACGGCGCAAAATAGTCCTCAAGGCTCATGATGAACGCCCGGCAGCATGACGATGCGCCGGGTTTTGATCAATAGGCCGACCGGACTAATTGGGAGCTGGATTGGGATGGTCCCCAAGAGACTTCCCGCGGGGTGGATTTGCCACAAAGGTCACCAAGCGCACGAAGCCCGAGGATGGGTGGCTTCGCGAGCTTGGCGCACTTGGCGGTGAACCAGATCGGAAACCACTCCAGATTCACCGCCAAGATCGCCGAGACCGCGAAGAACGGAGTCGGAACTTCGTGGGCTTTGTGCCCTTCGTGGCGAAATGAGACCTCACTTCCTGAGGTCGTAGAGCGCGTAGCCGGCGAAGAGGTTCGGCAGGAAGCGGCAGGGCGAGCGCCAGTTGCCGCGGAGGTGGGCGCGGCGGGTGATGGTGATGCCCTTGGCGGCGCAGAAGTGCTCGAAGTCGGCGATCGTGACGGGATTCGCCGGCCGGCTTTCAAACCACTCGGTGGTGTACACCTCGTTGCGGACCTTGCGGCCGCGGGTCAGGGCATCGACGCGGTTCTTCCAGAAGCCGAAGTTCACGAAGCCCACGGTGAGCGCTCGGCCCACCCGGAGGGCCTCGAGGATCACGCCCGTCGGGTCGTCGAGCTCCTGGACGGTGCGCGAGCAGATGACGCGGTCGAAGTACCGGTCCGGGAACTCCCGCATGAACGCGGTCATGTCGCCCTGGTACACGGGAATGCCGCGCGCCACGCAGGCAGTGACGCGGCCAAAATCCAAGTCGACGCCGAGGGCCGAGACCTCCTTGGTCTGCACAAGATAGTCGAGCAGGGCGCCGCGGCCGCTGCCGAGGTCGAGCACCCGCGATCCCGGGGCGACCCATTCCCCGATGATCTGCATGTCCACCGTGCGTTTCTCGACGACCTTGTTCATGGCACGGGCACCTCGAGCGTTTTCGATTCGGACGGAGGGGTGGGGGACACCGAGATCACGGAGGATGCACCGAAATCACAGAGCATAGACCCTGCGATGGTGCCGGAGCAAATGCCCGCCGGCCGGGCTCTGTGCCCTCCGTCCCGGCTTGGTGCTCTCTGTGACGTCAACATTTGCCGGAATATCCTAGATGGAGAAGTCCACGACGGGCGCCTGGCTGCGCTCGAGGAAGGACCGGACGAGGGTGTAGAGCTCCTCGGACTCGAGGAGGAACGAGTCGTGGCCGAGGTCGGTGGTGAGCTCGGCGTAGCTGGCGCGCTTGCCGGCGCGGAGCAGCGCGTGGGCAATGGCGCGGTTCTGCTCGGGCGGAAACAGCCAGTCGCTGGTGAACCCGACCACGAGGGTCTCGGCCTGCACGGGACCGAACGCCGCCTCGAGCGAACCATCGGCGGCCGCGAGGTCGAACTGGTCGAGCGCCCGGGTGATGTAGAGGTACGAGTTCGCGTCGAAGCGGTTGATGAAGCTCTGGCCCTGGTGGCGCAGGTAGCTCTCCACCTCGAACTGCACGTCGAAGTTGTAGACGTCGCCGTTGCCCGGATTCTTCTTCCGCCGGCCGAACTTCCGGTCCATCGAGGCGTCGGAAAGATAGGTGATGTGGGCCATCATGCGCGCGATCGCGAGGCCGACCCGCGGCCCGCCGCCCTTGGGGTAGGCGCCGTGGTTCCAGTCGGGATCCTGCATGATGGCCTGGCGGCCGACCTCGTTGAACGCGATGGCCTGCGCGCTCTCGCGGGCGGTCGTTGCCATGGCGAGGACGCGGCGCACAAAGCCGGGAAACTCGATCGCGAACTGCAGCGCCTGCATGCCGCCCATCGAGCCGCCAATGACAGCGTGGAGGGTGGTGACCCCGAGGTGGTCGAGCAGCAGCTTCTGCGCGCGCACCATGTCGGGGATCGTCACGAACGGAAAGCCGATGCCGTACGGCTCGCCGGTCGCGGGATCCACGCTCGAGGGGCCACTCGAGCCGACGCAGCCGCCGAGCACGTTGGCGCACACGACGAAGAAGCGCGTGGTGTCAACGGCCTTGCCGGGGCCGATGAGGTTGTTCCACCAACCCGGCTTGCGGTCCTGCAGCGAGTGCACGCCGGCGCAGTGGTGGTCGCCGCTGAGCGCGTGGCAGATCAGCACGGCGTTGTCGCGCGTGGCGTTGAGCTCGCCGTAGGTCTCGTAGCGCAGCGTGAAACCGGGCAGCGTCTGGCCGCTCCGGAACGTGAACGACTGGGCGCACACGAAGTCACACGGCGCGACGAGGCCGACCTCGCCGGGCGCGAGGGGAGTCGGGGCGGACGCACTTTCCTCAGGGTCGGTCATGCCGGAGGGAAGACGATTAAGGGCGGGGCCGGGGAGACAAGCAACCGGGGTGTCATTATGACAACCGCGCGGGCGCGCGGTGGTTGAATGTTGAAGGTTGAAAGGTGAAGGGCGGCCGATGCGGAGAATCGAGGGTCCGCTGGAGCGATTTCAATAATGATGTAGCCGCAAAGAGGCGCAAAAGGCGCAGACCAATCCGATTCTGGCTCCAGCAGCGGAGGGTTCTTGGGCCTCGGGCTGTTGATTTGGTTGGGCGCTGCGCTGTGGCGACGAGTTCTTGCGCCTTTTGCGCATCTTTGCGGCTACAATTCTGGTTAGGATGCCCTAGGATCGAGTCCTTCAACCGAAGACCTTCAACCTTCAACTCCGGATCGGCCCGCCTTGCCTCAAGCTTGCGCCGCAGCGGCCACGGCGTCGTCCATCTCCTCGTTCGAGTAGACGGCCTGGACGTCATCCATCTCCTCGAGCGCGTCGTGCAGCTTGAGAAGGGAGCGCGCCACGTTGGCGTCGGTGACCGGCACCGTGTTGGTCGGGATGTACGCGATCTCGGCGCTCTCGGTCTTCAGGCCCTTCTGCTCGAGGGCGTGGGAGACCTTGTCGAACGCCTGGATGCCGCAGCGGACCTCGAAGCCCTGCTCGCTGGTGATCACGTCGTCGGCGCCGGCCTCGAGCGCGATCTCCATGAGCGCGTCCTCGGTCGTCTGCTCCTTCGTGAGGAGAAACTGGCCCGCATGGAGGAACTGGAACGACACCGCTCCGGTGCTGGCGAGGTTGCCGCCGTTGTGGGCGAAGGTGGACCGGATCTCCTGCGCGGCGCGGGACTTGTTGTCGGTGGTGACCTTCACGACGAACGCGACGCCGCCGGGGCCGTAGCCCTCGTAGGTGATCTCCTCGAACACGACGCCGGGGAGCTCGCCGGTGCCCTTCTTGATCGCGCGGTCGACGTTGTCGACGGGCATGTTCGCGTCGCGGGCCTTGAGCAGCAGCGTGCGCAGGCGCGCGTTGCCGTTCGGGTCGCCGCCGCCCGCCTTTGCGGTGAGCGTGATGTCGCGGGAGAGCCGCGAGAAGACCTTGCCCTTGCGCGCGTCGGTGATGGCCTTCGCGCGTTTGACTTTGGACCACTTGTTATGGCCGGCCATGGTGGTGGGGGGTGGGGAGCTTTAGGCTTTTGGCGTTAAGCGGTAAGCTAGAAATAGGGAGCTTTAGGCTTTTAGCGATAAGCAGTAAGCCAGATATGAACGCCGGTTCAGGTTTTTTCCGATCGCCTACCGCTTAGAGCTTAGCGCCTACCGCTTCCCGCCCTTGCGCGGCGTGACGTTCTTCAGGCCGTCGGCGCTGACGGGGTGGGTGGCCGGGTCGCCGTCGTCCTTCATGCGGTTGATCACGATCTGCTGGCCGATCGAGAACAGGCCGTTGATGGTCGAGTAGAGGGCGAGCGAGCAGGAGAAGGAGTAGCAGAAGAGCATGAAGATCCAGGGCATGAACTTCAGCATCTTCGCCTGGGCGTTGTCCACGGACGGCTGCGGCGTGAGCTTCATCTGGATGATCATCGTCGCGCCCATGAGGATCGGCATGATGTTGATCGGCAGGCCGAGCACGTGGGCGACGGTGTCGGGCGCCGCGAGGTCATGGGCCCAGAGGAACGGCACGAACCGCAGCTCGGCCGCGCTGGGGAGCATCTGGAAGAAGCCGAAGAAGAACGGCATCGTGATCAGCACGGGGATGCAGCCGCCGAGCGGGTTCACCTTGTGCTGCTTGAACAGCTCCATCGTCGCCGCCTGCATCTTCTGGGGGTTGTCCTTGAACTTCTCCCGGATGGCCTGCATCTCGGGCTGGATCTTCTGCATGCGGCGCGCGGAGCGCGACGCGGCGATGGTGAACGGCACGAAGACGATCTTGAGGATCAGGGTCGTGAGAATGATCGCGACGCCCCAGTTCGGCAGCCACGAGTGGACCCACGTCATGAGCGTGAGCAGGATCTGGCTGAAGAACTTGAAGAACCCGAACTGCATGACCTTGTCCTGGTCGGCCTTGAACACGTTCGAGTTCGAGAGCCGGCGGTATTCCTTCGGGCCGACGTAGAGGCTGAAGCCCAGCTTGGTCTCGCCGTGGGCGGCGAGCGGCTTCACGTCGAACTGCGCCGCGCCGGCCAGGCCGTATGCGTTGCGCTGGTCGTCCGGCGCCTTGGCGACGAGCTTCAGGCGGTTGGTGATCAGCCCGACGCCGGGCTGGTCGGGGGTGAGGATCGCGGTGAAGAACTGGTTGTCGATCGAGGCCCAGTTCACGGCGCCGCCGGTCGACACCGTGGTCTTCGCCTCGTGCGCACCGAGGCCGAAGAGGCCGCCGCTGCTCTCGAGGTCGGTGCGGTGGACGAAGGTCTGCCCGCTGCCATTCGAAAGGCCGGTGGCGATCTTCTGTCCGTAGACCGTCTCGCTGACCGGCCCGATCGTGCCGATGCTCAGTGCGAACCGCGGGATGGGCACCAGCTGGTCGGTCAGGTTGCGCAGCGTCACCTCATGCCGGAGCTGGTAGGGATCGTGCGTCTCGTCCGGCTGTGCGACCAGCGTGTAGCGGCGCGTGACCTCGACCTGGTTGCCCAGCACCGCGCGGTAGACGATCTCGGTGGGGGTCTTCGACACCAGCGTGTAGGGCGTGTGCTGGTCGAGCCCCGGGAAGTCCACGAAGGCAAGCATCGGGTCGGCATGGTGCTCGTTGAAGATGTAAGGATCGCGGAGATGGAGCTCGGCGGGGAACTTGCGCAGGGCCACGTCGCGGATCGCGCCGCCGAGGTTGGTGAAATTGACCGCGAGGTAGTCGTTCTCGAGCGTCGTGATCTGGGCCTCGGCCGGTGCGGCGGCGGGGGCGGGTGTCGCGAGCGTGGCGGTGCCGGTCGCGGCCGCGGCCGGCTGGCTGGCCACCGGGGTGGCCGGGGGCGTGGTCGCCGCAGCAGCAGCGGCGGTGGCGGCGGGAGCGGGCGGCGGGGGCGGGGGAGCGAACTTCTGACCGAAGTAAAAGCTGGCAAACGCGGCGGCGATCAGCAGGCCGCCGATGATGGTGTTCTTTTTATCCATGAATAACGGAGCGGGAAAGGTTCAGGGGCTCAGCCCCGGGCCGGGTTGGCCTTGGTGACACTGACACAGGAGAAACGGGCGCGGGGCGGGACGGGGTCGAAGCCACCCGGGTGCAGCGGCGTGCACTTCACCAGCCGGCGGACCGCCAGCCAGAGGCCGGCCAGCACGCCGTGGGTGCGGATGGCCCCGGCGGCGTAGTGCGAGCAGGTCGGATAGAAGCGGCACCCGCAGGCGGGGCCGAAAATCACCGGCAGGGCCGGCGAAAGCGTCCGCTGATACAGCCAGATCAGCCCGAGCAGCAGCGCGGCGGGGAGTTGCCAAAGGCGGCGGATGAGGGATAGGCGCTCAGGCATGCGGGGTGGACGAAAGGCGGCGGCAGGCGTCGGCAAACTTCGCAGCGAGCGCGGGATAGTCGAGCCGGTTCACGGCGGCGCGGGCAACCAGCACAAGATCGGTACCGGCAGGCAGGAGGTCCTGGTGCTGGCGAAAGAGCTCCCGGAGGCGGCGCTTGGCGCGGTTGCGCTGCACCGCGGCACCCACCGACGCGGTCGAGGCGACGACCCCGACCCGCGGGCGGTCGACGGCACCCTCGCGCCGCCGGTGCCAGAGCGTGAACGCCCCGCAGTCGAATCGCCGGCCCTGCTCGCGCACGGTGCGAAACTCGCCTGGGCGGCGGATGTGCTGCTCAGGACGGAAACGCATGGGACCACGACCCGCCGGGGCGTGTGGGATCAGACGACCGTCAGGCGCTTGCGACCCTTGCGGCGGCGCAGCTTCAGGACTTTGCGGCCGCCACGGGTGGCCATGCGGGCGCGGTAACCAATCTTGCGGGCGCGCTTTTTGCGATGCGGGCGAAATGTAGGTTTCATGGCTTTTGGAAAAAAAGAGGGTCAGAAGTGCCCGACCCCCCCGGGAGTGTCAAGGGCCGGATTTCGACGGTGGTGGTACGGCTTGGCGGGGCTGGCGTGAATGTGGGCGGGGTGCCCTCACCCCGCTCGCTAGCTGGCGGGCGATCGGTTCCGCCTCACACCGGTTCGGAAAACCGTATCATGGCCCGAAGTCCGGAATGCGGCAGGTCCGGTCAGTCCTTCACCCGAAGCCGTCGGCTTAAGCTGGGGTTTCAATACCCCATGGCACAGCCATCCTTGCGACTTTCGCTGGCGCCCCGGTAGACCTTATTGACCGGGTCCCACATGATCGCCTGGTAGCCGCCAAACCCGCCATTTCCGGCCCGGACATCGTGGCCGCGCTGGACCAGTCCGCGCACGGCCTCGGCCGGGATCCCGGTCTCCAGCTGGACGTACCCGCCGGATTTTATGATCTCGTCGGTCGGCTCCGAAGAGCCGTCATGCTGCCAGCGCGCGGCGTCGCCGGCCTCCTGGAGATTCATGCCGAAGTCGATCAGGTTGGTGAGGATCTGCACATGACCCTGGGGCTGCATCGCGCCGCCCATCACGCCGAAGCTCAGCCACGGCTGGCCGTCCTTCATCACGAAGGCCGGGATGATGGTGTGGAACGGCCGCTTGCCCGGCGCGTAGACGTTGGCGTGGCCGGGTGTGAGGGAAAACATCTCGCCGCGGTCCTGGAACGTGAAGCCGAGGCCCGGCACCGTGATGCCCGACCCCATGCCGCGGTAGTTGCTCTGGATCAGCGAGACCATGTTGCCCTCGCCGTCCGCCGTCGTGAGATAAATCGTGTCGCCGTCGCGCAGGCCCGGGTTTCCGGCGTCGTACCGCTGCGCCGCGTGCTTCAGGTCGATCAGCTTCCGGCGCTCGGCGGCGTAGGCCTTGGACAGCAGGCCGGCGAGCGGGATCTGGGCGAAGGCCGGGTCGGCGTAGAACTTCGCGCGGTCCTCGAACGCGAGCTTCTTGGCCTCGATCATGACGTGCAGCGCGTCGGCCGAGTTGTAGCCCATCGCCTTCAGATCGTAACCCTCGAGGATGTTCAACATCTGCAGGGCGGCGATGCCCTGCGAGTTCGGCGGGAGCTCGTAGACGTCGTAGCCGCGATAGTTGACCGACACCGGGTCGACCCAGGTGGCGGTGTGCCGCTCGAAGTCCACCTTGCGCAGGAAGCCACCGTGTTCGCGCATGAACGCGTCGACCCGGTCGGCGATCTCGCCCTTGTAGAACGCGTCGCGGCCCTGCTCGGCGATCAGGCGCAGCGTGTGGGCGAGGTCGGGATTGCGGAAGATCTCCCCCTCCGCCGGCGCGCGGCCGCCCGGCGCATAGGTGGCGAGAAAGGCGCCGGGAAAATGGTCGCCCTGCGCCAGCGCGACGTTGGCGGCCCACTGGCCCGCGATGTACTGCGAGACGGGAAAGCCTTCGTCGGCGTACCGGATGGCCGGTGCGAGCACGTCCTTCACCGGGAGGCGGCCGAAGCGGCCGTGCAGCTCGAACCAGCCGCTGACGCAGCCCGGCACCGAGATCGGCAGCAGCCCGCGCATCGGGATGTGGTGAGGCGAACCCGCCTTCACAAGCTCGGCCTTGAGCTGCTCGAAGCTCAGGCCCAGTGGGGAGCGTCCTGAGGCGTTCAGCCCGTAGAGTTTCTTCGTCTTCGCATCGTACACGATGGCGAACAGGTCACCACCCACGCCGCTCCCGGTCGGCTCCATCAGCCCGAGCGCCGCGTCGCACGCGATCGCGGCGTCAACCGCGGAGCCGCCGGCCTTCAGGATGTCGATGCCGATCTGGGTGACCAGCGGCTGGCTCGTGCAGACCATGCCATGCTGCGCAATCACCACCGAGCGCGTGGCGAACGTGCGGCCGTTGATGCGGTCGATCTGGGCTGAAACCGTTCCAACAGCCAGCAGGCCTGCCGCCAAAATGAAGGCGCGGGAGAATTTCATGAGCCGAAGCTACGCCCCGACCCCAGCGCGTCAAACCGAGGCCCTCACGCCACCCAAGCCGACAATCTTTGATTGGCCGCAAGAACGCGCAAAAGGCGCAGAATTCCATCCACTGCGATCAAGCCTTCGGCGGATCGCCATTGTGCCATTTGTGCCTCCTTGCGACCCAAACCGAAGGTCGGAACTCGCTCGGCCTATTCGTGCCAGGCGACGGTGCGCCGGCCGCGGGCGTCGCGGTCGAGCACGGGCTGGGTCAGGCCCGCCACGCTGCCGCGGCGCGGGCTTTCGAGGTCGAGGACGATCACCTCGTTGCGGCCGCGGCGGAGCCAGCAGCCCGGAACGTACAGCGTCTGCTGCGGGCCGATGTGCCAGAAACGGCCGAGGTGGTGTCCGTTGACCCACACGTGGCCTTTCTTCCAGCCCCGCAGGTCGAGATGGGTGTCGCCGGGCGCGCGCAGGCGGAAGGTCCCGCGGTGGAACGAAGGGCCGCGCGCTGCCGTGCGGCGCCAGCGCAGCCGCCGAAGCTGCGCGGCATCGAGCGGGAGGTTGAAGATCTCCCAATCCATCACGATGCCGGCCGGATAGGGCACGGGGAATTCGACCCACTGCGTGATGCCCTTCCGGTCGAGCATTTGCGGGCCGTAATTCACGCGGCCCATGCCCTCGACCAGGATGTCGAGCCGTTGCGCGCGGCGGCGCTCGCCGAGCTGCACGCTATTTTGCCCAAGGCGGCGGTCGAGGGTCGCGACGCGTTTCCCGTCGAGGTAAACTTGGCCGTAGTCGTGGACATCCCGCACGGTAAGCCGTCCCGCGCCGCCGGCCCAGAGGCGCGAGCGATAGAGGATCAGGCCGTAGTTCTGGCCGTAGGCTTCCATGGGCCGGGGTTGCACGTCGCGTTTCGGCGCCGGGAGGTGATCGAGGAGGGCGGCTGACTCGGTCAGCCGGAATCGCGGCACCGCGATGAGCGGGTGGGGCGGCGCCGGGACGGGCGGCAGGGGCTCGGGAATGTGGCGCTGCACCAGCGCGCGGAGGCGGCGGAATTTCTGGGTGACGCGGCCCGTCTCGTCGATCGGTGAGCCGTAATCGTAGCTCGTCACGGTCGCGAGATACTCGCCGTCCGGCCCGGTGTTGGCGCCGGCGGAGAAGCCGAACGATGTGCCGCCGTGCGCCATGTAGAGGCTGAACGAGGCGCCGTGCTCGAGCATCCAGCCGACCACGGTCTCGGTGCGCGCAGACTTCACGCAGTTGTGGGTCTTGCCCCAGTGGTCGAAGGTGCCCGGGTAGAATTCGCCGCAGGCGAGCGGGGCGTCGGCCCGGAACCGGCGCAGCTTCCGGAAGGCGCCGGCGGGATCGAGCGGGAAGTTCGCGACCGGGAACGCGCCATTGACCGAGCCACGGTCAAAGGCGTCAGGGCCGTCGCAGGTGAACAGGGGCAAGTCGAAGCCGGAGGAGCGCAGCGTGTCGCGCACGAAGCCCAGGTAACGGTGGTCGTCGCCGTAGCTGCCGTACTCGTTCTCGACCTGCACGAGGATGATCGGGCCGCCGCGCGTGCTCTGGAGCGGCGCGAGCTCGCGACCGAGCCGCCGCAGCCACGCGCCGGCGGCCGCGAGGTAGCGCGGGTCGCAGCACCGCACGCGGATATCCGGCGTCGCCAGCAGCCACGGCGGGAATCCGCCGAAATCCCACTCGGCACAGACATAGGGACCGGGCCGGAGGATCACCTTGAGCCCCTCGGCCGCCGCCAGCCGGATGAAGGCCGCGACGTCCGCGTCGCCCTTGAATTCGAACCGGCCCGGCGCCGGCTCGTGCACGCTCCAGAAGATGTACGGGCTCACGGCGTTCAATCCGAGCGCGCGCAGCATCTGCAGCCGGTGGCGCCAATAGGGGCGGGGAATGCGCGAGAAATGGAGCTCGCCGCACCGGAACTGGAAGGGTCGGCCCTCGAGCTCAAAGCCCTCACGACGCACGACCAGACGGGAGGACGATCCGCGTTTCGGGGAATTCACGATTGGCTAGCGTGGGCAATAGCCGCGGCTTCGACACGCTGAAAAAGCAGGCGACGTTGCTGTATTTTCACCGCGAAGATCGTAAAGAACGCGAAGGCGGCTTCGCCGCGGTATGGTTGCCCCCGATCCGCTTGGCGAGCTTAGCGTCCTTCGCGGTGAACCTACTCTGCTCCGTCCGAGTTCGACTCGGGTGGCGGTACCGACGGCTTCTTTGGCCGCAGACGGCGTTGGCGGGCGGGGTCGATGTCCTCGACCTCGGGCTCGGGGATGCGGGTGAAGGCGATGCGGAGCGGGGCGTAGCCCGTGGCACCGTGGGCGCCGCCGAAGTAGACGGAGTTTTTTCCGAAGGTCTGGTTGAGGGTGTCAACGGCGCCGAGCAGCCGGGCCCGGGTCGATTCCTGCCGGGCGTCGAACAGGTCGGCCGTGTGCTGGGCGCCCGGCAGCAGCGAATGCAGCACGACGCCGACCTGTTGCGGCGCCTTCCGCTGGTGCGTGGCCGGGCGGCGCGCCCATAGCTGGTTGAGCGCATGCGTGAACCGCAGGGTGTCCTGGGTCTCGTTGAAATGCAGGTCCTCGCTCCACTCGGTGCCGTCGCGGTAGCCGACGTGCAGCTGGAGCCCGCCGGCGTAGTAGCCCTCGTGGCGCAGGCGCATCGCCGCCTTCTGCAGCAGGCGGTGCAGGACGGGCTGCGCGGCCTCGGCGTTGCGGCGCTCGGGCGGCAGTACCTGGCTGTGGCCGATGGTCCGGTGCCGGGGCGCCTCGCGCTCCTGCACGCCGCCGTGCAGCCAGTCGTGGAACCGTGCGCCTTCCACGCTGCCCCACACGGCCCGGAGCCGGTCGCGGCTCGCCGCGTAGAGCTTCGCCACGTTGCCGATGCCGGCGGCGCGGAGCCGTTGCTCCATGTTGGGGCCGATGCCGGTGAACTCGGCGAGCGGGACGTCGAGGATCTTGCCCGGGATGTCACCCTCGTCGAAGAGCACCAGGCCGTCGGGCTTTTTCAGGTCCGACGCGAGCTTCGCGAGGAACCAGTTCGGCCCGATCCCGATCGAGCACCGCAGGTGCGTCCCGACCTCCCGGTAGATGCGCGTCCGGATCTCCTCGGCGAGCCGGAGGGCCCGGGCCGGCACCGCGAGGTCGCCGGACAGCTCGCATTCCAGCTCGTCGATCGACTGGACCTTTTTCACCGGCGCGAGCGTCTCGACGACGGCTTTCAGCCGACGGTGGTACTGGATGTAGAGCTCGGGCCGCGCCTCGACGACGAGGATGCCGGGCAGCGCGCGGCGGGCCTCGGCGACCCGGACGTTGCGCGCGAGCCCGCGGGCCTTGGCCTCGAGACTGACGGCGATGGCGCCGGTCGTCTCCGCGAGCACCGGGACCACGATCAGCGGCTGGCCGCGCAGCTCGGGTCGCTCCTGCTGCTCGACGGAGGCGAAGAACGAGTTGAAGTCGATGGCCAGCGCGCGAAGCACCCCTCCATCGTTGGCGGCCAGAAACCGCTGTCAAACGGTCGCCGTTTTGCCCATGGTCCCGCCATGCGCATCGCGGTGATCTCCGACACCCATGACCGCTACCCGGAGGGCTTTCCGGCGCGGCTGCGGGAGGCCGACGAGATCTGGCACCTCGGCGATGTCTGCGACCCGAGCGTGCTCTGGGAATTCACCGCGCTGGGCCGGCCGCTCACGGTGGTGCGGGGCAATTGTGACGGGCACCCGGGCTGGCCCGAGGCGGCCGACCTTGAGCGCGGCGGCGCGCGCTTCCTGCTCACCCACCTCCCGCCGGCCCGCGTGCCGCCGGGTTTCACCGCGGTGCTGCACGGCCACACCCACGTGCCGCGCGACGAGATGCATGCCGGCGTCCGCTGGCTGAATCCCGGCTGCGTGTCGCGCCCGCGCGGGTCCGAGCCCTCATTTGCATGGTTGACGGTCGAGGCGGGAAAGGTGACGAGTTGGACCACCGTCCCCCTGTCAACTTGAGCAAGATTCCCTCCATCTGGTCCTGCCACGGCGGTCGCATCGCATGAGTCAGGAGCAGCAGGACCTCTTCGGGCTCTTCGAGCCGGCGACCGGGGTGCACAAGTCGCCGCCGACGGCGGACGGCATTGTCTTCGAGCGGAGCCACCGGGCGCGGCACTACCGCCTGACGCTGCGCCGCGACGGCACGGCGGTCGCCGTGATTCCGCCGCGCGGGACGCTGCGCGACGCGGAGCGGTTCGTCGCGCAGCACGCCGACTGGCTCGAGCGTGCGCGGGCGCGGCATGCGCGGCGGCCGCGCAGCGCCGAGGTCTGGACGCTGGGGACGCATGTGCTCTGGCGGGGCGAGATGTGCGAGATCCGGGCGGCGGTGACCGGGGAGAAGCCGCAGGTCTGCCTGGCGGCCGACGTGTTCCGCGTGCCCGGCTTTGACTGCGACCTTCGCCCGACCCTCGAGGCCCACTTCGCGCGGCGCGGCCGGATCGAGCTTCCCGCCCGCACCTGGGAACTCTCGGCGCTGACCGGCGTGGAGGTGAAGCTCGTCACGGTGCGCAACCAGCGCTCGCGTTGGGGATCGTGCTCGGCCAACGGCACCATCTCGCTCAACTGGCGCCTGGTGCAGACGCCCGACTTCGTGCGCGACTACATCATCTACCACGAGCTGATGCACCTCCGGGAGATGAACCACTCGGCGCGCTTCTGGGCGCGGGTCGAGGAGGTCTGCCCGGACTGGCGCGAGGCCGAACACTGGATCAAGCGGAACGGCAGCCTGCTGGGGCTTTGATTGGGGTGGTTGAAAGTTGAAGGAAGTCCGTTGAAAGCCGGGCGAACTCCGCCGACGGTCGGCGACGGGGTGCGGTCTTCCCTTCAACCTTCAACCAAGCGCCTTCCGCGCTCCTGAATGTTCGGGCGGTCGCGCAAAAAACGGAGTCGAGCTTTTCGTCGCGGCCCCTAGTCGTGGGAACGCATGAGCGAGACCCCAAGCATCATCCCCAATCCTGTTGCGTGCCGCCTTGCCGGCGGGGCGCCTTTCGCCCTCGCGGCTTCTACGGTCGTGGTGGCCGCCGATCCGGCGCTGCGCCCGACGGCGGCGCACCTCGCGCGGCTGCTCGGCGTGGCCGTGGCCGAGCGGGCACCGGCCGGTCCGGTGGTGACGCTGGCCGTCGACGCCGGATTGACCGGGAAGCTGACGGCGGAGGGCTACGTGCTCACCGTGGCCGCGGGCGGCGTGACGATCCGCGGCGGCGGGGCGGCGGGCGTGTTCTATGGGATGCAGTCGTTCCGGCAGCTCCTGCCGCCGGACGTTGAGCGCTTTGGCTGGCGGGCGGCCGGCGGCGCCGCGACGGCGCCGGCGCTGGAGATCGAGGATCGTCCGCGCTTCCGGTGGCGCGGTGCGCTGCTCGATGTGAGCCGGCACTTCTCGCCGATCGCAGAGGTGAAAAAATTCATCGACGCGATCGCACTGCACAAGCTGAACACCTTCCACTGGCACCTGGTCGATGACCAGGGCTGGCGCATCGAGATCAAGAAATACCCGAAGCTCACGGCCGTGGGCGGCTGGCGCGAGACCACGACGCGCACCGGCGCGGAGCAGTTGTTTGACGGCGTGCCGCACGGCGGCTACTACACGCAGGACGAGATCCGCGAGGTGGTGGCGTATGCGGCGGAGCGCCACATCACGGTGATGCCGGAGATCGAGGTGCCGGGCCATAGCTCCGCCGCGCTCGCCGCCTATCCCGAGTTCGGCAACACCGACGCGCCGGGCTACGCCCCGAAGGTGCAGGCCAAGTGGGCGATCTTTCCCGAGACCTACGCCCCGAAGCCGGAGACCCTGCGTTTCTTGGAGGACGTCTTCGCCGAGGTGCTCGCGCTCTTCCCGAGCAAGTTCATCCACATCGGCGGCGACGAGGCGATGAAGGACCAGTGGGAGAACTCGCCCACGACGCGGGCCTTCATGAAGGCGAACGGCCTGAAGGACGGACACGAGATGCAGAGCTGGTTCATCCGCTGGCTCGAGAACCTGCTGGCGAAGCACGGCCGCCGGCTGATCGGCTGGGACGAGATCCAGGAGGGCGGGCTCGCGCCGGGCGCCGCAATGATGGCGTGGCGCGACGTGAAGTGGGCGATCGAGGCGGCGCGGCATGGCCACGACGTCGTGATGGCACCAACCTCGCACACCTACTTCGACTACACCGAGGGTACCGCGGAGGAGGAGGGCGTGCCGATCGGCACGCAGACCACGCTCGAACGCGTGTATTCTTTCGATCCGCTCCCGGCGGAGTTGGAACCGCAGTTTCATGCGCGGGTGCTCGGCGCGCAGGGCCAGCTGTGGCGCGAGCGCATGCCGAGTCTCCCGGTGGTGGAGTTCCGCGCGTTCCCGCGCCTCTGCGCACTGTCGGAAGTCGTCTGGTCGCCGGTGGAGCGGAAGGACTTCACGGACTTCCGGCGGCGCCTCGTCTGGCTGCTTGCACGCCTGGACCGTCTCGGGGTGAACTATCGCCGCCCGCGGGTCTGACCCCAAAATTGGGTAGGGCGCGCGGGACCCGGCGGGGCCTCCGGGGCGTCTGACGGGCTATCGTGCCCAAGTCCCGCGCCAAGACCCCGCATCCGCCCGCCCGTCCCGCGGGCCTGGTCCGGCGCGTGACGCACGGCGCGCTGCTGGTCATGGGCCTCAAGGCCGCGCAGCTCGCCGCGGAGGAGTCGACAGTGTTCCGCGTGTTCGACCCGAACCTGGTCGACCGGCTCAAGGCGCCGCTGACGCGTTATCACGACTGAGCCGGAAGCGACGGCAGGCCGCAGTTGAAGGTTGTCGGTTGAAAGTTGAGAAACCGGTCACGAACCCTCTGGGCAAGGTCCGGCTTTCAGCCGCCGACCTTCAACTTTCATTCGCGCGCCTCGCGCAGATCAGCGGATGTCCAGCAGCTCGACGTCGAACACGAGCGTGGCCCGCGGCGGGATCGCGGGCGGGCTGCCGGTGACGCCGTAGCCGAGCCAATAGGGAATGATGAGCGTGCGGCGCTCGCCCTTGCGCATGGTGAGGAACGCCTCCTCGAATCCCTGGATCGCCATGCCGGAGCCCAGCCGGAAGGTGAACGGCGCGCCGCGCTTGTAGGAACTGTCGACCGGCGAGCCGTCGAGCAGCCGGCCGTCGTACTGGACGACGACCTCCTGGCCGATGCGCGGGGTGGAGCTGCCGGTGCCGGCGTCGCGGATCACGTAGAGCAGGCCCGAGTGCAGGCGGTGCGCGTTGCCGAATTTCTCGCGGATAATGGCCATGTCGGCCTCGCTGAACTGCGGCGCGGACTCCGCCATGGCCTCGCGCATCGCGGCGTTGATCGGGCGGCCCGGATCCTTGCGGGCGAATATGCCCGAACGCACGACGAGCGCGAGCGTGAGCAGCACGAGTCCGAGCAGGGCGACGTAAAGCAGGTTGCGCATGATGGAACCTCAACCTGCCGCACCCGCGCCGTTCGCGCAAGCGCCCACCCTCACTGTGCCGCCGAGGTGTGGTCGGCGAAGATCCTCCAGCCGGCCGGTGTGCGCCGCACCAGCAGCGTGAATAGCCCGTGCGGCCGGTCGCCGACGCGGGTCAGTTGCCAGCGGCCGAACACGATCGCGGCGTCGGGGCCGAGTTCGGTCACCACCAGGTCGTGAAACGCCAGCGTGCCCATGGCCGCACGATCCGGGTAGCGCTTGCGATAGCGTTCGAGGGTCGATCGCCAGCCATAGGTCACGGTGTCGCCCGACGCGAACCGCAGATCGTCCGTCTGCGCATACGTCTGCATGAAGCCGTCGATGTCGCCGCGGTTCCACGCCGCCGCCTGCGCGTCCAGCAGCGGCAGAATTTCGCCCGCCGCACCGCGGTCCGCGGCCCGAACGCTGGAAAGCGTTACAAGGAACGCCACGATCCCGATCGCGCGAAACAGGCGGGTGAGCGTCATGGCCGTGTCAGTCAGCACTGCCCGCTGCCGGCACCAAGTCGGCCGCGGCCCGCTCAGAGACCGTAGGTGATGGTCCGGGCGCCGGCGACGCCCAGTACCGTGATCGGCACGCCCACGACGTAGGTGGCCGGGTAAACCTCGTTGGCCACGAGATCGAGGCTCTTCACGTAGTTGGTCGTTCCCACCAGGCTGCCCAGCGAAACCGTCGAGCGGCCGTATTCCATCATGTACTGGTCGGTGGCCGCCGCGAGTTGCCGGGCGTTGCTCATCACCGCCTTGTCCTGCGTGGCACTGCGGATCTTCTGGAACCCAGGAATCGCCAAGGCGGCCAGCAAGCCGATGATGACCACGACGATCATGATCTCAACGAGCGTGAAGCCTTTGCGGGAACTGGATTTCATCAGGCAGCCTCGGCAAGGAGGCTTGGGAGACTTACTTTGGGGGAAAAGTGGGAGAAATGCTCGCCAATATTTGGCGGTGGGTAGATTTACGAACTCCGAAAGATAGTTGCTCGGTAACGGGATGGGGCGCCGGAATGCGAACCAAATCTTGCGCTTAGGGCGATAGATAGGATGAGCGCTTGCCGCGTGCCAAGGGCGAAAAACGGCGGGCTATTGAAACCAACTGTCGAAAAGTGCGCCAAAGTTTACGGCTTCTTTAAGAGCTCGAGCGCAACCGCCGTCATTGCACTGACGCCGGTCTTGATCGTTGGCTCCGGCACCGGGGCGAACCGGCTCGAGTGCAGCGAGGGCAGGGGCACCCCGGTCCGTTCGCTCTCCTCCGCCTTGGCCGGATCAACCGCCCCAAGCCGGTAGAGCACGATCGGCACGTGTTCCGCGGTCCGCCCGAACTCGCTGAAATCCTCGCCACCCATCTCCGGATCGATCTTCCGCACCCGGTCCTCGCCGAACCAGTGGGTGAACGCGCCGTGCAGGCGGCGCGTCAGCGCGGGGTCGTTGTACGTGGCCATCACGGTGTCGTCGTCGACGATCTTGACCTCCGGCGCCAGCTCGTCGGGCAGCCCGGCCGCGATCGCCTCGCCGCGGCAGATGCGGCGGATCGCCTCGATCGTGTGCGCCCGGACCTTGTCGGAGTAGGAGCGCAGTGTCAGCTGGAGCTTCACCTCGTTGGGAATGACGTTGGCCTTGGTCCCACCATGGATCGAGCCCACGGTCACGACGGCCGGGTCGATCGGCCGGGTCTCGCGGCTGACGATGGTCTGCAGGGCCAGGACGATGCGGGAGGCGAGCACGATCGGGTCCTTGGTTGCCTGCGGGTAGGCGCCGTGGCCGCCGATGCCGTGGACCGTGATATCCACGGTGTCGACGTTGCCGAGGACGTAGCCCTCGACGGTGCCGACCGTTCCGGCCGGCAGCGTGGCCGAGTCGTGCAGCGCGACCGCAAAGTCCGGCTTCGGAAATTTCTGGTAGAGTCCGGCGGCAAGCAGCGCCCGGGCGCCGCCGCCGCGTTCCTCGGCGTGCTGGCCGACGAACACGAGCGTGCCGGACCAGTGGTCCTTGAGTCCGCCCAGCATCCGCGCCGTGCCGGTGAAGACCGTCATGTGGATGTCATGCCCGCACGCGTGCATCACGGGCACCTCCCGCCCGCTGAGGTCCTTCATGTGGACGGTGCTGGCGTAGGGCAGCCCGGTTTCCTCCTGCACCGGCAGCGCGTCAAGATCCGTGCGGACCAGCAGGGTCGGCCCCGGCCCGTTCCGCAGCACGCCGACCAAACCGTAGCCCGCGAATTTCTCCGTGACCGTGAAACCCGCCGCACGGAGCGCCGCGGCCACCTTGGCGGAGGTTTCGGCCTCGAGGTACGAGAGCTCCGGGTGTTGATGGAGATCGGTGTAGAAGGCCTGCAGCGCGGGATAATCCGCGGCCACGCGACGCTCGACCTCGGGACGGAGGGCGGCGGGATCGGCGGCGAGCGCGGAGGAGGCGAGCAGGGCGGTGGCCAGCAGGAGGTGCTTCATGGGGTCAGGGGTTGGATTCCAGTCGAAGGATCAGGCCGTCAAGGACGGCGTCGACGTCAAATTTCAGGCGCTCCGCCGGCGTCAGGATCTGATTCGGCGCGGAGTCGCGCGCGAACTCGGCGGCGGTCCGTTCCCCGTCGGCCAGCGCCGCCCGGAGGAACTCGCGCTTGGCCCGGTGCAGGGTGCCATCCCGCGCCAATTCCGCGGCGGAACCGGCCCGGCCGGTGAAGGCCGCGAGGTGACCGTCGCCGATCCACAGCACCCACTGCGCCCGGTCGGCGAAATACACGGCGAGTGTGCCGTCGGCGGGCAGATCCAGGCGCCGGGCGAGAGTGCCCACGACCTGACCGGGCGACTGGCCCGGCTTCTCCGGCGGGTAGTGTGCGTACAACCGGGCGCGGAGCTTCCGGCCGGTGGCGCGTTCGAAGTTCGCGAGCTTGCGCTGGAACGCCTGCGCCCGGGGCGGGTCCGCCGGCAGCAGATGGTCGGGGTCGTCGAATTCGGCGCGGGGACCCGGCGCGGCGGCGCCCGCATATTTCCGCGCGTGGCCCGATCGCGCGGCGAACACGGCGGTGTCCGCCTGAAAGGCCTCCGCGGCCGGACCGCGCCGGAGGATCCGGACCGCCGTCATGCGGTCGCCCGCCTGGATCCTCTGCAGCACGTCGAGCCCGCGCACGACGCGGCCGAAGACGCTGTGCAGGTAGTTGAGCCGGTTCACCGGCTGCAGCGTGATGAAAAACTGCGAGCCGTTGGTGTCGGGACCGTCATTCGCCATCGAGAGCACGCCGGCCGCGTCATGCCGCAGGCCCGGCACAAACTCGTCCGGGAACAGGTAGCCCGGCCCGCCTTCGCCCGTGCCGAGCGGATCGCCGCCCTGCACGACGAAATGGGGGACGACGCGGTGGAAGGTGAGCCCTGCGAAGAACGGCCGACCAGGCCGCGGGCCAAGGGTGCCCTCGGCGAGCCCGACGAAATTGGTCACCGTGAGCGGCGCCCGCTGGAAATACAGCTCCGCCAGCATCATGCCGCGCGGCGTGGTGATCTCGGCGTAAAGCCCGTCGGGCAGCGTCGCGGACTCCGGCGCGGCAGATCCGCTTGCGACCCCGGCGGCGGCCGCGAGGAGAAGCCGGAAGAGACCCATGGCGGACAGTGGGAGGCCGGGGGCTCCGGCACAATGAAACTCTCGGCGCCACCGTGAGAAAACAGTTTTCGCCGGTCCTCCGAGCTGCCACGGTGCGCGCATGAAACGCGTCACCCTCCTGTTCGTTCTCGCCTCGCTGGCCCTGGCGTCGTCGCTCCCGGCGGCAAACGGCCCGGACGGCTTTCTCACGAGGGAGGCGATCGACGTGAAGGCCGTGCTGCCCGCGCCGCCCCCGACGGGTTCGCTCGCGGCGCTGGGCGATCTCGAGGCGGTCCGCCAGGCGCAGGTCATGCGCACCGCCCAAGACGTCGCGTGGGCCGCGCTCGTCGAGGACGACACCGTGTTCAACAACGCCAGCGTGCTGGGACCGTGGTTCACCCGGGAGAAGCTGCCCGTCACGGCCGAGTTTTTCGCGCGCATCACCGCCGACGTCATGGCCGTGAGCTACCGCGCCAAGGACCTGTTTCTCCGGCCGCGCCCACCCAAGGTTGATCCCGCGATCCATCCTTGCGTGCACCTGGCGAAAAGCGGCTCGTACCCGAGCCGTCACTCGACGCAGGCGTTCGTCTGGGCCTATGTGCTCGGCGAGATTTTTCCAGAGCACCAGGCGGAACTCCTCGAGCGCGCGCATCGCGCCGCCTGGGGCCGGGTGCTCGGCGGCGTACACTATCCGACCGACCTCATTGGCGGCAAGCTGCTCGGCGACGCGATCATCACCGAGCTCCGCAAGCTCCCCGCCTACCGGGCGGGCGTCGAGCGGTGCCGCCAGGAGGCGGCGCCCTACCTGCTGAAGGAAGCGGCGTGATCCGGCTCCGGCCGGGCTTGGCTCACGGGATCTTCAGCACCTTGCCGACGACGAGGCTCTTCTCGTCGCGCAGCACGTCGCGGTTCGCCGCCAGGATGTCCGCCCAGCGGGCCGAGGTGCCGTAGTACTGGCGCGAGATTTTTCCAAGCGTGTCGCCGGGAGCGATGACATGCGTGCGCGGCGCGGCGGCGGGCGTCTCCGGGACCGGCGTGGCGGCGGCGGCCGCGGCCGGGGTGCCCGGATGGGTGGGCGGCGGCATCACCAGGCCGGGAGAGGGCGCCGCGAGGGCGAGCCGGGTCTTGAGCTGGTTGTTCTCGAGCGCGACCGCGGCCAGCTGGTCCTGGGTCAGGCGCAGCTGCTCGCGGAGCGAATTGGCCTGCTCCGCCACCGGGATCGACTGCTTCGCGACGGCGAGCTGGGCCTCCAGGCTGGCCTTCTCGGCCAGCAGCTTTTCCTGGGTCTCCTTCAGCTGGTCATTCTCCGCCTGAAGCACCGCGAAGCTCCGCAGCGCGACCGCCAGCTTGGCCGCCTCGGTGTCCTGGGGCTCGCCGGCTGGCACCGACGTGACGGCCGGTGCGGGAGCGGTGGGCGGCGTGTCCGTGGACTGGGCCAGCAAGGCGCCGGGCAGCAGCGACGTGATCAGCAGGACGGCACGGGGCAGGTGGGAGCGCATGATGCCGCAGGATGGCTGCCGGGTGCCGCGACGCAATCCTGCCGTGGCGCCGGCGGTTTCAATGATCCGTAAATCGCGGCGCCGTCCGGTCCGCAGCCAGCCGGGTGTGCCGGGAAACACGCGCCCCAGCCGGCCTTACGGGATGCGCAACACGCGTCCCACGACGAGGCTGCGCTCGTCGCGCAGCACGTCGCGATTCGCCGCGAGGATGTCGGGCCAGCGGTTGGGCGTGCCGTAGTACAGCCGGGAGATCTTGCCGAGCGTGTCGCCCGCGACGACCACATGGGTGCGCGGCGGCGGCGGGGCCGGGGGCGGCGGCGGGGTGGTGAACGCCAGCGCCTGCGGCGAACCGGGCCGGGTTGGCGAGTTGAGTCCCGCGGCGACGGTGCCGACCGGCCGGGCCGGCGCCGGGCTGGCCGGCACGGCGGCGGGCGGCGCGACCACGCGGCCGACGGTCTGCGAGACGCTGGCCAGCGTGGCCTTGAGGCGGCTGTTCTCGTCCGCGAGGGCCCGGTTGACGTTCTGCGACTCGGCGGCCTTCCGTTCCGCCGCGGCGACTTGGGCGCGCAAGGCGTCGAGGTCGGCAGGCGGAGTGGCGGAAAGGCGGGTTTTGAGGGAGGCATTCTCGGTGGCGAGGGCCGCGGCCTGGTCCTGGGTCTGGCGCAGCTGCTCGCGGATGCCGTCGAGCTCGGCGCTTGCGGCCCCGGCACGGTCGGCCTGGGTCTTGAGATCCTGCGTGGCAGCCTGGGTGGCGGCCAGCTGCTGCTGCAGGGCGGCCTTCTCGGCGGCGAGCTTCTCGGCACCGGATTTCAGCGAGTCATTTTCCTGCTGGAGGAGAGTGAAGCTGCGGAGGGTGGTCGCGAGCTTCGCCTCGGCCTCGGCGCGGGCGGGATCCTCCGCCGGGGCGGCCTTCGCCTGCGCGAGCTGCTGCTGAAGGTTGGCACGCTCGGCCTGGAGCGACTGCACCGTGGACTGCAGGGTGGCGAGCTGGTCGGCCGCGGTCTTGTCGGCCTCGGTGGAGGCGCTGGCCTTGGCGGCCAGGGCGGCGCGCTCGGTTTCGCTGGCGGCGAGCCGGGCCTCAAGCTCGGCGGCCTTCGTGCGCAGCGCCGTCAGCTGGGCGGCCTGCTCGTCGCTCGGGGCCGGCGCGGATTTCGCGCGCTCGAGCTGGGCGAGCGACCCGCGGAGGCGGTCCAGCTCGGCATTGGCATTGGCCAAGTCGGCGCGGGACTTGTCGCCGGCCTGGGTCGCCGCGGCGACCGAATCGGTGAGGCGCTGGCGCTCGGCGCGCAGGGTGGCGAGCTCGGGCTCGAGGCGGGCCAGCCGGGCGGCGGCCTCGGCGGTGGCTGCATTCGGGGCCTGGGCCTGGAGCTGGGCGACCTGACGGCGGGCCTCCTCGAGGGCCGTCGCCTGCTGCGTGTTCTCGGTCGCGAGGGCGGAGAGTTTTTCCCGGGCGGTGACGAGGTCGCGCTGGGTGGCGGCCAGGTCTTCGGCCGCTTTCGCGGCGGCGGCCGCCTTTGCCTCCAGCGCCTGGTTCGCGGTGGCGAGTTCGTCGGCGTGCGCGCGGGCCTGCGCCAGGGCGGCCGAGGCCGTGTCGCTGCCGGCTGACTGGCGGCGGGCGTGGTCGGCCGCGGCGAGGGCTTCCTGAAGCTGGGTGCGGAGGGGCGTGAGCTGCGCGGCGAGTTCGGCCCGGAGCCGCTCGCTGGCGTCGAGCTTCTGCTGGAGCTCGGCGTTCGCCTGGTGCGCCGTGGCGACCTCGGTGGTGGCGGCCGCCAGCTTGGCGCCAAGGTCCGAACCGGCGGCGGTTTTGGCTTGGTCGGCGGCGAGCTGGGAGGCCAGCGCCTCCTTTTCCTGGACGGCTTGGGTCCGCGCGGTTTCAGCGGCGCCGGCCTGATCCTTGAGCCTGGCCAGCTGCGCCTCGAGGTCGCTGACCTTGGTTGACGCGCTGGCGGCGGCCGCGGCGGCGGCGCTGCCCGCGGCGCTGGCGAGCTGCTTGGTGAGGGACTCCGCGGCGCCCGCGGCCTTCGCGCGGGCCGACTCGGCGGCGTCGCGTTCTGAGGTGAGGGTTGCGACGGCCGACTCGGCCTTGGCCCGGGCGGCGTTGGCGGCGGCGATCTGCGCCTTGGCGGCCTCGGCGTCCTTGCGCGCGGCCTCGAGGTCGGCGGTCAGCTTCTTGGCGCGGTCGGAGAGGCTGGCCTGCTCCTTGAGGGCGGCAATGCGCGCGGCGTCGAGGGAATCGGCCTTGGTCTTGAGGGCCGCGGCCTGGGCGGCGGCCTCCTTGGCGGCGAACTCTGCGCGCCGGAGCGCCTCGCCGCTTGCGACGCGGCTGGCCTCGCTGGCTGCGGCGGTGGCCTGGGCCAGCTGCGCCGCGAGCTTGTCGCGCTCGCCGCTGAGCTTGGCGATCCGGCTGTCCGCCGCCGCCTTGTCGTTGGCCAGGGTGGTGCGGGCGGCCTCGGCGGCGGCCAGCTGCGATTTCAACGTGTCCGCCTGCTGCTGCAGCTCCGCCAGCTGGGCCGCGGCCTTGGTGGCGGTCGCCTGGGCGGAACCGGCGGCACTGGCGGCTTCATTCGCCGCCGCCAGTTTCTGGGTCAACTCGGCCAGCTGGCGCGCCTGGTCATCATCCTTTCGGGTGGCGGCCGCGAGCTGCGCCTGCAGCTCGCCGAGCTGGGCGGTGAGCTTGGCCGTCTCGGCCCGCGCGGCTTCGAGGGCGGCATCCTGCTTGGCGCCGGCGCCGGCCGCCGCGGCAAGGCGGTCGCGTTCCGCGGTCAGCTGGTTTTTCTCGTTCGTGAGCGCGGCCAGCGCAGCGGCGGTGCGGGCCTTTTCGTCGGCCTGGGCGGCGGCGGCCTGTTTGGCGTCCCCGAGAGCGCGGCCGGCGGCGGCCAGCTGGCTGGCGAGGTCGGCCTTCTCGGTGGCGAGGCGCGACAGCGACTCGGCGGCCGTGGCGCGTTCGCCCGCGAGCTCGGTGCGCGCCTGCTCGGCGGCGGCGAGCTGTGACTTGAGCGACTGAACCTGGCTGGAAAGCTCGTCAACCTGGCGGGCAGCCTTGGCGGCAGCAGCCTGCGCGGTGGCTCCGGCGGCGGCGCCCGCCTCGGTCGCCTGCAGTTTCTGCCGCAAGTCGGTTAGGTCGCGGGCCTGGCCATCGGCCTTGGCGACGGCCGCGGCCAGCTGTGACCGCAATGGTTCGAGCTGGCCGGTGGCCTTGGACAACTCGGCGCGAGCCGAAGCCAGCGCTGCTTCCTGGTCCGCCCCGGATTTCGCGGCGGCGGCGAGCTGGGCGGCCAGAGTTTCCTTTTCCCGGACGGCCTGGGTTCGCGCGCCCTCGGCGGCGGCGGCCTGATCCTTGAGCTTGGCCAGCTGCGACTCGAGGTCGCCCACTTTGGTCGACGCGCTGGCAGCGGCAAGTTGCGCCTTGAGCGAATTCACCTGCTGCTGCTGGGCCGCGAGCTGGTCCGAGGCCTTCGCGGCGGCAGACTGCGCGGAGGCGGCCGCCTCCGTGGCGGCCGCAAGTTTCTGGTTCAAGGCTGAAACCTGGCGCGCCTGGTCTTCGGCTTTGCGGGCGGTGGCGGCGAGCTGCGCCTTGAGATCGTCGAGCTGGCCCGTTGCGGTGGTCGCTTGGGCGGAAGCGGCGCTGGCGGCAGCGAGCTTGGCGGTCAGGGCCGCAACCTCGCGACCGCGCGACTCCGCCGCGGCGTTGGCCTGGGAAAGCGCGGAATTGAGCCGGGCCACCTCATCCTGGGCGCGGGCGGACTCCGCCTTCGCGCTCTCGGCCGCCTGTCGGGCCGCGGCGAGTTCCTCCGAGCGAGCCTGCGCCTGCTGGTGGCCGGCGGACTGGGCCGCAGCCTGCACCTCGGCCAGTTGGGCGGCGACCGCGTCCTTTGCGGCGGCGAGTTTCGCGGCCTCGGCCGCGGCGGCGGCTTTTTCGCTGGCGAGGTCCTTTTCGGCGGACTCAAGCGCGGTGCGGGCGCTGGCGAGCTGCGCCTGCAGTTCGGCGGTCTGCGCCGCGGCCTTTCCAGCGTCGCCGGCTTGGGCGGAGTCTGCGGCCAGCTTCTGGTTGAGGGCGGTAACCTGCTGCGCCTGCGCCGCGGCGGCGGCCTGGGCGGCCGCGCGGTCGGACTCGAGCTTCGCCTTTTCGGCCGTCAGGGCGGCGAGCGCGGACTCGAGCCGAGACTTTTCGGTGACGGCGGCCGAGGCGGAGGCCCGGGCCTGCACGAGGTCATCCTGGGATGTCTTGAGGGCGGTTGCCTGCTGGGCGGCGCCGGCCGCCTGAGCCTGGAATTTTGCGAGGGTGGTGCCTTGGGCGGCCAGCTGGTTCCGGGACTCGGTGAGCGCGGTCTGCAGCGCGGACAGGTCCGTCTTCAGCTGGCTGTTTTCCTTCCACGCGGCGGCGAGTTCCACGCTCAGCTGGTGACGGTCCTGGCGTAGGCTGGCGAGTTCGGGCTCGGCGGCGGGCGGTGCCGAGGGCTTGGCCTCGTCCGGCGGACCGGCCATGGGAATTGGCCGGCTGATGGCCGGGACCGGGAGCGCTTCACCCTCCGCGGTTGCGGTGGCCGGGGCCGGCGGCGGGGTCACGGTCGGACTGACGGTGAAGGAGCGGGCCGCCCGCGGAGGGGCGCGCAGGACCAGTGACTTCGTGTTGGCGGCGATGGTGGCGCGGTACTGCTCGAGACGCTTGCGGCCCTCGGCGAGCTGGGCGTCGGTGAGGTTCGTCAGGAGATTGTTGAGGGCCTTGCCGGTCGAGCCGTTCTCGGAAGCGAGGGAGAGCCAGGCGAAGGCTTCAGGTGGATCGACGGGAATCGTCTGGCCGTCGCTGTAGGCCAGACCGAGATTGTACTGCGCGATGGCGTTGCCCTTTTCGGCCTTGGACCGAAGGGAGGCAATTTCCGGCGGAAGCGCGGCCGCAGCCCCGGAGGTGGCCACCGCCAGCAGGAACAACAGGACAATGCGGGCGGGCGGGAGCATGGCCCACCAGACGTAAGGGCTTTTGGGCGTTACTCAACCGCGAATCCGCCCGGTGGCCGATGCGCGGCGAGTCACGGGCCCGGTTTCGTCCCGGCGGCCGCCTTGGCCTGCTGGTTCAATCGCTCGATGGTGGCGGCCTGGTCGCGGATCTTGGCCTGGGCCCGGGCGAGCTCGGCGCGCAGCCGCGCATTTTCCGCTTCGAGGGTGGCGGGAGGGACGGGGACCGCGGATCCGGCCGGGTCCGGCGGACGCGTGAGGGGCGACTCGGGAGTGGGCTCCGGCGGGACCGGAGCGGTCGGCGCGAGGCTGAAACCCCGCGACGCCGAACGGCGGGCGGCCTCGCGACTGGCGTTGGTCTGGGCGAGGCGGGCCGAGATGGCCGCCCGATACTGCGCATACCGCTGGCGGCCCTCGGCCAGCTGCCGGTCGGTCAGGTTCGACAGCAGGTCGTCGAGGGCCCGGCCGGTCGTGCCGTTGTCCGCCGCGAGCGAAAGCCACGCGAAGGCCTCGGCGGAATTGGCGGGCACCTGCTGGCCGGTCGAGTAGGCCAGGCCGAGATTGTACTGGGCGAGCGCGTTGCCCTGCTCGGCCTTGGACCGGAGGGCGGCGATCTCGACGGGCTCCGCGCCGGCGAGGAAGCCGGCCATCACGGTGGCGACGCCGAGGAGCAGAAGTCGAGGCAAGCGTACCATGGGAGCGTCAGCTTGCACGATCCCGGGCCCTGAGACAACGCGCGAATGTCACCGCTGGCCGGACGGCAGCGGCTTCACGAAGGCGTACTGGGTCTTCGCGACGGTGTAGCCGATCCCGGAGTAAAAACCGGGCGCCGCGGCGCGAAGCGTGTTGGTGCGCACCAGCATCCGCGGGCAGCCCTGCTGCGCGGCCCATTCCTCGGCCGCGGCCACCAGGGCTCGGCCGATCCCTTTTCGCCGGTGGGTCGCCGCGACGACGAGGCCGACGATCTGGGCGTGGCGGCCGAGCTCGAGCGTGACCGCCGTCACGACCTGCAGGCAGCCGATCACCGCATGGTCGTCCGCGACCAGCACCCGCTGTTCGGCCCGCCCGATCACCTGCGGCAGGCGTTCACCGATATCGGCCGGCGTGCTTGGGTAACCCAGCTCGGTGAACAGCCCGGCCAGCGCCGCGCTGTCCGATTCGCGCGCGTCGCGAATCACGCCCGGGCTCATGGGGCCCAGCCCTTCGCCCGCTCGACGGCGCGATGCCAGTCGCGGCGCAGCGCCTGCATGGCGGCGCGATTCGCCCGCGGGCGGAAGACCCGGTCGGTCCGCCAGAGGCGCGCGATCTCCGCCTGGTCGCGCCAGAAGCCGACGGCGAGGCCGGCCAGGAAGGCGGCGCCGAGGGCGGTGGTCTCAGTGATGCGCGGCCGCACTGCCGGCACCCGGAGCAGGTCGCTCTGAAACTGCATGAGGGCGTTGTTCACGGTCGCGCCGCCGTCGACCCGCAGCTCGCGGAGCCGCAGGCCGGCGTCCGCCTGCATCGCGTCAAGCAGGTCCGCCGTCTGGAAGGCGATGCTGTCAAGCGCCGCCCGGGCGAGGTGACCCGCGGTGGTGCCGCGCGTGAGCCCGACCACGAGCCCGCGGGCCGCCGGATCCCAATGCGGTGCGCCGAGGCCGGTGAAGGCGGGCACGAACCGGACGCCGCCGGCATCGGGCACGCGCGCGGCCAGCGCCTCCACGTCGGCGGACTGCTCGATGAGCCCGAGGCCGTCGCGCAGCCACTGCACGACCGCGCCGCCCGCGAACACGCTGCCCTCCAGCGCGTACTCGAGCGGTCCGTCGGGGCCGAGCCGCCAGGCGATCGTGGTGAGGAGCTGGTGGCGGGAGCGCACGGGCCGCCGGCCGGTGTGCAGCAGGAGAAAGCAGCCCGTGCCGTAGGTGTTCTTGGCGAGGCCGGGACGGAAGCAGCCCTGGCCAAACAGCGCGGCCTGCTGGTCGCCCGCGACGCCGGCGATGGGCACGCCGCGCAGGGCCGGGATCGACTCGACCTGGCCGAAGACCCCGCTGCTCGCGCGCACGGCGGGCAGGACGGCGCGGGGGATCCGCAGCAGCCGCAGCAGTTCGTCGTCCCACTGGCCGGTCGCCAGGTTCAGGAGCAGCGTGCGCGAGGCGTTCGAGACGTCGGTAGCGTGCACCCGGCCGCCGGTGAGCCGCCACAGCAGCCAGGTGTCGACCGTGCCGAAGGCGAGCTCGCCGCGGGCCGCCCGGCGGCGGGCGCCCGGGACGTGGTCGAGCAGCCACGCCAGCTTCGTGCCGCTGAAATAGGGATCGAGCACCAGCCCCGTGCGCCGCCGGAACTCCGGCTCGAGCCCGCGCCGCCGCAGTTCCGCGCAGCGCGCCGCGGTGCGGCGGTCCTGCCAGACGATCGCCGGCGCGAGCGGCCGGCCAGTGCGGCGGTCCCACAGCAGGGTGGTCTCGCGCTGGTTGGTCAGCCCGATCGCGGCGAGGTCGGCGCCCGCGAGGTTGGCCTCCGCCACCGCGGCCAGCGCGGTGCGGCGCGTGGACGTCCAGAGGTCCTCCGGATCGTGCTCCACCCACCCGGCGCGCGGGAAATGCTGCGGAAACTCCTGCTGGGCCGCGCCGCGCACGCGGCCGCGACGGTCGAAGACGAGGGCCCGGGACGAGGTGGTGCCCTGGTCGAGCGCGAGAATGTGGGGGCGGCCCATGGGGTCGGGGAGAGGGTGGCGACGACCCCGGCGGGCGGCAAGCCCGCCGCGCGAAATTCACGGGCCGGGCTTGCCAGAGATAGTAAGCACGCTTACCAGTTGGCCCTTCATGTCCCTCCGCTCCACCCAGATTGACCGCCGCCTCGGCTTCATCATCGGGGACATCAGCCGGCTGGCGCGCCGGGAGTTCGAGCGCCGGGCGCGGGCGCTCAAGCTGACGCGGGCCCAGTGGCTCTTCCTCTACCACCTCGCCCGGCAGCCCGGCTGCACGCAGAGCGAGCTGGCGGAAAGCCTGCAGCAGGAGCGCATCACCATCAGCCGCCAGGCCGAGCGGCTGGAGCGGGCCGGCTGGATCGAGCGGCGCGACCGCGCATCGGACCGCCGCGCCTACCATTTATTCCTGACGAACAAGGCGGAACGCATGACGCGGCGGCTGGACCAACTCGCCCTCCGGCTGCGCGAGGACTACCTCGCGGGCCTGCCGGCCGGGCGGCGCCACGCGCTCATCGACGACCTCCTTCACATCAAGACCAATCTCCTGCGCATGGAACAGCGCGCCAAACTCTGCCCAGATGAAAATTGACCGTCGCTCCGTCCACCTCCTGTCGATCCTGTGCCCGCTGCTGGGCGCGGCGCTCCTCGTGACCGCCGGCTGCCGCAAGGGCCCCGCCCGCGGCGGCCCTTCCGCCGTGCCGGTCCAGGTGGCGGTCGCCACCCAGCAGGACGTGCCCCGCCAGATCGAGGCCATCGGCACGGTCCAGGCGCTCCGCACGGTCACGGTTAAGTCCCAGGTCGACGGCGTGGTGGCCGTGATCCACTTCCAGGAGGGCCAGGACGTGAAGGTGGGCGACCCGCTCGTCACGCTCGACCGCCGGCCGTTCGAGAACAGCCTGCGCAGCGCCCGCGCCGACCTCGCGAACGCCCGCGCGATGGCGGACCAGGCGAAGGCCGACCTCGACCGCTACTCGCGGCTCGACCAGCAGGCCGTCGTCTCGAAGGAGGAGTACGTGCAGTACGTGACGCGGGCCGAGACGACCGCCGCGCAGGTCCAGGCCAAGGAGGCGGCGGTGGCCAACGCCGAGCTCCAGCTGGGCTACACCGAGATCCGCGCGCCGATCTCTGGGCGCACCGGCCAGCGGCTCCTGCACGAGGGCGCCCTCGTGAAGGCCAACGACAACAGCTTCTCGCTCGTCACCATCAACCAGCTCGCCCCGATCGCCGTCAGCTTCGGCGTGCCGGAGAAGTCGCTCGACGAGATCCGCGCCGCGTACGCCGCCGGCCGCGCGATGGTGTCGGTCACCGAGCGCACCACCGGCCACACCCGGTCGAACGGCAAGGTCGAGTTCATCGACAACACCGTCGACCCTACCACGGGCATGGTGACGCTGAAGGCGATCTTCCCGAACGACGACGTCGAGCTCTGGCCCGGCCAGTTCGTGTTTGTCGTCCTGCGCGTCGGCACCGATGCCGGCGCCATCGTCGTGCCGAGCACCGCGGTGCAGACCAGCCAGAACGGCTCGACCATCTTCGTGCTCAAGCCTGACTCCACCGTCGAGCTGCGCACCGTGAAGGTGGCCCGGACCGCCGGCGACAACACCCTCATCGCCGAGGGCATCCGCGCGGGCGAGACCGTCGTGACGGACGGCCAGCTCCGCCTGCTGCCCGGGATGAAGGCCGAGCCCCGCGCCCTGCCGGCCGCCCGCTAACCCGCCCCGCCGCGTCCCCATGAATCTTCCCGCCCTCTGCATCCGCCGGCCGGTGATGACCACGCTGCTGACCGTGGCGCTGTGCCTGTTCGGCCTGATGGCCTACCGGCTCCTGCCGGTGAGCGACCTGCCGACCGTCGACTTTCCGACCATCGTCGTGAACGCCTCCCTGCCCGGCGCGACGCCCGAGACGATGGCCAGCGCCGTCGCCACCGTGCTCGAGCAGCAGTTCTCCACGATCGCCGGCATCGACTCGATGACCTCGACCAGCGCCACCGGCGGCACGCAGATCACCCTGCAGTTCGCGCTGGAGCGCAACATCGACGCCGCGGCGCAGGACGTCCAGGCCGCGATCGCCGCGGTCCAGCGGCGGCTCCCGAATGACATGCCGGCGCCGCCGTCCTTCCGGAAGACGAACCCGGCCGACCAGCCCGTCCTCTACCTCGCCCTCAGCTCGCCGACCCTCCCGCTGTCGGTCGTGGACGAGTATGCCGAGACGATGCTGGCGCAGCGCATCTCGACCGTGGATGGCGTCTCGCAGGTCCAGGTGTACGGCGCCCAGAAGTACGCCCTGCGCGTGCGGCTCGACCCGCGCCTGCTGGCGAGCCGCGGGATCACGCTGGACGACGTGCGGACGGCGCTCAGCGCCCACAATGTCAACCAGCCGACCGGCCTGCTCGACGGCTACCGCCAGTCGGTCCAGATCCTGGCCAGCGGCCAGCTGGCGAACGCCAGCGAGTTCACCAACATCGTCGTGGCCTACCGCAACGGCGCGCCGGTGCGGCTCGGCGAGCTGGCGCAGGTGATCGACAGCGTGCAGGACACGCGGGTGGCCAGCTGGTACGCCGAGCGCGACGCTGCGGGCCGCCTCGAGCCGGCACGGTCCATCGTGCTGGCCGTGCAGAAGCAGCCGGGCGTGAACACGGTCGAGGTCGTCGGCCGCGTGCGCGCGCTGCTCCCGATCTTCATGAAGCAGATGCCCGAGTCCGTGAAGCTGAGCGTGCTCCGCGACAACTCGGAGGCGGTGCGCGACTCGGTCCACGACGTGCAGTTCACGCTGATGCTGTCCATCTGCCTCGTCATCCTCGTGATCTTCGTCTTCCTGCGCTCGGTGTGGGCGACCGTGATCCCAAGCATCGCGATCCCGATGGCGCTGCTGGGCACGTTCATCGCGATGTATTTCTGCGGGTACTCGCTCGACAACCTGTCGCTGCTGGCGCTGACGCTCTGCGTGGGCTTCGTCGTGGACGACGCGATCGTGATGCTCGAGAACATCGTGCGGCACATCGAGGCGGGCCAGCCGGTGCGCGAGGCGGCGTTCCAGGGCTCGAAGGAGATCGGATTCACGATTCTCTCGATGACCCTGTCGCTGGTCGCGGTGTTCATCCCGCTCATGTTCATGGGCGGCATCCTTGGCCGCCTGCTGCACGAGTTCGCGGTGACGATCACGGCGGCGATCCTGGTGTCGGGCGTGGTGTCGCTGACGCTGACCCCGATGCTCTGCAGCCGTTTCCTCAAGCCGCACGGCCACGGGGCGCCGGCGGGCGGGTCGGCGCACGGCAAGCTGTATGAGTGGAGCGAGCGGCTGTTTGACCGGATCCGCGACGCCTACGCGCGGACGCTCAAGCTGAGCCTGCGCCACCGCGGCCTGGTGGTGGCGATCGCCGTCCTGATGGCGGTGCTGACGGGCGTGCTGGCCAAGGTGCTGCCGCAGGGCTTCATCCCGACGGACGACACCGGCATCGTGCTGGTCTTCACCGAGGCCGCGCAGGACATCTCGTTCGAGGAGATGGTCCGCCACCAGCAGGCGGCGGCGGCGATCGTCGCGCAGCAGCCCTACGTCGATGCCTTCATGTCGGGCATGGGCGGCGGCGGCGCGATCAACTCCACCCAGAACCAGGCCCGCATCTTCATGCGGCTGAAGCCGCGCGACCAGCGGCCCTCGATCGACGTGATCATGTCCGACCTGCGCCAGAAGCTGGCGGCGATCCCCGGCCTGCGCGCCTACCCGCAGGTCCCGCCGGCGATCCGCATCGGCGGCCAGCTGACCAAGGCGCTCTACCAGTTCACGCTCACGGGCAGCGACCTCACCGAGCTCTACGCCGCGGCCGACAGTCTCGAGAAGAAATTCCGCGCGCTGCCGCAGCTCACGGACGTCAACACCGACCTCCAGATCACCAGCCCGCAGCTCCGCGTCGACATCCAGCGCGACCGGGCCGCGACCCTCGGCGTGACCCCGCAGCAGATCGAAGAAGCGCTCTACAGCGCGTTCGGCACCCGGCAGGTGTCGACGATCTACACGCCGACGAACCAGTACTACGTCATCATGGAGGTCGCGCCCGAGTTCCAGCGCGACGCCTCGGCGCTCTCGCTCATCTATCTCCGCACCCGCGGCGGCAAGCTGGTGTCGCTCGACAACGTCGCGACGCTCCGGCGGAACGTCGGCCCGCTCACCGTCGCGCACCTCGGCCAGCTGCCGGCCGTGACCATCTCCTTCAACCTCAAGCCCGACGTCTCGCTCGGCGAGGCGACCGCGGCGGTCGAGGCGCTCGCGCGGCGCGAGCTGCCCGCGACGATCAGCTACAGCTTTGTCGGCGCCGCCCAGGCGTTCGGCGCGTCGCTGCAGGGCATGGGCCTGCTGCTCGCGACGGCCGTCATCGTGATCTACATCGTGCTCGGCATCCTTTACGAGGACTTCATCCACCCGCTGACGATCCTCTCCGGCCTGCCGGCGGCGAGCTTCGGCGCGCTGTTCACGCTCTGGGCGTTCCGCGAGGAGCTGAACATCATGGGCTACGTCGGCGTGATCCTCCTCATCGGCATCGTGAAGAAGAATGCGATCATGATGATCGACTTCGCGATCGCGAAGGAGCACGAGCAGGGCGAGTCGTTCAACGCCGAGAAGGCGATCGTCGAGGCCTGCCTGGTGCGGTTCCGGCCGATCATGATGACCACCTTTGCGGCGCTGGCGGGCGCGCTCCCGATCGCGCTGGGCCTGGGCTCCGGTGCCGACTCCCGGCGCCCGCTCGGCCTGGCGGTCGTGGGCGGCCTGGTGGTCTCGCAGATGCTGACGCTCTACATCACCCCGGTGATCTACATCTACATGGACCACTTCACCATGCGGCTGCGCCAGCGGCGCCGCGCGGCCCACCCGGCGGCGGTGCTGGGCGAGACCGCGGGCGCCAAGTAGGGCGCGAGGGTGGTGGGGTAGTTTGCCGAATTTTGGTGCGGGGCGGGTGCCCTTACCCGCCGGTGCGGGGAGCGGGGTGAGGGCACCCCGCCCACCTTCCCTGCCGGCTCCCGGCCAGACCGGGCCACGACCGGCGCGAGCGGCCGCTCGACAGTGGCCCCGGCGGGCGCATGATAGGCGCGCCCACCGGAAAAACTTGGCGAACCTTTCCGGCCCGGTGCAGTCTCAGCCCCTCCTGACCTGACCACCGACCGACCATGAAGACCAAGCACCTCGTTTCCCTGTCCGCCGCGGGCCTCCTCCTGCTGGCGGGCTGTACGACCCAGCCGACGGGGCCGGCGCCGCAGGATTCCACCAAGTTCACCGTCGAGAACACCGAGAAATTCGTGCTGCTCGACCAGGCCAGCCTGGCCGCCATCACCTGCACCGGCCTGCAGGAGCGCACGCTCCCCGACGGCCGGATCGAGGTCGTCGCCAACCTCAAGAACCGCGAGAGCCGTCCGTTCCGGCTCCAGGTCAACTGCGTCTTCAAGGACGAGCAGGGCTTCTCGACCGGCGACGAGACCGCCTTTCAGACCCTCACCATCGGCCGTCGCGACACCGAGGCCGTGCGCTTCACCGCGGCCAACGACAAGGCCCGGAAATACACGCTGCGCGTCCGCGAGGCGAAGTAGGGGCCCGGGATTCGAATTCCGGCCCTAGTCCTTCTTCTTCGGCGGTGGGTTCGGCTCGAAGGTGATGTCCTTCGTCGCTTCGTCCATTTCCTTCTTGGCGGCAGCGATCGCGGCCTGGTCTTCCGCGGACTCCTTCACGACGGGCTTGCCGGAGGAAAAGTCGATCGTCTTGCCCTCCTGGATCGGCACCTCGGGATGGGTCGGAGCAGAAGCGGGGGCGGGCTTGGCCGCGACCGGCGGCGGGACGGCCGGCGGTACGGGCCGGGGCCGCCGGTTCCACCAGTAGCCCAGCAGTACGCCCAGGGCGACCGCGAGAAGGAGCCAGAGATGCCGGCGACGCATGGCTGCTTATCCCGCATCCTTGGGATCGGCTCAATCCGGAAAGTGGCGGGGCACGACGCAGCGGGATCGGGACGGACGCCGAACACCGGACGCCCGACGCCGAAGCCATTCGAAAGGGATGCCTGGGCCACTTTTGGCGTAGGGCGTTCGATGATCGGCGTTCGCTCTAGCCGCCACTCGGCCATGCCGACCTGATTCGGATTGAAGTGCGCGGGGCGCGCGGGCTCCCTTGGGCCGAGTGTCCCAACCGGTTTTCCTCCGCGAATTGCGCCTCACCCTGGCGCTGGCCCTCCCGATCATCGTCGGGCAGGTGAGCCAGATGCTGATGGGCCTGACGGACAGCGTGATGATCGGGCGCACGGGCACGGTCCCGCTCGCGGCCTCGGCCTTCGGCGGCAATGTCTTCAGCGTGTTCTACGTGCTCGGCATCGGCCTGATGCTGCCGGTGTCGGTGCTCGTCTCGCGCGCCCGCGGCGCCAGCCGTCCCGAGGAATGCGGCGAATACCTGCGCCACGGGATCGCGCTGGCGCTGGCATTCGGGGCCGCCGAGACCTTGGTCCTGCTGGCGCTCGGGCTGAAGCTGGCCTGGTTCAGCCAGCCCGCGGAGGTCCTCGCGATCGTGAACCCCTTCTACTCGCTCATTGGCATCTCGATCACGCCGGTGCTGCTGTATCTCGCAATGCGCCAGTACGCCGAGGCGATGGGCCGGCCCTGGGTGCCCATGTTCATCATGCTCGGCGGCGTCGGCCTCAATGCGTTCCTCAACTGGGTGCTCATCTACGGGCATCTCGGCGTGCCGGCGCTCGGCCTTACCGGCGCGGGCATCTCGACGCTCTCGTCGCGCACGCTCGGCACGCTCGTGCTGCTGGGCTGGATCCACCTCGACCCCACCCTCCGCCGCGCGTTGCCCGGCCGCTGGTTCGCCCGGCTCGACGGGGCGCGCCTGCGCGAGATGCTGCACCTCGGCCTCCCGGCCTCCGGCATGCTGCTGTTCGAGAGCGGGGCCTTCGCCGGGGCGGCCATCATGATGGGCTGGCTGGGAGCGGTTCCGCTCGCGTCCCACCAGATCGCGATCTCCTGCGCGGCGACGACCTTCATGTTCCTCCTCGGCCTGTCCGCGGCGGCCGGCATGCGGGTCAGCGCGGCCCTCGGCGCCGGCGAGGCCGCCCGGCTCCGGCCCATCGGCTTCAGCGCGCTGGGCCTGGGGGTGCTGCTCGCGGGCACGTTCATGCTGCTTTACCTCGCGATGGGCCGCCGGGTCGCCGGCTGGTTCGTGACGGACGCGGCGGTGATCGCGCTGGCCACGCAGCTGCTGGTCGTGACGGCCCTGTTCCAGGTGTTCGACGGCGGGCAGGTCATCGGCGCGGCGATCCTGCGCGGCCTGAGCGACGTGCGCGTGCCGGCGGTGATCACGTTCATCGCCTACTGGGTGATCGCGATCCCGGGCGGCTACCTGCTCGGCATCCGCGGACCGTTCGGCGCGCTCGGCATCTGGTCGGCCCTGGCCGCCGGCCTCGCGTTCGCCGCCATCTTCCTCGGGCTGCGTTTCGCGCGCCTGACCCATCGGTCGCCCTAGAGGTGGGCTGGCCGGCAGTTCACTTCGCCAACAGCGCGCCGATCCGGGCCTGCACCTCGGCCAGGCTCAGCCCGGCGACCTGGATCACCTTCTGCCGTGAGGCGTCGCCGTGCGCGATGGTGACTGCCCGGCGCGGCAGCTGCAGGCACTCCGCGAGAAACTCGCACAGCTCGGCATTGGCGCGGCCCTCGAGCGCGGGGGCGTGGACCTTGACCTTCAGCGCGTCGCCGAGCCAGCCGACGACCTCGTTGCGCGGGGCGTTCGGGATCGCCTTCAGCGCGAGCCGGCAGGCTGGCGCGGCCATGGTCAGGCGAGGGCCGCGGCAAGCGCGGCCAGGATGTCCTCGACCGGCTCGGCGCCCACCGACAGGCGCAGCAGCTCGGGATCAAGGCCGCCGGCCGCCAGCTCCGCGCGGCCCGCGGCGGTGCTGACGAGGTCGTAGTGTGCAAGGTACATGAACGGGCAGATCAGGGTGGTTGCCATGCCGAAGCTCGGGCCCTTCGGGAGCGTCAGGCGGTCGTAGAACCGGTCGAGCGGACTGCGAAGCGTGAACGTGATCATCCCCCCGACCGCGGCCGGCGTCCGGGCGATCGCGAGGTAGTTGGCGCGCGACGCGGGATGCAGCGCCCAGTACACGTCCCGCACGCCGGGATGGCGCTGCAGGAATTCGACGACCCGCGGCACGCTGGCCTGGATCCGGTCGAGCAGGACCGACGTGTCGGCGATCTCGGCCGCCAGGCGGGCGAGGTCGCGGTCGTGCAGCGGCTCAACCTTGGGGGCGATCCCCGCGCGAAGCTCCGCCGCGCCGGCCGCCGCGGGGTTGACCACCACCAACCCGGCGGTGAGGTCGCCGCCGCCCGCGGTGTACTTCGTGAGGCTTGAGACGACCACGTCGGCGTGGCGCAGCACGTCGAGGCTGAAGGGCGAGGAAACCGAGGGATCGAGGATCACCCGGGCGCCGTGCCGCCGGGCGAGCATGGCGATGCCGGCGACGTCGGGGGTCTGGATCAGCGGGTTGGTCGGCACCTCGGTCACGATGCCCGCCACCCGCCCGGCGTGGCGCGCGAGCACGGCGTCAAGGGCGGCGAGGTCGAACACATCCGCCACGTGGACATAGTCCGCGGGGGTGGCGGTGAACTTCTGGAGCAGCGCGATCGTGTCGAGGTAAAGCCAGCCGAGCTGGATCCACACCGTGCGCCCCTGGGCTGCCTGCCGTTCCGCGATCGCCCGGAACGCGGCGTCGACCGCGTTCATTCCGCAGTTGGTGATGAACAAGTCGGCGGGCGCCGTGCCCGGGAACAGCGGCTGCAGGTGGCGGCGCACCTCGGCGAGGGCATCGCCCGCGAAGAGCGTCTCGGCGGTGACCGCGGGGCGGAGCCCGCGCCGCACCAGCTCGGCCTCGGCGGCCCGCGAGGAGAGGAAGCCGCCGACATTTTGGAGGAAGGTCTTGGCCCGCGACCCCAGCGCGGGATCGGTCGGATGCGCGAGGCCGGCGAGCCCCGCGTCGTTCACCCGCGTCACCGGCGCGGCGCCGAGGTGGGCGGCGAGCCGGTCGGCCATCCGGGTGGACGAGGTCAGCCAGAGCGTCTGCCCGGCCAGGCCTTGCCGGCGGCTCAGTTCGGCCGCGAGGTCCTGGACCAGCGGATGGACGACAAAACGCGGGTAGCCGGAGGTGAGATGCCGCGTCACGGCCGGGTCCTTTTCCTCGTACCCGCGCACGTCGCGCATCGTGGGCAGGCTGCAGGAGACGGCGTGCAGGCTGGCCGGGATGCGTTGACCGAGGGGCAGGGGGCGGAAGGCGGACATCGGGAAGCGGGGGAGCCAGTCTTTCGTCACCCGCCCACGAGGCAACCGCAAGCTGCGTCATGCCGGGCGGCGAATTGTGGCCGTCCCCTCCGAAACGGATTGCCCGGCGGGAGGGGCGGGCTGCTAGCGTGCGGGCCATGAAACTCGTCTCGTGGAACGTGAACGGCATCCGGGCGGTGCTGCGGAAGGGCGCGATGGACTACTTCAACTCGGTCGGCGCCGACGTGATCTGCCTCCAGGAGACGAAGGCGCATCCCGGCGACGTGCAGCACGTGGCCTGGCCGAAGGGCTACACGGCCTTCTGGAACAGCGCGGCGAAGAAGGGTTACAGCGGCACGGTCGTGTTCACCCGGGTCGCGCCCCTGAAGGTGACCAATGGCATCGGCGTCGCGGCGCACGACGACGAGGGCCGCGTGATCACGGCGGAGTTCCCGGGCTTCCACCTCGTGAACGTCTACCAGCCCAACTCGCAGCGGGGCCTGACCCGGCTGGAGTACCGCACGCAGGAGTGGGACGGCGCGTTCCTCGCCTACCTCCGGAAGCTCGAGAAGCGCGGCAAGCCGGTCGTGTTCTGCGGCGACCTCAACGTGGCGCACCAGGAGATCGACCTGGCCAACCCCAAGAGCAACCGCCGCAACGCCGGCTTCACCGACGAGGAGCGGGGCAACTTCTCGAAGCTGCTCGACCGGGGCTTCGTCGACACCTTCCGCGTGTTCGAGCCGGGACCGGGCCACTACACCTGGTGGAGCCAGATGATGAACTGCCGCGCCCGGAACATCGGGTGGCGGGTCGACTACTTCGTGGCCTCGGAGAAGCTCCGTCCGGCACTGAAGCGCGCCTGGATCTCGCCCGAGGTCATGGGCAGCGACCACTGCCCGGTCGGTCTCGAGCTGGCGTGAGGGCCCGGATTTTCTCCGTTACGTTCCGCCGCGGATCGGGCAAACTGCGGGCATGATCGAACTCAAGCCCCTCATGCTCCAGCAGCCGTGGCTGACGCTGGCCGTGGCGGAGAGCCTGACCTGCGGCCACGTGCAGGCCCGGGTCGGCGCGATCTCCGGGGCGTCGGATTTTCTCCTCGGTGGCATCACGGCGTACACCCTCGACGAGAAGGTCCGCCATCTCGGCGTGAACCGCGCGGCGGCGCGCCGGGTCGACTGCGTGTCGGCCCGGGTGGCGCGGGAGATGGCGCTCGGGGCCTGCCGGCTCTTTGGCAGTGACCTCGGGCTGGCGACCACGGGCTACGCAGAGCCGTCGCCGGCGAAGGGCGTGAAGGCCCCGTTCGCGTGGTGGGCGCTCGCGCACGTGCGGCGCGGCCGGACCGTCGCGCTGCGCAGCGGCCGGGTGGAATGCCCGGGCGCCGCGCGGGTCGAGACGCAAGCCATGGTTGCCGCCGCCGCCCTCACCGAACTGGTCGAGTACCTGCGCCAGATCCGGGCCTGAAGCAATCTGACCAAAATTGTAGCCGCAAAAATGCGCATAAGGCGCAAGAACTCGCGCCACAGCGTTGCGCCCTACCAAGGCAATAGCCCGAGGTCTACGATCACTCTGCCGCTGGATTTCGAATCGGATTGATCTGCGGTTTTGTGCCTCTTTGCGGCTACACCATTATCGAAATCGCTCTAGCCCCCGGCTTGATCGGGGTATCGGCCGCGCCTCGGCGACGGTGCGGCCGCGTCTCGTCGCCCGAATCCTGATTCTCGAATCCCGAACGCCGTCCCGGGCGCCGACTCACGTCAGTGTGTTCTGCAGGAACTCGACGCTCTCGCCGTTCGGGCCCTCGCAGAAGAAGATCCGGACGGGCACGGGGCCGGCGTTGGTGGTTGGGATCGTGACGTCGCGCGGCTCGACCGTGATCTTGAAACCCGCGGCGCGCACGCGGGCGGCGGTGTCGTCGAGCTGGTCGGTGCGGAAGGCGAAATGGTAGATCGCGCCGTTGGTCGGGCCGGAGTAGGCGAGGTCTTCGAAGACCTCGAGGTAGTTGCCGTCACCCGTGTCGAGCATCACGGCGCGTTGCGGCGCGGCCCGCCACGCGATCTTCACGGTGCAGCCGAGCACCTCCTGGTAGAACCGCATGGTGGCGTCCCAGTCGCGGGTCTTGACGCAGACGTGGTGGAAACCGGAGATCGCGCTCATCCCGGCCAGCGTCTCGGGCCGGGCGGCCGAAGTAAACAAAAACGGGGCCGCACGGCCCCGTTCGAGAAGCAAGGAGGATCGGCCGCGGACTCAGGGCGCGATCGACTGCACGTACTGCATGAGCGGCACGACCTCGGTCGGCGCCGTGACCCAGTTGCTGTAGAGCAGCTCGGGCATCGTGTACTGCGTGTTGTAAAGGATGTAGTTGACCTGGTCGTTCCGCTCCAGCCAGCCGGCCTTGACCGTGGCACCCGCGTAGAGGCCCTTGGTCTTGGAGTACACAAGGACCGGCGCGGTGATCATTTCGCGGTTGTTCTTCTCGGCCTCGGCGGCCTTCGGCCCGGCGACCGCCTTGGCGTCGACGCCGACATTGAAGCGCTGGTTGAATAGCAGGCGCGGGGTCTGGTCGTCGGTGATGACCATGACCGTCTCAAGGGAGTTGGCGCCGACCTGGAGGCCGAAGCTGAGTTCGCCGGCCGAGATCAGCACGGGCAGGCTCCAGTGGCCGTCCGCCTTCTTCACCATGATGACGCCGTAGCCGTCCTTCACGCCGAGGAGAAATCCGGCCTTGAACTGGTTGACGATCACGATCGCGCGGGCGCCCTGCAGCACGCTGGCCGGGATGGCGGTGGCCGGGTTGGCCATGAACTCCCGCAGGATGGCCTCGCAGGTTTCGACGCGGGAGACGTACTCCGGGCGGGACGCCGCACTGGGGGCCGCGCGGGCGATGACGAGCCCGGAGAGGGCGAAAAGTGACAGCAGGAGCAGTTTTTTCATGGCGGTGCGGAAACGCTGAATATCGGGCAGTCTATGCATGGCGGCGCGAACTTGGAAAGCGCGGAGTGCGTCCGGTTCCCGCGGGGGACAGCGGCCCGGCCCCGGCTAGTCGAGCCCCCGCGCCGTCAGCTCGTCCTCGTCCCAACCAAGGTAGTGGCCCAGCTCGTGGAGGTAGGTCAGGCGGGTCTCCTCGCGGAAGACCTCGACGTCGCCTTCCGCAAAGTCCCACAGGTTTTCCAGGTAGAGCAGGATCTCGGGCGGGGCGGGCTGGTCGTGTGCCAGCTCGGTGCCATGGGGGCTGCCGGTGAACAGGCCCAGGAGGTCCGGTTCAAATCCCTCCGCCAGGACGCTCGGGTGGGGGGTCTGCTCGAGGTGCACGGGCACCGCCCGGGCCAGCGGGCGGATCTCCGGCGGCAGTTTCCGCTGGGTGGCGGCCACGACGGCGGCGGCGATCTCGGTGAGGCGGGAGTGTTTCACGGCAACCGGGACCTAGGGTGAAGGGCCCGCCGGCAAAATCGCAACCCGGGATGAAAAACCGCGTAACCGGGCCGCCCGGCCGGCGTCTTGGTCTCCGTTGCCCATGAAATCCAAAACAACGTTTGTAACCCTCCTGGCCATTGGGTTCTTGGCTGCGACCGCTCTGGTTCGCGCCCAGGCCCCGGCCGGTGGTCCCCCCGACGAACGCGGTCCGCGCCCGAGCCCCGAGCAGATGCGTGAACGCCGCATGAAGAGGCTCGATGAGAAGCTCTCGCTCACTCCCGCCGAAAAGCAGCAGATCCAGGCCATCTGGGACCAGTCTGAGCAGCAGGCCAAGGCCCTGCGGGCCGACGACTCCCTGCCGCGCGACCAGCGCCGGCAGAAGATGATGGCGATCATGAAGGACACGCACGACAAGGTTCGCGCCGTCCTCACGCCCGATCAGCAGAAGACTTTTGACACGCTCCCGCCGGAGCCCCGGGGCCGCCGGGGCGGTCCGCGGCCGGCCGGTGGCGGCAATACCCCGCCTCCGCCGCCTGCGAACCAGGCTCCGCCGAGCTGAGCACGATTTTGTCAGGGTTGGTTGTCTGGCCGCCGCGGCAGGGGTGTCGCGGCGGCCTTCTTTTTGGCCGGATCGCGGAGTGTTCGCCCGTCTGAATCCCGTCGTTGGCGCGTCCGCCCGCCGGCACCCATTGACTCGCGGGCTCCGGCTTCGCAGCGTGCGCGGATGGCTGATCCACGCGAGGTGATCATCGTCGGAGGCGGCGCCGCGGGCTTCTTCGCGGCGATCTCCTGCGCCGGCCAGCTGGGCCCCGCGGGCCGCGTCACGCTCCTGGAGGCCACCACGCACCCCCTCGCCAAGGTCCGCGTCTCGGGCGGCGGCCGCTGCAATGTCACCCACGCCTGCTTCGACCCCCGCGAGCTCGCCAAGCGCTACCCGCGCGGCGGCCGCGAGCTGCTCGGCGCGTTCCACCGCTGGCAGCCCCGCGACATGGTCGACTGGCTCGCCGCCCGCGGCGTCGCCACCAAGACCGAGGCCGACGGCCGCATGTTTCCCGTCACCGATGACTCCGGCACGATTGTCGACTGCCTGCTGCGCGCCGCGGCCGACGCCGGCGTCGACGTGTACACCGGGCTCGGGCTGCGGACGGCCGAGCGTGCGGCCCGGCCGGAAGGCGCCCCGGGATTCCGGATCACCCTGACCGACGAAACGTCGCGCGCCTGCGACCGCCTGCTGCTGGCCACCGGCGGCAACAAGGGGTCTTCCGGCCTCAGCGTCGCCGCCTCCCTCGGCCACACCATCGAACCGCCGGTGCCGTCGCTCTTCACGTTTCACATCGACGACGCGAGGCTGGCGGGGCTGTCCGGCCTGTCGGTGCCGGAGGTGATCGCGGCGGTGCCCGGGACCAAGCTCCGCGAGCGCGGCCCGCTGCTCGTCACGCACTGGGGCCTCAGCGGCCCGGCCATCCTGAAACTCTCCGCGTGGGGCGCTCGCGAGCTGGCGGCGCGGCACTACGAATTTCCGGTGACGATCAACTTCGCGCCGGACCACTCGCGCGATTCGCTCATCCGGGAGCTCGGGCGGGTCCGGGAGCAGAATCCGCGGAAGCAGATCGCGACCTGGAGCCCGCTGCCGCTCCCGCAGCGCCTATGGGAGCGGCTGGTCGCCACGGCCGGCGTCGCGCCGGCGACGCCGTGGACCCAGGTGGGCAACGCCGCCCTCGCCGCGCTCGCGGGCCTCATCACCGGCGCCGAGTTCAAGGTGGTGGGCAAGAGCCTGTTCAAGGAGGAATTCGTGACCTGCGGCGGGGTCCGGCTGGCCGAGGTCGACTTCAAGACGATGGAGAGCCGGAAGTGTCCCGGTCTCCACTTTGCGGGCGAAGTGCTCGACATCGACGGCATCACCGGTGGCTTCAATTTTCAGGCCGCGTGGACCACCGGCCGGCTGGCCGGCCTTGCGATGGCGGGCTGAAGTACGATTTCCGAATGACGATTTACGATTGGGCGGACGCAAGCGGGTGGGAGGGGGCCGGTCTTTCCGCGGGATCCACAAGTGCGCCCTGATCAAAAACTCTCCACCTCCCCGCCCGCACGGATTCAATCGCCAATCGTAATTCGCAAATCGTAAATTTCCCCGTGTCCTATTTTCACCTCCTCCTCCTGATCCTGCCGGTCTTCGCCCTGATGGGGCTCGGCATGGGGCTTCGGCGGGTCGGGTGGCTGACGGCGGAGGCCGACGCGAGCCTGCTGCGACTCGTGGTGAACTTCCTCTACCCGTGCATCATCTTCGAGAACGTCCACGCGAACCCGGCGCTGCGTGATCCCGCCAATCTGGCGTGGGGTCCGTTCATGGGCTTCGCGACCATGGCGGGCGGCATCCTGCTGTGCCGGCAGGCCGCGCGCTGGCTCGGCTTCGAGGTCGGCACGGGCCTCCGCACGTTCGCCTTCACCGCCGGCATCTTCAATTACGCCTACATCACGGTGCCGGTGATGACCGCGCTGTTCGGCCCGGGCAGCCTGGGCGTTTTGTTCGCGTTCAACGTCGGGGCCGAGGCCGCGATCTGGACCGTGGGCGTGCTGCTGCTCGCCGGGCGGTCCTGGCGCGACGGCGGGCGGCAGCTGCTCAGTCCGCCGGTCCTGGCGCTGTTTGTCGCGGTGGGGGTCAACCTTGGCGGCCTCGCGCCCCACGTGCCGAAGCTGCTGCTCGACGTCGTCCATCCGCTGGCCGCCTGCGCGATCCCGATGGGCCTCATCCTGAGCGGCGCCACGATGGCCGAGCATTTCTTCGACCGGCCGGGCGAGCTGTTCGAGGCGCGCACCTCGGTCGGCGCCGTCGCGATGCGCCTGGGTGTGATGACCGGCCTGCTCCTGCTGCTCGCGCGGTTCGGCCCGTTCACCGCCGACCTGCGGCACGTGATCATGGTGCAGGCCGCGATGCCCGCCGGTTTCCTGCCGATCGTGCTCGTGAAACACTACGGCGGACATCTCCTCACCGCCGTCCGCATCGTCCTCGCCACCGTGCTCGCGAGCATCCTGCTCACCCCTTTCTGGTTGCAGCTCGGCCTGGCTTGGATCGGGTGAATGGGAAGTGACGAGTGACAAGTGACGAGTGACCAGCCATAGGCTTTTCGAAGATGGAAAAAGTGACGCTGCCAAAGGTTTATCGTGAGGTTCGCTGCGGTGGGATCACCGCGCTTTTTGTGCAGGAGGCCGGCGGCGCGAAGCTCGGGCTCTGGCTGGTGCCAACGAAATTTCGGCGGCGGATCGTGCCGCACCGGGAGTTCCTGTCGGGGATCGAAATCGACAGCATCAAGGGCACCTCCGACCACGGACCGCGCGCCTGGATGATCGAGTCGCTGCTGCAGCTCAAGGTGCGCGACGACGACGCGCCGGCGGCCTTTGCCCAGGGACGTTCGCTGCGCAACAGCGTGACGGTCGACCGGATGACGCTCGCGGGACAGACCGTGACCCGCACGGGCGGGCGAACCACGATCCGGACTTCGTTCAACCATCCCGACGGCTGGCAGGCGCACCATGAGCTCGTCTGGCGGCGCGGGGCCGGCTGGCTCGAGAGCCGGGTGACGGTGGAAAACACCAGCGCCGCGCCGGTCACGCTCGAGCAGCTCGCGAGCTTCTCGGTCGGCGGCATCACGCCGTTTGCCGCCGACGACGCCCCGGGCCGGCTCCAGCTGCACCGTTTCCGAGCGGTGTGGAGCATGGAGGGCCGGAAGGAGACCCGCGCGTTCGAGGACCTGCAGCTGGAGCGCTCGTGGGCCGGCTGGGGCGTGCGCGCCGAGCGGTTTGGCACCCTGGGCTCGCTGCCCGTGAACGGCTTCTTCCCCTTTGTCGCGGTCGAGGACACCGGCGCCGGCGTCACGTGGGCCGCGCAGCTCGCGCATCCGGGCTCGTGGCAGATGGAGGTTTACCGGCGGGACGATTTCGGCGCGATTTCCGGCGGCTTGGCGGACCGCGAGTTCGGGCACTGGTGGAAAACCCTGGCCCCGGGCGAGAGCTTCACGTCGCCGGTCGCCACCGTCACCTGCGCCGCCGGCGGGCTCGACGACGCCTGCGCCGCGCTCACCGCCGCCCAGGAGCCGGCGCTGGCGCACGGGCCGGCGAGCGAGCAGGCGCTGCCCGTGATGTTCAACGAGTGGACCACCAGCTGGGGCAACCCGAGCCATGCCAACATGACCGCGCTGGCCGAGTCTCTGCGCGACACCGGCGTCAGGTACCTCGTCATGGACGCCGGCTGGTACAAGCCCGCTGGCGGCGACTGGTCGACCGCGCAGGGCGAGTGGGTGCCCAACGCGACGATGTACCCGCAGGGACTGCGGGCCACCGCCGACGCGATTCGCGCCCGCGGCCTCGTGCCCGGCATCTGGTTCGAGCTCGAGGTGGTCGGCTCGGCCTCGCCGCTGTTCGACCGCACCGACCTGATGCTGCACCGCGACGGCCGCGTCATCACGGTCGGCTCGCGCCGGTTTCTCGACCTCCGCCGGCCCGAGGTCGTCGCGCACCTCACGGCGCGGGTCATCGACCTGCTCCGGGCGGGCAACTTCGGCTACCTCAAGGTCGACTACAACGACAACATCGGCCTCGGCGTGGACGGCGCGGAATCGCCGGGCGAGGGTCTCCGGCAGCATCTCCTCGGCGTCCAGGCGTTCTTCCGGAAACTCCGGGCGGAACTGCCTGACCTGGTCATCGAGAACTGCTCGTCCGGCGGACATCGCCTCGAGCCGTCGATGATGGCGCTCACCGCGATGAGCAGCTTCTCCGACGCGCACGAGTGCCGGGAGATTCCCATCATCGCCGCCAACCTCCACCGCGTGATGCTCCCGTGCCAGAGCCAGGTGTGGGCGGTCCTGCGCGCGCCGACCGACCTGCGGCGCATCGTGTACCTGCTGGCCGGGGGCTTCCTCGGCCGCCTCTGTCTCTCGGGCGACTTTGCGACCCTGCGGGCCGACCAGCGGGCGCTCGTCGACCGGGCCGTCGCACTCTACGCGCAGGCTGCCCCCGTGATCCGGCGCGGCCGGTCCCACCGCCACGGTCCGGATGTGCTCGCTTACCGTCACGCGGAGGGCTGGCAGGCCGTGGTGCGGGTGAACGCACGCCAGGCGCTCATCGTTGCCCACACTTTCGCCCGCCCCGGCGTCCGGACGCTGCGGCTTCCCCTGCCGCCCGGGCGCTGGCGGGTGGCCGGCGAACTCCACGCCAACCGCCGCCGCGTCTCGCTCCGGCGGGGCGAAATCCACTGGACCCCCGCCGGCGAATGGTCCGCCTGCGTCGCCCTGCTGAAGAAATGATGCGAAATTCGGATCCCGAATTTCGGCCCTGCCGTTCGACCTAGTCCCAAATCGGCCGCCAGTTGCGCGGGTAGTCGGTGAGCGAGTCCAGGGCCATCATCTCCTCGCCGGAGAGACGGTAGCCGACCGCACCGAAGGATTCGCGGAGCTGGCTCACCTGGTTGGCGCCGACGATGGGGGCGGTCACCACGGGATTGGTGAGCAGCCACGCGAGGGCGGTCTGGGCGATGGTCTTGCCGCGGCGCTGGGCGATGTCGGCGAGCTGGCGGATGACCGCATAGCCGCGGGGATTCGCGTATTTCCGCGCGATCTCCGGCGCGCGGGTGCTGTCGATCGCGACGCCCTCCCGGTACTTGCCGGTGAGAAAGCCGGCCGCGAGCGGCGAGTAGGGAATCACGCCGAGATGGTAGTGGCGGCAGAGCGGCCGCGCCTCGACCTCGAACAGGCTGCGCTCCATCAGCGAGTATTCGGGCTGGTACGACTCGAACCGCGCGTAACCCAGCCGGTCGCTGCGCCACAGCGCCTCCATGAGCCGCCACGCGGGATAGTTCGAAGCGCCGATCACCCGGACCTTGCCGGCCCGCACCAGCTGGTCGAGCGCGCCGAGGGTCTCCTCGATGGGCACGGCCAGATCCGCCCAGTGGCACTGGTAGAGGTCGAGATGGTCCGTCTGCAGCCGGCGCAGCGAATCCTCGCAGCAGCGGATCACGCGGTCGGCGCCCAGGCCCTCGCCGCCGGGTCCCTCGGCCATCTTGCCGCGGACCTTGGTCGCGATCACGACCTGCCGCCGGTTGCCGCGGGCCTTCAGCCAGCGGCCGATGATCTCCTCCGACCGGCCGCCGCCCGCCAGGCCGTCGCGGCCCCACGTCGTGTAGATGTCGGCCGTGTCAATCAGGTTGCCGCCGGCCTCGACGAAGGCGTCCAGCATCGCGAACGACGCCGCCTCGTCGGCGGTCCAGCCAAACTGCATCGTGCCGAGGCAGAGCTCGGAAACCAGGAGGGGACTGCGGCCGAGGGGACGGAGGTGCATGGCGGCGAGGTTGGACCGGCGGGCGGCCGGAGGCGAGCGCAGGCGGCGGCGAATTCGGATTGGCCCCTGTCGTATCCTCCGCTGTGGTGGCGCTGATGCCCGTCCTTCCGCCACCGCGGGGTCTCCCCGCATGAAACTCGCGCCCATCGGCCTCGCCGTGCTGGGCGTCGCGCTGGCCGCCGCGGCGACGCTGGGGTGGCGCCACGGCCGGCGCGCGGCGGACGACCGCGTGACGATCCGCCTGTCGCACTGGCAGCTCGAGGGCACGGTGCGCGAGGGCCTGCAGGCGGTGGCGCGGCGCTACGAGGAGCTCCATCCCCGGGTGAAGGTCGAGATCCTCGTCGTGCCGGACACGATCTACCGCCAGTGGATGCGGACCCAGCTTGTCGGCGGCACCGCCCCGGACCTGATCGAGTACACGATGTGGTGGGGCCGCATCGAGGAGCTCGCCCCGCGGTACTTCACCCCGATCACCCGCTACGTGACCGAGCCCAATCCCTACAACCGGGGCACGCCGCTCGCGGGCGTCCCGTGGCGCGACACGTTCCTCGACGGCATGAACGGCGTGGACGGCTACAACACGCTGATGCGCGACTACTACGCGCCGACGATCGCGATGTTCACGATGCGGCTGTTCTACAACCGCACCCTGCTGCGGGAGATCACCGGCCGCGACGAGCCGCCGCAGACTTGGCGGGAGTTCCTCGCGCTGGCGGACCAGGTCCGGGCGTTCGCGCGGCGCGAGCACCGGGTCGTGTCGACCATCGGCAACTCGTGGGACAACGCCCGCTGGCTGGCCGAGCCCGTGACGCACGGGATGGGCAGCCATTTTTCCCCGCAGCTCGACCATGACCACACGCTGAGCCTGTCGTACTGGGAGGTGGCGCTCGGCTGGCAGCGGGGCGAGTGGTCGTTCCGCACGCCCGAGCTGGCCAACGGCCTCGCGGTGTTCCGCGAGCTCGGCAACGCCAGCCAGCCGGGCTTCGTGCAGATGAAGCGGGACGTCGCGATGCTCGACTTCCTCCGCGGCCACGCGCTCATCCTCTGCGCCGGCAGCTGGGACGCGAGCAGCCTGCGCCGCGAGGCGCCGTTTGAGGTGGGCGCGTTCCGCCTGCCGCTCCCCGGCGCCGAGGACCCGGTGTACGGCCCGCAGACCCTCGGTCCGCTGTCCGACGGGTCCGTGCAGACCTCGACGCCGTTCTACCTGAACAAGGCGTCGGCCCATCCCGACGTGGCGCTCGATTTCCTGCGCTTCCTCACCAGCGTCGAGGGCAACCAGATCTTCGTGAACATCAGCCAGTGGCTGCCGGCGATCCGCGGGGTGAAGCCGACGGACTTCTCGCGGCGGTTCATGCCGTTCTACGACGGCTACAACTGGGGCGCGGCCACGTCCTACTTCAGCGGCACCGGCACGGAGATGAACATGTTCTTCCTCCAGGAAATGCACCGCCTGTTCGGCCCCGCCGGCAGCGTCGCCGCCTTCCAGGACGAGTTCGACCGGCGCGGCCGCGAGTACTCGAACCGCGACCTGCGCGCGCATCTCCGCGACTCGCGCGTGGCCTTCAACTCCGACGACGTCTCCGCCACCGCCCGGCTCTGGATCACGCCCGGGTCCGACCGGCTGCCCGCCACGCCCGCCCTCCTCGAGGCGAAATACTACCAGACCGCCCGCGTGATGGATCCGCCCGGCGCCTCCGCCCCGACGTCTCCGCCCCAGTCGCCCTGACCGCCATGCCCCCGCGTCCCGGCCTCCCGCCTTCGTCCCGGCCCACTTGTCACCCAATGCGTGACCCGGGCCGGCGGCTGGCGCGCGGGGCCGCCATGGTGGCTGGGGTGCTCCTGGGAGTCGCCGCGCTCCGCGCCGCGCCGGCGGCGCCGGACCCGGCGTGGACCGCGCTGGCGCGGCTGCGGGCGGACGACGCGCTGCGCGAATTTGCCCGGGGAAATCGCCCGGAGGAGGAACGGGATTTCGGCACGGCGGTGGCGCTGCTGGCGCGGCAGCCGATCGCGCCCGAGCAGGTGGCCGCGGCGCGCACGGTGTTCGCGCGGCTCGCGGACCACGGCTCCGGCGAGGTGGCGCCGGCCTCGCGCTATTTTCTCGGCCGCATCGCGCAGCACCACCTCGAGGTTGCCGATCCGGCGGAAGCCGCGCGGCAGTACCGCCGGCTGATCGCCGAGCACCCGGACTCGATCTGGGCCCAGACCGCGCTGACCCGGCTGGCCTTGCTGGAGCTCTATCCCGCCACTGCTGCCGGGTCGCCCGCCGCCGCTGTCGCCGCCGCCGAGGCGCTGTTGGACCACGCGAAGCTTCCGGCCGCCCGGAGCGAAATCCACCTGGTCGTGGCGGACGCGATCTTCTTCTATCGCCTGCCCGCCGCTCAGGCGCTGCCGCATCTCCTGGCGGCGGAGAAGATCGGCCTGCTCGATGCCCCGACCCGGGCCGACACCCTGATCCAGATCGCCGAGGTCTCGGTGCTGGCCGGCGATCGCGCCCGGGCCCGGCGGTACTACGAGGCCTACCTCGCCGACTTTCCGCTCGACCAGCGGCGCTTCATGGTTCGCCAGAAACTCGCGGGCCTTTGACTGGGCGGGCCGGACGGCCGACGCCGGCATTGCCCTGAACCCCGCGGCTGTCACGTTCGGGGCATGGCCCGTCGCCTCCTGTTCCTGTGCCTCGTCCTGTCCGCCCTGCGGTGCGCCGCGGAGCCGCCGGCCGGGTGGAGCGCCCTCGAGGAGGAGGTGGCCGCCGCGGTGCGGGGCCCGCAGGTGACAGTGGTGCACTTCTGGGCGCCGTGGTGTCCCAACAGCCGGGCCGAGCTCGCGAACCACGGCTGGAGCACGTTTCTCGCCCTGAACCGGGACGTGAAGTTCATCTTCGTGACGGTCCGCAGCTCCGACGATTGCCGGGCGCTGCTGCACGAGAACGGCGTGGGGGACCAGCCCAACCTGGTGCTGCGCCACCATCCGAACCAGGTGCGCCGGGGCGACGGCGTGATCCAGAGCTTCATGGCCCTGCCGCTGACCTGGGTGCCATCGACCTGGGTGTTCTGCGACGGCCGGCTGCGCTACGCGCTCAACTACGGCGAGGTGCGTTTTCCGCTCCTGCAGCAGCTGATCCGCGACGCGGCGGACCCCTGGGAACACCCGGCGCCGGTCCGCCCGGCGGCGAAGTGACCACGGCCGGGCCGCAACTTCACTCTTGTCAGCCCCGACCCGGGGTTGGGAGTTTCGCCGGGCGCGACCCTCGCGCATGGCCATGAGACTCACCGGAAAGACCGTGGGCTTGCTGATGCTCGGCGCCGGCTACGTCGCGGCGGTGGTCCTGATGGTGTGGCGGGCGGCGGAGGAGGCGCGGCCGGACCGCGTGACGATCCGCGTGTCGCAGTGGCAGCTGGAGGGCGGCGTGCGGCAGGCCTTTGCCGCGATGATCCGCCGGTACGAGCAGCTCAACCCGCGCGTGCACGTCGAGCTGATCTCGATCCCGGACCGCACGTACCGCCAGTGGGCGCAGACCCAGCTGATCGGCGGCGACGCCCCGGACATCGTGGAGTACGGCGTTGACTTCAATTCCGTCGGGCGGTTCTTCAGCCCGATCACCGACGAGGTGATGAAGCCGAACCCGTACAACCGGGGCACGCCGCTCGAGGGCGTGCCGTGGCGCGACACCTTCCTGGACGCGATGATGAACGCGGACGGGTTCAACCCGCAGCTGAACCAGTACTACGCCGCGACGCTCACGCAGCACAGCATGCGGATGATCTATAACCGGCCGATGCTGCGGGAGATCACCGGCTCCGACCAGCCGCCGCGCAACTACCGGGAGTTCCTCGCGCTCTGCGAGCGGGTGCAGGCGTTTGCGCGCGAGCACCGCCGCGAGCTGTCCCCGATCGCCAACTCCAAGGACACCGTGATCGGCGAGGCCATGTTCATCTTCGAGTGCTCGGCGAGCGGGGTCGCCGCGCGCATCGACCACCGCCACGTCTACGGGTTCACCAGCAAGGAGCTCGCGATGTCCTACCTGCGCGGCGACTGGAGCTTCCGCGAGCCGGAGCTCCGGATCGGCCTCGAGCTGCTCCAGGACCTCGGGAAGTTCAGCACGCCGGGGTTTCTCCAGCTGTCGCGCGACTCCGGCATCATGGACTTCGTCCGCCAGCGGACGCTCATGGTCGTGGCCCCGAGCTGGGAGGCGAGCAGCCTCAAGGAGCTCTGCGACTTCGACATCGGCGCGTTCCGGTATCCGGTGCCGCTCCAGGACGACCCGGTGTACGGGTCGAAGATGCTCGGTCCGTATGCCGACGGGCGGCTGGCCACGCTCATGGGCATGTACGTCAACCGCGCGACGAAGCACCGCGCGGAGGCGATCGATTTCCTGCACTTCATCACGAGCGTGGAGGGCAACCAGATCTTCACCGACGTGAGCACCTGGCTGCCGGCGGTGGTCGGCGTCAAGGCGTCGGACTACTCGCGGCAGTTCCTGCCGATCTACGACGGCTACATCTGGTCGCTCGACGGCGGCTTCCTGAATCTCTCGGGCGACGACGCCGTCGCCCTGGTGCGCAACAATTTCTTCCAGCTCTGGGGGCCCAACGGCAACCCGGAGAAGTACCGCGCGGCGCTCGACGACGGCCTGAAGCCGCGGATCATTTCCGACCTCAAGCGGGAGATCCGCATCCGGACGCAGACGCTCACGCGGGAGGATGCGGCGGCGCTGGCCGCGCGGCAGCTCGCCCCCGGCGCCGCTGGTCCGGTGGCCCTGCTGCCGGCCCGGCTCGAGGGCCGGACCTTCCAGATGATCACCACCGTCCGCGAGGCGGAGCGGGAGGCGGCGAAATGAAGACCCCGTGCCTGCTCGCGGGCCTGCTCGGCCTGATCCTCGCGGCCCCGCTGCGCGCCGCGGACGCGGCGCCGGATGGGGCGCGCGAGGCGTGGGAGCTGCTGGCCGGCTACAAGCCCGAGCAGGCCCTGCACGCGTTCCGGGCCCTGACCGGCGGCGACCCGCGCCGGAACCAGCTGGGCGAGGCGATGGCGCTGCTGGCCCAGCCCATTCCGGTGCCGGACCGCGTGGCGCGCGGCCGGGCGCTGCTGGAGCAGGTGGCGGCGGGCCCGGACGACGACCTGGCGCTGGCCGCGCGTTTCTACCTGGGACGCGTGGCGGAGTTCCAGGCGGACCCGGTCGACCCGCGGGCGGCGGCGCAGCTCTTCGAGCGCCTGATCGCCGGGCATCCCGCGTCGCGCTGGGCGCAGGCCGCCATCGCCCGCCTGGCGATCCTGCAGCTCTACACCGCCGCGGGACCGGCCGCGCCGGCCGCCCGGGTGGACGAGGCCGAGAAACTGGTTGCCGCGGCCCGGGAGCCACAGGCGATCGCGGACCTCCATCTCGTGATTGCCGACGCCGTGTTTCATTACCGGCTCCCGGACGCGCGCGCGCTGCCGCACCTGCTGGCGGCCGAGCGGACCGCCGTGCTCGACCCGACGACCCGCGCCGACGTGCTCGTGCAGATCGGCGAGCTGGCGCGACTCGGCGGTGACCGGGCCCTGGCGGAGAAATTCTACCGGACCTTCCTGCAGGAGTATCCGCGCGACGCCCGGCAGTATCCGGTCAAGCAGCAGCTCGCCGGCCTGGCGCACCTGTCGCCGTAGCGGCCGGCGGACCCGATTATTCGCGTCGCGGCGACGACGGCTTGAACAATCGTGCAGCGCCGCCTTGCGCACACGGCGCCATAGTCTACATCGCCGGGGCCCGCATGAAAATCTCCCGCCAGACGATCGGTTTCGCGCTGCTGGGCGTGGCGTACCTGATCGCGGCGTTCCTGGTCTTCCGGCACTCCGCGGAGGAGGCGCGGACGGACCGGGTGACCATCCGCTTCTCGCAGTGGCAGCTCGAGGGCACCGTGCGGAAGGCCTTCGACGCGATCATCGCCCGCTACGAGCAGCTCAACCCGCGGGTGCACGTGGTTCATCTCGCGGTGCCCGACACGGTCTACCTGCCGTGGATCCAGACCCAGATGGTCGGCGGCACGGGGCCCGACATCGCCGAGTACGTCTGGATCTGGCCCGACATCGCGCGGCGCTTCCAGCCGCTCGACGAGGACGTGATGAAGCCGAACCCCTATAACCAGGGCACGCCGCTCGAGGGTGTGCCGTGGCGCGACACGAACATCGACGGCTTCTCGAACGACGACAGCTACATCAAGGCGCTGAGCCACTACTACGGCATCACCGTGACGTCGCACGTCAACCGCATCGTCTACAACCGCGAGCTGATCCGGAAGATCACCGGGTCGCCCGAGCCGCCGCGCACCTACCGGGAATTCGTGGCGCTGTGCGCGCGGATCCAGGCCTACGCGAAGGCCCACGACCTGAACCTGGTGCCGCTCGGGGCGTCGCAGGACACCTATCCGTTCCTGACCTACATGGTGATGGGCACGATGGGCTCGGGCCTGTCGGAGCGGCTCGATGTGCGGCACCGGCTGCAGATCTACCAGGACCAGCTCGCGTCGCAGTACCTCCGCGGCGAGTGGAACTTCGAGACCCCGGAGCTGGAGGCGGGCCTTGAGGTGCTCGAGCACCTCGGCTCCGTTGCCACCCCGGGTTTCGTGCAGCGCCGCCGGCACACGGCGCTCGCCGACTTCGTGGCGCAGCGGACCGCGATGGTCGCGATGCCGAGCTGGGAGGCGAGCAGCCTGCCCCTGATCTGCTCGTTCGACATCGGCGCGTTTCCGTTTCCCTATCCGCTGCAGGATGACCCGGTCTACGGCCACCTGGCTAGGGGGCCGTACGGCGAGGGGCCGCGCACCTCGGTGATGGGCCTGTACGTCAACCGCACGACCAAGCACCGGGCGGAGGCGATCGATTTCCTGCAGTTCCTCACCAGCGTCGAGGGCGCGCGGATCTTCACCAACGTGAGCAACTGGCAGCCGGCCACCGTCGGCGTGAAGCCGTCGGGCTTTGCCGCGCAGTTCACCCAGGAGACCGAGGGCTGGGCGTGGGCCGCGAGCTACATCGGCATCACGATCGACGCCGAGCAGTTCCTCCGCACGCGCTTCAGCACGCTCTGGAACGCGAACGGCGGGCTCAAGGCCTTCCAGGCGGAGGTGAAGGCGGGGCTGGAGTCGCGCATCCGGGACGACCTCCGGCGGGAGGTCATCAGCGGCGTCCACAATCTCCAGCGCGAGGACAACATCGCGGTCGCGTCGTACTTCGCGACGCCGCCCGACCGGCGGCCGCGGAAGCTCGAGCTCGCCACGCTTTCCAACGAGATCAAGGTCTACCAGTTCGGCCGCCTGCTCGCGGCTCCGGACCCGAGGCACCCATGACCCGCGCGCGTCAATTTTCTTGGGGTCATGGGCTGCTGGCCGTGCTGCTGGCGCTGGCCGGGCCTGCGGCCGGACGCGGCGCGGACCTGACCGCGGGCTGGGAGGCGCTGACCAACTACCAGGCGGGGGAGGCGCTGAGGATCTTTGCCGCGGGCGAGGCTTCCACCAACCCTGCGACGGTGCGCGAGGCGCGCTTTGGCCGCGGGGTCGCGCTGCTCACCCGGCAGCCGGTCACTGCCGGCCAGATCGACGAGGCGCGCGGCCTGTTCCGGGCGCTGGCCGAAAGCGGCGCGGACGACTTCGCGCTGGGCGCGCGGTTCTACCTGGGCCGCATCGCGCAGCATCATCAGGAGACGCCCGACCCGGACGAGGCCGCCCGGCAGTTCCGCCTGCTGCTGAACGAGCACCCGGACTCAGTCTGGTCGCAGTCCGCGCTCAGCCGGCTGGCGCTGCTGCAGCTCTACGCCCTCGACCCGGGTTTCACGCCTGACCAGCGGATCGCCGCCGCGAAGAAGCTGCTCGCGCTGGCGCGAGTCCCGGCCGCCGAGGGCGAGGTGCACATCGCAATCGCCGAGGCGATTTTCTACTACCGGCTGCCCGGCGAGCGCGCGCTGCCGCACCTGCTGGCGGCCGAGCGGCTCGGCGGGTATGACCGCGTCGGGCGTGCCGACATCCTGCTCCAGATCGCGGAGCTCTCCCGGCTCGCGGGCCTGCGGGCGCAGGCGGCGAAGTTCTACCATCTCTTCCTGAAGGAAAATCCGCGCGACTCGGCGAACTACAACGCCCGGATGCATCTCGCCGAGGTCGAGCCGCCGGCCGCGGCGCCGGCGAAACGGTAGGCGGAGTTATTCGCGCGCCCGAAGTTCGGTCCTGGCACGAAGGGCCCCAAGAACACGAAGTCCGGGTGGGCCGGCCATCGCGCGCTTCGTGGCTCTGGCGGTAGGGATCGGACCCCGCTCCCGCCTACAGACCCGCGCTACGCAATGGGGATGACCTGCGACGGCAAGCGCAGCGGCTTGAAGTGCCACGCGGGAATCAGGGTGGGAGATGGCGCGTCCGGCAGGTCGGCAAAGTTCTTCTCGCCGACAATCTGTCCCGGGCTCACGACATGCCAGTCGCCGTTGTAATAATGGTGCGGGCCGAAGTAGTTGAACGTGCTCGGCACCAGTTCGACGCGGAGCCGGTGCGGGCCCGCCGCCAGCGGTGCCGGCAGCGACAAGGTCCAGTCCGGACCCCAGGCCCAGCCGGCCGGCCGGCCGTCCACCCAGGCCCGGATGGCGTCGCCCATCATCCCGCCGAAGCGCAGTTGCCGCGCAATCGACCCCAGCTCGAAATTCGCCTCGGCCACCAGCGGGCGATGCAGGAACGGCAGGCCGGCGGCCGCGAGCTCGGCGTCCGCCGCCAGGGTCGCGACGCGCCCGACGAACGGCCCGGCGGTCCGCAGCGTGCCGTTCGGACCCGGGGTGAATGGGGTCCGGCTGTGCACCGTGAGCCCGCCCTTGAGCCAGACATAGGGCCGGGCGGAGAACTCGCGCTCGGTGCGGAAGCGGAGCCCGTGGCTTCCGTCCGCGAGTCCCGCCAGCGGGGCCACCGCGCCTTCGTAGTCCGGCGTGAGCGTGAGCGGCCGGCCGTCGAGGCTCGCGTTCACCAGATCGTCGGTGAAATGGAGGTGCAGCCCGGCCGGCATCCGGGCGCCGAACTCGGTCTGGAACGTCGCGACGTACTCGCGGGGTGCGGTCCGCTCCGGCTCGATGAGCCAGGAATTCTCGGGCAGGGCCGGCGCGGCCCAGGTGAGGCGGGCCAACCCGGGTTCGGCCGGCCGCCCGGCGGCCGTGACGGACACCGCCGGCCGCGTCGCGAGGGTGGCGACGCTGGCGCGCAACGCGGGCGGCAGGAGCCGCTGGCCGGACTCGCGCAGCCGCGCCCCGTCGTCGACCACGACCCGCGCGTAGGTTGCCTGGCCGAGGCGCAGGCGGCCCGACTCGAGCCGGCCGTCCTCCTCGAGCGTGCGCTCGTCGGTCACGTCGTAGGGAATGCCGGCGGCCTTGAGCTGCTCGAGCCGCGCGAGAAACGCGCGGTTGATCCGGCCGGCGGGCGTGTCGGGGTAGGTGGTTGCGACGTGGAGATTGGTCTGCCAGAGCTCCCACGGCTCGTACTCGGCCATCAGGCCGCGGTACGGGGCGACGACGAGCGTGTCGGGCACGGCCGGCGGGTGGGCGGCGAGCTCGCGCGTGACGCGGGCGAGCAGCTCCGGGAACGCCTCGCGCCAGCTCAGGTGCAGCGGCTCCGACGGCGGCCAGTCCGTGAGCGCCGGCGTGTCGAGCCGGTACTGGCTCAGGTGGAAGACGAAATCGGTGAGCCCGTTCCGGCCGAGCCAGAGCACGTAGCGCTCGAGATCCTCGGGCGTCGCACCCCAGCCGGCGCCGCCGAAGCACTCGACCATGCACCGGCCGTTGCTGAACTGGCGCGACGCGGCGGCTGCCTGGCGCGGATAGAAGTCCAGGGCCGGGTGGCGTTCGAGGGCGTCGATGCCCGGGATGCTGAGGTGGCGGAAGATCCGGTGACACGACCCGACCATCGGGAGCTGGAAGAGCGGGTGTTCCTCGCCCTTCACGTGCGCGATGAACTGCTTGCCCTGGCGCCGGCACCACGCGAGATAGGGCGCGAAGAAGCCGTCAATCAGCGCGTCGGTGACCGCCTCCCAGTACCGGACCCGCACCTCCTGGTAGCCGTCGCCGCGGGCGAAGATCAGCGGCAGCTGCGCGGCGAAGTCGGCGCCGAGCGCCGCGCGGAGGCGTTCGGGCATGGAAGGGGTCCACGGGATCCCGGCGACGTCGGGGAACGGATCCTTGAGGATGCCCGCCTCGGGCTCGTCGGCGAAGAAGGCCTCGACGTACTCGAACGCCGCCGGCTCCAGGCCGGTGCGGTAGCGCTCGTGGATCAGGTCGAGGAAATGGCCGAGCACGCGCGGCTCGAGGGAATCGACGTAGTTCGTCCGGCGCGGCGTCAGGTGCCAGGTCCGGGCGCCGTTGGTGCCGGCGGGCACGAGGCGGTTCGAGGCGTCGGTGGCGAAGGCGCCGAGCGAGTCCGGCGCGGCCTGCGGCGTGAGGTCGAGGCGCAGCGACGCGCTGTCGGGAAACCGCGCGAGCACCTGGCCGTCGCCCGTGCCGCTGGGCCAGCCGTTCTCGTCGTAGAGCCAGTAGCGCAGGCCGAGTTCCCTGGCGTGCAGGATCGAGTCGTTCACCAGCCGGAGATATTCCGGGCTCATGTACGGCGGGCGGCCCGGGTAGAATCGCGGGTGGAACACCACGCCGTGCAGGCCGGCCGCGCGGAAATCCTCGAGCTGGCGGCGCAGGCGCGCCCGGTCGAGGGCGCCGTTGATGGACCAGAACGTGTAGAAACGCGGGGTGCGGTCGGCGGCGACGGAGGACATCGGGGAGGCGCGGAACCTACGCCGCCGGCCCGCCTCGAGGGAAACGGAAAACGCGCGCCGGGGGTGAACGTTCACCGCCGGCCCGTCCTCGTGTCACGCAATGAGTGACCCGCCCCGGCGGGCGCCGACCGCGGGCCGGTTTGCCGTTGGGTGCGGCGCGGTGCCCCGCTGCGCTGATGATCCCCCTCACTGCCCCACCGTTGGGCGCCTGTTGCCTTGCAAGCGGGGCCCGGCGGAGCGACAAGGGGAATCCGCTCCCCGGCCATGAACGACAACCGCAACTACGACTACTCCCGCGGGACCTTTGGTCACCGCGCGGAATTCGGGGTGATCGTCGACTGGATCCCGGAGCGGGCCCGCGTCATCGACCTTGCCTGCGGCAACGGTTCGTTGATGAAGCTGCTCCACGAGAAGCCGGGCGTGGAGGTCGAGGGCCTGGACCTGGCGCCCACCGGCGTCGACTTCTGCCGGCGCCACGGCCTGAACGCGCGCGTGGCCGCGATCGACCAGCGGGCGAGCTACGAGCGCTACGCCGACCGGCAGTTCGACTTCGCCGTGTGCAACGTGACGGTGCAGATGGTGATGTATCCCGAGGTCCTGCTGGCGGAGATGAAGCGCATCGCGCGCTGGCAGATCGTGTCGTTCCCGAACTTCGCCCACTGGAGCAACCGCCTCGACCTCGTGACCCGGGGCCGCATGCCGCGCCCGATGATCTTCGGCTACGACTGGTACAGCACCGGTCACATCCACCATCTCAGCATCGCCGACTACCGCGGCTACTGCGCCGCGAATGGCCTGCGCATCCTGCGCGAGGAGCACCTCGACCGCTGGCGCTGGCTCGCCCGGCGCTGGCCCAACCTGTTCTCGACGGTCGGGGTCTTCCTGACGGAATCGGCGGACCAGGAGGTCTCGGCGGACGGCGTGCCCGACCTCCTTGACCTGCTGGCCCGCGGCGGCTCGACCCCCGCGACCGCGCCGCAGCTTTAGGCCCCGGGCAAAAAGCTTGTTAGCGCGGGCCCGGGGGAATTTGTTAATGGAACCTGCGGCCCGTCCCGGTGCCGCGGTCCGCCTGCCATGACTTCCTCCCGAGTTCTCCGTGTCGCGCTGGTCGGCTGCGGCAGCTACGGCGCCGAGCACGCGAAATTCCTCTCGCGGCACCGCGCCGTGCGCCTCCACGCGGTGGCGGACCTCGACCCCGCCCGGGCGGAGGCGTTCAAGGCGCAGTACGGCGCCGGCTACGCCACCGGCGACGTGGGCCGCATCTGGGCCGATCCCGCGATCGAGGCGGTCTGGGTCTGCACGCAGCACCACACGCACGCGCCGCTTGCCGAGGCGGCCGCCGCCGCGGGGAAGCATCTCTTCCTCGAGAAGCCGCTGGCGCTCACGCTGGCCGACTGCGACCGCATCGTGGCGGCGGTGGAGCGCGGCGGCATCATCGCCGCCGCCGGCTTCAAGCTCCGCTTTTTCCCGGCAGTAGTTGCGGCGCAGGCCTTCCTGAAGCAGCCGACGCTGACCACCGCCCACGTGATCGACGACCACTGGCCGTCCGAGTTCTGGGCGAACGACCCGGTCCAGGGCGGCGGCAACGTCCTCTCGCAGGGCTGCCACATCGTCGACACCGTGCTCCACCTGCACCCGACCGGCCCCGTGCGCGTCTATGCGGCGGGCGGGAACCGGCATCACCCGACCCGCGACATCGTCGACACCACGGCGATCACGCTGACCTTCGCCGACGGCGCCGTGGCCAGCCTTGCGGTCGGCGACGTGGGCGTGCCGCCGTTCTCGTCCAAGTTCGCGCTGCAGCAGTCCGACGGCCAGCGGAGCCTCAGCCTCTACAACCGGCTGAACTCGCTGATGACCCGCGAGGACAAGCGCGTGACCGAGCACCCGGCCCACCCGGAGGAGGGCGCCGCGGTGATCGACGAGCCCTTCATCCACGCGGTGCTGCGCGGCGGCCCGTCGCCCTGCTCGATCCGGTCCGCGCGCCGCACGTCGGCGGTCGTGCTCGCCGCGATCGAGTCGATCCGCACCGGCCGCGTGGTGGACCTGACCGCCCCGCCGTACGATGCGGCGATGCGCCTCGCATGAACGCGGTCGGCCGGCGCCTCATCGAGCTGACCCGGCGGCACGGCGCCGCGTGGTACCAGCCGGCGACCCGCCAGTGCGTGGGCCCGCGGGACACGCTCTGGTACGCGATCGCGCTGCTGTTCTCGCCTGACCCGGCGGAGCGGGCGCTGGGCGACGCGCTGCTGGGCGAGGCCCGCTGCGCGGACGGCACGCATTCCCCGGCGACCATGCTGGCGGTCCTGCTCGCGATTCCCGACCGGGTTTCGGCGGGGACGACCGCGGCCCTGGCGGCGCAGGTGCGCGGGGCGCTGCCGGAGGCGGCGCTGGCCGAGTGGCACGACGGGAACGTGAACCACCCGCTGGCGGCCTGGTGCGCGCTGATCCTGGGCGGGGAGCGGAGCGGCGACGCCCTGGCGGTCGCCAGCGGCCGGGGCCGGCTGTTGGCCCTGCGGCGGGTGACCGGCGACCGCCGCCACGCCTGGCGCCGGCAGGCCATCTGGTCGGAGTACAACAGCCCGACCTACACGGCGCTCGACCTGTGGTGGCTGGCGCTGATCGCCGAGTACGCCCGCGACCCCGAGTCGCGCCGCTGCGCGCGCTTTCTCGAGGAGCGGCTGTGGGTCGAGCTCGCGCTCTTTTACCACGCACCGAGCCAGCAGTTCGCCGGCCCGCACTCGCGGTCCTACCTCGACGACTCGCTGGGCGGCTGGTCGGGCGTGCACTGCACGATGGCCGCGGCGTTCGGTGAGCCCCTGTTCCTCGAGCCGGAGCGGGCGCTCGCGATCGGGCATCCCTCGGCGATCCTGCAGAACTCGGTGCCCGCCATCCTCCCGTTCCACGTCCCGGCCGACGCGCACCGCCTCGCCTTCCACAAGCCGCTGCCTGTCCTGCTGCGCGCGACCACCTATGGCGAGAGCTACCATGAAAACCACGCCGGGCGGGGCTTCGAGGACGGGCTTTATCCCGGCGGCTGGAGCGATCTCGTGAGCTACCAGACCGCGGGCTACGCGCTGGGCACGGCGTCGCGGCCCTATGTGAACGCCGGGCACTCGGACAGCTTCATGGCGCGGATCCTGCGCCATGCGCCCGTCCGCACCTGCGCCGACTTCCGCTCGGTCTTCGCCCGCGGCGTGTTCAATGACGCCGAGGTGCACCGGCCGAACCGCGTGCATGTGACGGGCGGGGCGACCGACGCGAGCTACCTGTACGAGGAGGGGAGGACCTTCGCGCTGCAGGACCGGAACCGCGCGCTGGTGCTGTATGCGCCGAAGGGCGCCGGGCACCGCGGCGTTGCGCGGTTCCGGGTCGACGTGATCTTTTCCTACGACGCGCCGTTTGACGAGCTGTGGCTCGACGGCCGGCCGGCCGGCCCGCTGCCGCAGGCGCTGCCCGCGGGCGCCCGGATCACCTTCCGTGACGGCCATGTCCTCGGGATCCTGCGTCCGCTGGTGCCGCACCCGGCCGCCGGCGCGCAGCCGGTCACGGTGCGCCGCGAGGCGAACTGCCTCGTGGTCTCGACCGCCAACCACGACGGCCCGGCGCGGGATTGGCCGCGCGACGAGCTGCGCGGCTGGCGCAACGGCTTCTACTGTGAGCTCTGGACGACGGCGGAGTTCCCGAACCTGGCGGCGCTCGACGCGCACGCGGCGGCGATCACCCTGCACGACAGCCTCCCGGCGGGCGGACGGCACCGCGTGACCCGGGTGCACAGCGGGCGGGTGACCCTGGAACTGGCGGTGAACCCGTGGTCGGAGGAGATCGAGCAGGCGACGGTGAACGGCGCCGACGCCCGCGTGCAGCACCTGGAGGTGACGGGCGGGCCGGACGGCGCGCCCCTCCTCAACCCGCCGACGCTCTACGGCGCGGAGGCCTACGATGCCTTCCCGGCCCCGCGACCCTGAATCCCGTACGCCCCGCCGGCTCCGATCCCCATCCTCCCTTACCGCCTGACCCGCCGATGAGCACCTTCCTTCCTCCCGCCCATTGTGCTGGCCGGTGTCACGGATTGCGTGACACGAGGGGCGGGCCGTGGGCGGGGGCGGTGCGGATGCGAGGAGCGGGCGATGGGAAAGGCGGGGTGACATGAAGGCCGAGGCTCGGCAGGGCTGGCTCTTCGTGTCGCCGTGGGTGATCGGCTTCGTGCTGCTCACGGCGGGGCCAATGCTGTACTCGCTGTACCTGAGCTTCACGTCGGCGTCACTGCTTTCGGTGCCGCAGTGGATCGGCGGCGAAAACTACCGCCGGATGGCGTCCGATCCGCTGTTCTACCGGAGCCTCGCCAACACCGCAGTGTACGCCGGGATGGGCGTGCCGACGGGCCTGCTGCTCGCGCTGGGGCTGGCGCTGCTGCTCAATGCGCCGGTCCGCGGCATCGGGTTCTTCCGGGCGTTGTTTTTCCTGCCGTCGGTCACGAACACCGTGGCGCTTTCGCTCCTCTGGCTGTGGCTGCTGAACCCGGAATTCGGCCTGCTCAACACCGCGCTGCGGGCGGTCGGAATCGAGGGACCGCTCTGGCTGCAGAGCGAGGCGTGGGCGAAGCCGGCGCTGGTGCTGATGTCGCTGTGGACCGTCGGGGGCCAGGCTGTGATTTTCCTGGCGGCACTCCAGGGCGTGCCGCGGGAGCTGGGCGAGGCCGCGGCGATCGACGGCGCGGGCGCGGTGCGGCGGTTCTTCGCCGTCACGCTGCCGATGATCTCCCCGGCGCTGCTGTTCAACCTGATCATGGGTCTCGTCGGCGCGCTGCAGGTGTTCACCCAGGCGTTCGTGATGACCGGCGGCGTGCAGCCGGGCAGCGAGGGCGGCCCGAACCAGGCCACGCTCTTCATCGTGCTCTACATCTACAAGAAGGCGTTCCAGGAATTTGACATGGGCTATGCGTCGGCCCTGGCCTGGGCGCTGTTCGTCCTGATTGTCGGCTGCTCGGCGCTGGCCTTCCGGCTGGCGCGCGAACGTGTGCATTACGAGGGGGGCCAGCCATGAGTGTCCCGCCCCGCAGCTCCGCCGGCGCCGTCGCACGGATCAGCCTGACCTACCTCGCGCTGGTGGCGCTCGGCGCGCTGTTCAGTGTGCCGGTGGCGTGGATGCTGAGCTCGTCGCTCCACGAGCTGGCCGCGGTGTTCGCACAGCCGTACCGGTGGCTGCCGTCACCGCTGCACTGGGAGAACTACGTGCGGGCCGTGACCCTGCTGCCGGTGGGCCGCTTCCTGGTGAACACGATCGTGATCACGGTGCCGGTGATGGCGGCCACGCTCGTCTCTTCGGCGCTGGTGGCCTATGGCTTCGCGCGCTTCCGCTTCCCGGGCCGCGATGCGCTCTTCGCGCTGTGCCTCGCGACGATGATGCTGCCGGGGCAGGTGACGATGATCCCGCTCTACCTGCTCTTCGCGCGGCTGGGCTGGGTGGACACCTACCTGCCGCTGATCGTGCCGAGCCTGTTCGGGTCGCCGTTCTACATCTTCCTGCTCCGGCAGTTTTTCCTGACGATCCCCGGTGACAGCGAGGAGGCGGCGCTGATCGACGGCGCATCGCGCCTGCGCATCTGGTGGAGCGTGGTCCTGCCCCAGGCCCGCCCGGCGGTGGCGACCGTGCTGATCTTCACGTTCATCGGCACCTGGAACGACTTTTTCGGGCCGCTGCTGTATCTCAACAGTCCCGAGAAGGCGACGCTCACGCTGGGTCTGAACCTGATGAAGACCCAGGTGCTCGGCTCGGGCGTCGTCGAGTGGAACGTGCTGATGGCGGCCTCGCTGCTCGTGCTGCTCCCCAACGTCGTGCTGTTCTTCGTCGCGCAGCGGCAGTTCATCCGCGGAATCTCGATGGGCGCCGGCAAATGAACGCGATGAGGCTTTTTTCACCGAGCACACGGAGGAGCCGCCAAGGCCACGGAGTTCCGATCCGGCTTGGATCAGAGCATGCTGGTTCTGCCCTCCACGCCTGGCGCCGCGGCCTCGGGGCCTCCGTCGTGCGCCCTGGGATGATTCTCCTCACGTTCCTCATCGCCGGCTGCGGCCGGCCGGCGGCGGATGACCGGACGATCGTGTACAACTGCGCGGCCAGCACGGCGGACATCGCCTCGCTGCAGCGCGACGCGCGGGAGCTGAAGGCCCGGACCGGAATCGACCTGAAGCTGAATCCCTTCAGCGGCGAGGAGAAGCTGTACGCGATGATCGCGGCCGGCCAGGCGCCGGACGTGTTCTACACCAACGGCGCGGTGCGGGACCGGCTGGCGGCCGAGGGCCGCGTGCTCGACCTGCGGCCGCTGGCGGAGCACGACCCGTTCTTCGCGCGCCTGCGGCCCGAGGTGCGGACGGCCGCTCCGTCGCTCGACGGCGGGATCTACAGCGTGAGCAACTGGACCCTCACCTGCGGCGTGTACTACAACCGCGCCGCGTTCGCCGCCGCGGGCCTGCCACCGCCGCGGCCGGACTGGACCTGGGATGAGTTTGTCGCCGCCGCCCGGCGCCTGACGGTGCCGGGCCGGGAAGCCGGCCGCCCGCAGCAGTACGGGGTCTTCATCCCGGCGCACTTCGTCGAGGTCCTGGAGCAGATGAACCATGCGCCGATCCCGCGCGACGCGCTTTTTCTCCAGCTTCCGCCCGAGTCGCAGGAGGTGTACGCCGCGTACCTCGGCCTGATCCATGACGGCCTCATGCCGGACATCCGCCGGGTCCAGGCCATGGGCATGCAGGCGTCGCAGATGCTCCAGTCGGGCCGCGTTGCGATGCTGGTCGAGGCGGTCCCGCATGCCGGGCTGATCGAAACCCTCACGATCGACTGGGGCGTCGCGCCGATGCCGCGGTTCGGGACCAAGGAGCCGCGCTATTTCCGGTCGGCGAGCGGCGGCCTGTCGATCAGCGCCGCGACCCGGCGGCCGGCCGACGCGTGGCGGACGCTGACCTGGCTCGTGGGCGAGGCGGCGACCTACCAGCCCAACCCGGTGCTGGCCGACGTGGATTTCGCCGGCGCGTGGGAGGCGAAGTACCCGCGGCTGCGCGGGACCGGCTTCCGCGAGGTGTGGAACCTCAGCGAGCAGCATGCGGGCGGGGACCCGAGGTTTTTCGTGCGCTTTGCGAGCTGGTCGATGGCGCCGGTCATGTCGCGACTCCAGCCGTGGCTGGACCGGCTCTGGGCGGGGGATGCGACGCTGGACCAGGTCGTGGCCGCCGTGCCGGAGATCAATGCCGGCGTGCGCCAGGATCTCGAGCGACTGGCCAAGTCATCGGGGCTCAAACCCGCGTGGAAGGCCGCGCTCGAGCGGGCGCTGGCGGCGGCGCCGAAACCGTGACGCCATGAAGACTCCGGCGGGATTTACCTTCCAGCGAACCGGCCGGGACGGCGGCCGGGTCCGGCTGGGTCGCCGCCGGGTGGCCGTGATTCGCCGGCTCGAGCTCGTGGATTTCCGGCCCGTGGCCGGCGCTCCCGCCGTGGTCGGGACCGACGTCGGCGTCCCACTCTACTGGCGCCAGTACGCGAACCACCAGGATCCGGAGCGCCGCCTCAACTCGCACAGTCGGCTCGAGGTCCTCCGCTCGGGTCACGCGGGCCTGGTGCTCCGGGCGACCGGGGCGACGCGGTCGCGCGGGGCGCTGAGCACGTACGAGGTCGCGTTTGGCGTGGCGCGGGACGGGACCGTGGTCGTCGAGGTGCGGGCCCGGCTGGAAGTCCCGCCGCGGGTCGGCTGGCGCGTCACCCCGCAGGCGGACCATGGCGAACTGGCCTTCCTGACCCTGTGGCCGGCGGGAGTGTTCTCGCCGACGGGCGCGGAGCCGAAACGCTATCAAGCCTGCCTGCTCCAGCACGGCGGGAGGGTGGAGGCGGTCGCCCACCATCACCTCGAGAGTCCCGACAAGCAGCGCCTCCGCCTGCGGCCGGGCGACCGGTTTGCCTGGGTGACGGAGGACTGGAATCCGGTGGTGACGCTACGCGAGGGCGACCGCGCCGAGGCCGGCGTCTGCGCGTACATGTGGGACACGCATTTTGGCCTGCGGGCCGGGCGCGGCGGGGCGCAAACGCTGGGTCCCGGCACGGTGCGGACCGCGGCGTATGCGCTGGGCGTGATCGGTCGCGCCGAGGCCCGGCGCCTCGCGGAGGCCGCGCGGCTGCGATCCCCTGGCCGGGCGGCCGCGACGCCGATGTACACCGGGGCCCGGCACAAATTTCGGGCGACCTTTGCTTCGATGACACCCGCGACCGCGAACACGGCATGGCCCTGGCAGCGGGAGGTGACGGAAGGCCGGGCGGTCGACGTCGACCAGCGGCGCGATGCGACCGTGGGGCGCGGCGACCGGTGCTCGCTGCGGATCCGTCACCGGCGCGCGGCGCGGTCGTGCTGGCAGGCCACGACGCTGGGACCGTCGTTTGGCGAGCCGGCGTTTCGCTCCGGCGGGCGCCTGCGGCTGACCGGCTGGGTAAAGGTAGCGGGCGATGCCGGAAGCGCCCGGCTGGCGCTGCGGGTGCATCGCGCGGGCCGCGGCAACGTGTTCGACTCCGCCGCCTACGAGATTTATTCCTGCAGGGCCTCGGGATCGGCGCGCGGCTGGCGGCGCCTGAGTGTGACCACGCCGCCCCTGCGGCCAGCCCCGGACCGCGTGCACCTGCGGTTGGAGTTCGCGGGGGAGGGCACGGCGTGGTTCGACGACCTGGTATTCATCCGACTCGCCCGATGAGCCTCCCCCGGATCCATTTTCGTCGGGTTGCGCCGGGCGTGTTCCGGGCCCGCCTCCGCCGCACCGTGGCTCGCGCGGTGCTCGTGGAGATCGGCCTGACGCTGCCCGCGGGTTACCTCGAGCGTTTCTGCCGCTACGCCCGCCGTCGTGAGACGGAAAAGCCTCCGACCTTTCTCAACACCCAATACGCTGAACGGCCGCCCGGCCGGCGGGTGGGACCGTGGCCCGGCTGGCGCGGCATTCCGGAGCTACCGGTTCTCACCCTCGAAAGCGGCGGTCGGCTTGCGACCGGCAAATACTATTTCCTCGGGGACGAGGAGGTGGAGGGCGAGCTGCGGGTGATGTTCCCTTGCGAGGCCGGGCTGAATCGCAGCCTGACGCTTCGCGTGCCGGACCCGAGGTTCGGTCCGCGGCGCGCCCAGATCGTCGTGCGATTCCCTGATCGTGCGGCGCCCCGGCCGGTGCGCCTGCGTGCCCCGCTGCGCGGCGGCTTCCATCCCCGGCTCGTGCTGGATGAAGCCGGGGTGGCGCGGCTCCGGCGGGAGATTCGCGGCCCGCGGGCGCCCCACTGGCGGCGGCTCCTCCGGCTCGTGCGCCAGTCGTGGCGGCTGCCCTATGCGACCACGCCGGAAGGCAAGGTCCTGCCGGGACCGGAGCGGTTGACCGGAGCGGACCGGGCGCTCGTGGCGGCGATGGTGGCGCTGTTGCGGCCGGACCGCCGGACGGTCGCGTGGGCGCAGCGGACCTACTTTGCCTACCTGCGGGAGACAAAGCGGCCGGACTTCGGCCCGCTCGGCATCGACACCCAGAGCGGTGAAGTGCTCTACATCCTGTGCGTGGCGTTCGACTGGCTGGCGCCAACCTTCACTCCGGTCCAGCGGGCGCGCGCGCGGCGCCGCCTCTGGGAAGTGGCGGAAATCTGCCGGCGGCACCTGGGCCCGGAGCGTCGCGATTACGCCCAGGCGCACTACCTCGGCTGCGGGCTCGGACTGCTGGCGTTCTCATTCCTGTTCTGGGAGGATCACCCGCAGGCGCCGGCCTGGGCGGCGGAACTTCGCGGCGCGCTCGAACGCGTGCTCGCAATGGCGCCGCGGGACGGATTCTTCCCGCACGGCCTGAATCTCTGGATCTACGAGCACGGTTTCCTGCTGCGGTGGCTGGAACTCTTCCGCCACTGCGCGGGCGAAGACCTGTGGCACCGTACGCCGTATTTGGCAGCGGCCTCAAGCTTCCGGGCGGCGGCGACGTCGCCGGACGGTCGGCAGGGTGTGACCTTTGGCGACCCGCAGTACCGGGTGACGGGCGACAGCTGGTGCCATCTGCTCATTGCTAACCGCACCGGTGCGGCGGCGGCCCAGGCGATTGGCGAGCGCCTGCTCCAGCAATTGCCGACCGGGACAGACCACCGGCATGCGCCGCCGCGCCGCCGCGTCTACGAACTGCTCTGGCATTCGCCGGCGCAACGGGCGCGGCCGCAGGGTGACGGCGTGCAGGTGTTCCCGGACGGCGGCCAAGTCTTCGTGCGGCGGGGTGACACCCTTGTCACGTTGCGGGCGGGCGCCCCGCTGGGTCGCCAGCGCCGGGCGGCGGGCGAGGTGGGAGGGTACGGGCATTCGGACCCGTGCAATGGCGCGGTCCTGGTGTGGCGTGGAGAGACGTTCCTGGGCAGCGGTCCGGGACCGCTGTACCGGCGCGACACCGCGCTGCACAATCTCGTGACGGTTGACGGCCGCGGGCAGATGGGCGACGGCTGCGTGTGGTACCCGGATTTTCTGGAGGACCGTTTCATTCCGGCCGGGCCGCGCGTGACGACGCGGGGCGGGGTCACGCGGATCGAGGTCGAACTCGCGGCCAGCTACCTGCCCCATCTCGGGGTGCAGCGGCATCGCCGGATCGTGGAGATCGCGCGCGACGGCTCACTGCGCGGCAGCGATGAGATCGAACTGAAAGCGGCCGCGGAAATCGCGTGGCACTGGCACACCTGGGGCCGGGTGCGGGCGCGCGGCGCGGCGTTCGCGATCAGCGGGCCCGGGTGCCGGGCGATGCTGACGGTGGTACCGGAGGCGGGCACGCAGGTGCGGGTGCAGCCCGAGCAATTCGTGGCGGCCTATCCCCACGAAGGCACGGTCGGCACGGAGGTGGTTTTCGCCCGATTTGCGCGGCGCACCGGCTTTCGCTGGCGCGTGGGTTAACCGCCAAGACCGCAAAGGACGCGAAGGTCAGGCGGTCGCAGCGGTGGAAAACAGCGCGGATCTGGCCGCGGAAAATCAGGCCGGTTTGGCCACGAGGCGCTCGGCGTTTTGCGAGTAGATCTTCTCGGTGACGTCGGCCGGGAGCGGGAGCGTCTGGAGGAAAGCATGGAGTTCCTGGCCGTAGTAGTCGCGGCCGAAGAGCAGGCGGTCGGCGTAGCGGGTGAGAAACTGCACGGCATGCGCCGGGTCGCGGGCGAGGGCGTTGCGACCGGAGCCGGCAGACAGGTCGGCGACGAGATTCGGATAGGTGTCGAACAGCCGGTAAAGTCTGCCGCCCGGCGCAACGGGCGATGCAGGATAGGGATCGGCACTCCGGTCGGCGTCGCCGCTGATCTTGCGCCAGAATCCGGGGGCGTGTCCGACAAAGACGGTTTCCGGGCACGCCTGCAGCGCGCGCTCGAGCCGTTCGACGGTGCCGCCGTACCACGACGGCTGGAACGTGCGCTCGCCGGTTTGCGGTTGCGGCAGCCAGGGCACGTCCAGGTGCAGCACAACCGGGAGCCGGAGCTTCCCGGCCATCCGGAAGACCGCGAGGCACCGCGGATCGTCGAAGTGCAGCCGGAACTTCCACTCGCCGCAGATGCGCACATCGTGCATGCGGTGCGCGGCCTCGAGCAACGCGGGGGCGTTGGGCCAGGCGGGATGCGGGCAATAGCCGACCACGAACCGCCGCGGGTACTGGACGCGCGTGGCGAGGAGGTCGGAGAGGGGGATGCCCGGATGCGAGCCATCGGGCAGCGTGAGCGCCGGATTGAGGTAGTTCGCATGCTCGGGCGACTGCTCGGCCGGCCCGAGATTCCAGGTGAGCAGCCACGCGTACTCGATCCCGTGCGCGTCGAGGTCAGCCACCAGGTCATGCTCGTTGCGCTGGTGCCAGCGCACGTGCTGGTGCGAATCGACGAGGCGCGAAGGGGAAGCCATGGAAGGCGGGAGAGTGGGCGAACGTTCAACCTTCAACGTTCAACGCTCAACTTTGAAGTTTTTCGCTGGCCGAACGCCGAACGCGGAACACCGAACGTCGAACGTCGATCGAGATTCCGCCGTTCGCCCTGAGCGTTGGGCGCCAAAAGTTGAACGTTGAGCGTCCGCCCGAAATAGCCTCGGCGTTGGGCGTCCGGCGTTTGATGTTGGGCATTCGTCCGGCTCACGCTCGGCGTGCTTGTCATGCCGCGCTGTTTCCCGCCAAGCTGGGGCTCCCTTCGCCGTCCTTCGCTCGCGGGATTTCGGCGAGCCCCGATGTCTTCGCTTTCCCGTCCGCTCCTTGCCTGGGTCACGATCGCCGCGCTGGCCGCGCTCGGTTTCTGGTGGGCGGGCCATCGCCGCGAACCGGCGCCGCGCCCCGGCGTGACGGAGATCTCGTGGTATGTGCTGATCAATCCCCTGCGCGAGGTCTATGAGGCGCAGGTCGCGGAGTTCGAGCGGCGGCATCCCGAGTACCGGGTGCGCATTGTCTGGGTGCCCGGCACCGAGTACAACGTGCGGCTCAAGACCCTCGCCGCGGCGCACCAGCTGCCGGACCTGTTCTACACCGGCGACGTCTGGCTGAGCTACCTGATGCCGTTCACGCGGGACCTCTCGGACTTCGCGCGGCGGGACGCGGCGGAGACCGGGCTCGACACGGACTATTTCCCCGAGATCCGCCGCGCGATGCAGCTGGACGGGAAGATCTACATCCTGCCGGAGCACGTGAACGTCTCGCTGCTCTACTACAACCGGCGGATGTTCCGGGAGGCGAACCTGCCGGAGCCGTCGGCGGAGTGGACGTGGGACGACTACGTGCGCGCGGCCCAGCGGCTGACGCGGCCCGGCGACGAGCACCACCCGGCGATCTGGGGCAGCTCGCGCATGGAAGGGTGGTGGGGGGAGTGGCTGATCTTCGTGCGGCAGGCGGGTGGCAAGGTTTTCACCCCCGACGGCCATCGGTGCCTGCTGGATTCGCCCGCGGCGATCGCGGGGCTGCGGTTTTACCTCGAGAAATCGACCCGGTACGGGATCTCGGCGCCGGCGGGCTTCGAGCCGGTCAACGGGTTCGTCAACCAGCGCGTGGCGATGGTGATCGGCGGGCACACCAACTTCTGGACCAACTACAACCAGGTGACCGACCTCGACTGGGACGTGCAGATCCTGCCGGCGGGACCCGCGCGGCGCGCGGGCGGCGAGCTGGCGATCGCCGGCTACAGCATCAGCCGCGAGAGCCGGCATCCCGAGGCGGCGTGGGAGCTGGTGAAATTCCTGACCCGGCCGGAGGCGATCGCGCAGGTGGTGGCGCACGGCCAGCTCTCGGTGCGGCGCTCGGTCGCCGAGGCGGTGATGCGCCAGCCCGGCCGCGCGAACCCGCACCAACTCGAGGCAGCCTACCGGCAGTTCGCGTACGCCGAGCCGATACCCCATCACCCGCACTACATCGAGATCATGCTCCAGATCGTGCAGGCCGAGGTCGATCGGATGGTAATCGGCGAGCTGACCCCTGAGGAGGCCGGGCGGCGCGCGGCGGCCGACGTGAACGCGTTCCTCGACACCTTCCACCGGGCCGCCCCATGAACCGATCCCGCGGCGAGACGCTCTGGTTCTGGCTGTTCGCGGGTCCCGCGGTCGCAGGGCTGCTGGCGTTCAATGTCTGGCCGATGCTGTATTCGCTGTGGCTGAGCTTCTGCCGGTACGAGGTGCTGGCGCCGCCGGAATTCATCGGGCTGCAGAACTACCGGTATCTCTTCACGCACGACCCGGCGTTCTGGCCGTCGGTGCGGGTGACGCTGGTCTTCACGGTGGCCAACCTGCCGCTGGCGATCGCGGGCGCGCTCGGCTTCGCGCTGCTGCTGAACCAGCCGGTGCGCGGCCGGGGCTTCTGGCGGGCGGTATTCTTCCTGCCGTCGATCCTCCCGCAGGCGGCGTTCGCCGTGGTGTTCGGCTACATCTTCCAGGCGGACGGCGGGCTGCTGAACCGCGCGCTCGCGCTCGCGGGCATCCAGGGCGCCGCGTGGACGACCTCGCCGACCTGGGCGCTCCCGGTGCTGATCGTCGTCAGCCTCTGGAGCTTCGGCTACCCGATGGTGATCTTCCTCGCGGCGCTGCAGGACGTGCCGCGCGAGCTGCACGAGGCGGCGCACATCGACGGGGCCGATGGCTGGGCGCGGTTCCGGCACATCACGCTGCCGCTCATCTCCCCGATCATCTTCTTCAATGTCGTCATGGGCGTCATCGGCGCGCTGAAGGTGTTCGACCTCGCGTACGCCTTCAGCGTCTCGCAGGCCCAGCCAATGCCGGGCGGCCCGGCGCGGGCCACGCTGTTCTACGGCCTGAACCTGTACCAGCAGGCGTTCGGCTTCTTCCATCTCGGCCTGGCGAGCGCGATGGCGTGGCTGCTGTTCGCGTTCATCGCGGCGCTCACTTACGTGAACTTCCGCGCCGGGCGCCGCTGGGTCCATTACGGCGACTGAACCGCCCCGCCATGCACCGCCGTCCCGCCCTCGCCTCGCTCGCCCTCTATGCCGCGCTCGGCCTGGGCGCGTTCGTCATGCTGGCGCCGCTCGCCTGGATGCTGCTGACGAGCCTGAAGACCTACCCCGAGATCCTGCGGAACCCGCCGGCGTGGCTGCCGGCGCGGCCGCAGTGGGGCAATTACGCCACGGTGCTGGGCGGCTTCGCGTACTACCGGTTCTTCCTCAACTCGGTGTTCGTGGCGGTGATGGTGATCGCGGGCACGATCCTGACCTGCTGCCCCGCGGCCTATGCGTTCGCCTTCTACGAGACGCGCTTCAAGGGCCTGATCTTCGGCGCGCTGCTGTCGACCCTCATGCTGCCGGCGCAGGTCACGGTGATCCCGCTCTTCCGGGCGTTCGCCGGGCTGGGCTGGGTCGACACCTACCTTCCGCTCATCGTCCCCGCCTGGCTTGGCGGCAATGTCTTCGGGATCTTCCTGCTGCGGCAGTTCTTCCGGACCATCCCGCGGAGCTTCCTGGAGGCGGCGCGGATCGACGGCGCGTCGGAGTGGACGATCCTGTGGCAGCTCGTGGTGCCGATGAGCCGGCCGGCGGTGCTGACCGTCGCGGTCTTCACCTTCCTGTGGAGCTGGAACGACCTCTTCAACCCGCTGGTTTATCTCCAGAGCGAGTCGCTCGCGACCCTGCCGGTGGGCCTGCTGTACTTCATCGCGCGGGCCGAGCAGCTCACCGGCGGCAGCTTCGGCCAGGTGCCTTGGCACCTCGTCATGGCCCTCGCCGCCGTGATGGTCGCGCCGGTGGTCCTCGTCTTTGTCCTCGTCCAGCGCCGCTTCGTCGAGAGCGTCGCGTCGTCGGGTGTGAAGGGGTAGGGCAGGCCGATTCGGATGGCGGAGCGGCCGCACGGTCGTTTGATTGGGTCGAGGCTCTAACGCCCAACTGACGACCTTCTCCGCCTCCATGGATCCTCTCTGGCTTCACCCGCGCGACCAGCTGGTGGCGACAATGGCGCGGATTTACCGGCAGCGCATGACCACCACGTCGGGCGGGAATCTCTCCATCCGCGACACCGACGGCTCGATCTGGATCACGCCGGCGCGGGTGGACAAGGGCTCGCTGCAGCCGGCGGACATCGTCCGGCTCAAGCCTGACGGGAGCCATGAAGGGGCCCATCCGCCGTCGTCGGAGTGGCCGTTCCACGCGGAGATCTACCGGCGCCGTCCCGACCTTGGCGCGGTCGTGCACGCGCATCCCGGTGCGCTGGTGGCGTTCTCGATCTGCCGGCTGCTGCCGGACACCCGCGTCCAGTCGCACGCCCACGCCGTGTGCGGACGGCTCGCCTTCGCGCCGTACGCCTGCCCGGGCACGCAGGAGCTCGGCCACAACATCGCCGGGGTGTTTGCCCAGGGCGCCGATTGCGTGCTGCTGGAAAACCACGGCGTGGTGATCGGCGGCCGCGACCTGGCGGAGGCGTTCCAGCGCTTCGAGACGCTGGAGTATGTCGCGCGCACGCTGGCGTATGCGGCGACGCTTGGGCCGGTCACGACCGTGCCCGCGGTGGCGCTGGGGCGCGACACGGACGCGGCCTACGGGGAGCTGCCCGCGGCGCCGCCCGACAATCGCGAGCGGGAACTGCGCCAGGAGATCTGCCGCTTCGTGCACCGCTCCTACCAGCAGAAGCTGCTCATCAGCACGGCGGGCGCATTCTCCGCCCGGCTGGGACCGGACCGGTTCGTGATCACGCCGCGGCGGCGCGACCGGCTTAACCTGCGGCCCGAGGGGCTCGTCCCCGTGGAGGGCGACGCCTGCGGCATTGGCCAGTCCCCGAGCCGCGCCGCGCGGCTGCACGCCGAGATCTATGCCCGCCTCCCGGAGGCCGGCGCGATCATCAACGCCCAGCCGGCCTGCGCCTCGGCCTTCGCGATCACGTCCGTCCCGCTCGACACCCGCACCATCCCGGAGAGCGCGGTGGTGCTCCGCGGGGTGCCGAAGCTGCCGTTCCTCCGGCTGGTCGAGGACGCGGCGGAAATTGCCCGCCATCTCTCGCTGAAGCAGAGCCCGGTGGTCCTGGTGGCCAACGAGGGCGCCGTGGTGGTCGGGCGCACCCTGCTCGAGGCGTTTGACCGGCTCGAGGTGCTGGAGGCGACCGCGGAGGCGTTGCTCACGGCGCGACCCCTGGGGCCGCTGGTGCCGATGTCCGACGCGGCCATGGCGGAGCTGGCGCGGGCTTTCGGCCTCTGAGGGAGTAGGCGTTCAACCGCCGGAGGACGAGCTGGTTGAAAGTCGAGCGTTCCGCCCCCGCCCGGCGTTCTCCCGCCTACCCCAGCAGGAGCGCGGCCTGCACCCCGGGACCGTGCACGCCTTCGATCAGGATACCCTCGACGTCGGCGGTCTTGGACGGCCCGGTGACCCAGACAATGTTCGGATCATCGGGCAGGGCGGCGAGCGCGGCCGAGAGGTCGGAGTGGATCTGGTCAGGCCGCACGACGGCCACGTGCACCCACGGGGCGAGGGCGGCGAGGCGCGACGACGTGCCGCGGTCGGAGAGGATGAGCGTGCCGGTCTCGGCCACGGCGCCGACAGCGGCGGTGATGCCGAAGTCGTAGTCGTCAACCCGCGCCCGGTCGAAGGTTGTCTCGACCTGGAAGGCGGCCGGGAAGAAGCCCTCCAGCGCTGGCCAGAGCGCCGGGTCGCAGTAGCCGCGGCGCCAGCCGCCCTGCTCAAGCAGCGCAACGAGCTCGGCGCCGGACTTGAGCGGGGTGCCGTTGACGGCGGCGAACCGTTGGAAGAACTGCGCCCAAGTGTCGCCGGGCGGCTGGGCGGCGCGGAGCTGGATCAACTCGTGATCCCACTCGGGCAGCGGGGCGCGGCGCGGGAGCGGGGCGAGGGCGGCGCGGACGCGCGCGAGGATCTCGTTGCGCTCGGTGCTCATGACTTCCTCCGCTCCCTCATCCACTGCCGGAACCGGCCGCCCTGCCAGGCGGGCAGCGTGCGCTTCTCCTCCCAGGCGCGCAGGGCGGGCACCGGGATGAACTTGGTCGGCAGGACGTTCAACAGCCGCCCGCCGAGCAGCGCGGCCTTCCAGGCGGCGGGCTGCGACGCGAGCAGCGCCCATGCGCCCATCGGCGGCGACGCGACCGCGGCGCGCGGGGCGCCCTCGGCCTTGCCGCGGGCGCGCAGGCGGAGCAGGAGGTCGGGAATCGGGATGTTCACCGGGCAGACCTCTTGGCACGCCCCGCAGAGCGACGACGCCTTCGGGAGGTCGGCGAGCTCAGGGAACTGCTTGCCAGCGAGCAGCGGCGACAGCACGGCGCCGACCGGACCCGGATAGACGCTCCGGTAGGCGTGGCCGCTGGCCTGGCGGTAGATCGGGCAGACGTTGAGGCACGCGCCGCAGCGGATGCAGCGGAGGATCTCGCGGCACTCGGACGCGAGCACCTCGGTGCGGCCGTTGTCGACGAAGACCACGTGCATCTCCTCGGGACCATCCGGCTGGCCGGCGGCGCGCGGGCCGGAGATGAATTCCGTGTAGACGGTCAGCTGCTGCGCCGTCGCCGAGCGCGCCAGCAGGTTGAGCAGCACGCCGAGGTCGCGGTCGCGCGGCACCAGCTTCTCGATGCCGACGAGCGCGATGTGGACCTTCGGCGCGGCGAGGCTGAAGCGCGAGTTGCCCTCGTTGGTGACGAGGACGATGCGGCCGCTCTCGACCGAGACGAAGTTCGCCCCGGTCAGGCCGACATCGGCGGCGAGGTACTTGTGGCGGAGGAATTTCCGGGCGCGCCGCGTGATGGTCCCGGGATCGTCGTTGTAGTCCCCGAGCCCCTCGCGCTCGAAACTCCGGGCGATCTCGCGGCGGTTCTTGTGGATGATCGGGCGGACGATGTGACTCGGATGGTCGTGGTCGATCTGGACGATGAACTCGCCGAGGTCGGTCTCGAGCGCCTCGATGCCGTGCTTCCCGAGGTATTCCGCAAGGCCAATCTCCTCGCTCACCATGGTCTTGGCCTTGACCATCTTGGTCGCGCCGCGGGCCTTCATGATCCCGAGGACGGTGGCGCAGGCGGATTCGGCGGTGGCGGCCCAGTGGACCTTGGCGCCGTTGGCGGCGAGCTTCGCCTCGACGATCGGCAGGTAGGTGTCGAGGTTCTCGATCACGTGCTGCTTGATCTCGCCGGCGGTGGCGCGGAGGTGATTCGGGTCCGCGAAGTGGTCGAAGAGGAGCTTGGTCCGCTTCTCGTGGGTCGCCTTGGTGCTCTGGTAGACCGACGCCCGCTTGTCGGGCGGCAGGTCGGCGGCGAAGCGGTCGATGAGTTGCGTGGCCATGGGTTCAGGCGCGATGACCAACGTTCACGAGCGCGTCGCGCAGGATCTGCGCGAGGTGGCGGATCTGGACCGGCTGACCGTCCTTCTCGGCCAGTCCGCCCATGTGCATGAGACAGCTCATGTCGCCGGAGACGAGATAGTCCGGCTTGACCGCCCGGATGTGGTCGAGCTTGAGGTGGCCCATGCTGCTCGAGAGGTGCGGGAAACTCACCGAGAACGTGCCGCCGAAGCCGCAGCACTGCTCGGCCTCGCCGAAGGGCACGACGGTGAGCCCCTCGATCGACTGCAGCAGCGCGAGCGAGGCGGCCTCGCTGGCGGTGCCCCGGTTGTGGCAGTTGCGGTGGAAGGCCACCTTGCCCTCGAACCGGCCCGGCCAGCGGGTGAGCCCGAGGCCGTTCACCAGATAGTCGGCCAGCTCCCAGGTCTTGCGGGCGAGATGCTGTACGGCCGGCAGGTCGGCCTCGTGCTCGAACTCCAGCAGCGCGCCGTGCCGGAGCATCGCGGCGCAGGAGCCGGAGGGCACCAGCACCGGCGTCTCGCCCGCGAAGGTCTTCACGGTGTGCCGCACGACCTTGCGCGACGACGGCCAGTCGCCGCCGTTGAAAGCCGGCTGGCCGCAGCAGGTCTGGCCCTCGGGAAAATCCACCGTCACGCCGGCGTGCTCGAGCACCTCGACCGTGGCCTTCGCGACGTCGTCATAGAACGCGTCGCAGAGGCAGGTGGCCATGAGCTGGACTCGGCGCTCGGGGCCGAGGGGCAGACGCGGGAGCTGGGAGGACGAGGCCATGCGGCGGGCAGGGGATCCTTGATCGCAGATTTACTTCCGTTGGGCAAGATGCTCCCGCTCGTAACGTTGGACGGTCGGCAGCCACGCCCGGTCGCCCGGCGCGTTCTGGCGGCGGCAGTGTTCGTCCCAGACGGCGGCAAACGGCAGGGTCTTGAGCTCCTCAAGCAGGACGAGCCGGCCGGTGTGATCGCCGGCGGCCTCGAGTTCGCGCAGGCGGGCGGACGGCTCGAGCAGGGCGAGCAGCAGGCACTTGAGGGCGTTGCGCGTGCCGAGCACCCAGGCCGCGACGCGGTTGATGCTCGCGTCGAAATAGTCGAGCCCGATCGCGGTGCGGGGCAGGAAGCCGCCGCGGACCAGCTCCTCGAACAGCGCGCGCGTCGGATCGTCGAGCAGCACGACGTGGTCGCTGTCCCAGCGGACGCCGCGGCTGACGTGCAGCAGTAGGTACGGCACGTACTGGAGCACCGACGAGACCTTGTCGGCGACCGACTCGGTCGGATGGAAATGACCCATGTCGAGGCAGAGCGTCTTCTTCCGCGTGACGGCGTAGCCGAGGTAGAACTCGTGCGAGCCGACGACGTAGCTCTCGGAGCCGATGCCGAAGAGCTTGCACTCGACCGCGTCGCGGTGGATGCGCTCGTCGATCGGCTCCTTGAACACGGCGTCGAGCGAGGCCGCGAGGCGCTCGCGCGGGCCCTTGCGGTCGGCGGGCAGGTCCTTGTGGCCGTCGGGAATCCAGACATTGGTCACGGTGGGAGTGCCCAGCGCCTGGCCCATGGCGGCGCCGATGCGGCGGCAGGCGATGGCGTGCTCGATCCAGAACTGGCGGACGGCGGCGTCGCGGTGCGACAGGGTGAAGCCGTCGTTGGCGAGTGGGTGCGAGAAGCAGGTTGGATTGAAGTCGAGCCCGAGGCCGCGGGACTTGGCCCAGTCGATCCAGCTCTGGAAATGCTCCGGCCCGATGGCGTTGCGCTCGACCTTCTTCCCCCCGAAGTCGCCGTAGATGGCGTGGAGGTTCAGGCGGTGCTTGCCGGGAATGAGCGAGAGAGCGGTGTCGAGGTCCTGCCGGAGCTCGGCGAGCGTGCGGGCCTTGCCGGGATAGTTGCCGGTGGCCTGGATGCCGCCGCCCTCGAGGGTGGCGCCGGCGCGCTCAAACCCGCCGACGTCATCGCCCTGCCAGCAGTGGAGGGAAATGGGGGTCGCGGCGAGGGTGGCGAGGACTTGCTCGGTATCGATGCCGAACGAGGCGTAGGCCTCGCGGGCCAGGGCGTAGGCGGGGGTGCTCATGGGAATTGATGCAATAAATGAATCAGGACTTCGGGGTGGAGGGCGGGGCGCGAAGGTCCATGCTAGCAGCAAAAGACCAGGCTTGGAATCCATGCCCTGACCTCAAAGATACAGAAAATGAGCCAAAAACGGCGCCAAGCGAGCTACCACCGCTATCTGGCCGAGTCACCGGGGTCGGCGCCGTGGGGCCTGGCGGTCACCGCCGCCGGACGACAGGCCGCGGAAGGGGGCGCCCCGTACCCGCCGGCGGGCCACCCGCCGGACCACGCGTTCTCATGGGCCAAGGGCCGCGTGCTGGGAGCCTGCCAGATCCTGTTCATCACCGCGGGCCGCGGCGAATTTGAGTCCCGCGCCACCGGCCGGCGCGCGGTCCGCGCCGGCACGGCGCTCATCATCCTGCCCGCGGTGTGGCACCGGTACCGCCCGGACCCCGCCTCGGGCTGGATCGAACACTGGGTCGAGCTCCGCGGCGCGGTGGTCGAGAATCTCCGGCGGGCCGGCATCCTTGTGCCGGAGCACGCGGTGGTGGAGGTCGAGCGGCGCCTGGAATTGGAAAGCATCTTCGAGGGCGTGCATGCGCGGCTCGCGACGGCGCAGTCGCTGGCGTGCGACCCCGAGCGGGCCGCCCTCGGCCTGCAGATCCTTGCGCTGGTCACCGGCGCGAGCGAGCGGCGCGAGTCGCCGCGGACGATCTCGGCGGCGGTGGGCCAGGCGGAGCGGCTCATGGCGGACCTGCTCGAGCGCCCGCGGCCGATCCCGGCGGTGGCGCGCGGCCTCGGGGTGGCGTATTCCTACTTCCGGCGGGAGTTCAAGCGGCACACCGGCCTCTCGCCGCACCGCTACATGAACCGCCTCCGCCTGGAGAAGGCCCGCCGGCTCGTCGGCGCGACCGACGAGCCGCTGAAGGCGATCGCCGACCGGCTCGGCTTCAGCTCGCAGTATCATTTCTCCGCGGCTTTCCGCCGGCACTTTGGCCATTCGCCGAGTGCCTGGCGGCGCCGGAACGACCCGGACCAGCGCTGACCGCGGAAGCTCAGGTGCGGCTGTCCCGCGCCGTGAACCGCGGCCCGGTTGGGAATTCTACAAAGGCACCGGCCTCGGAGTCGCTGCCCACGGAATACACGGAGCACGCGGAAAGTAGCCCCGAATAACGGACCGGGTTTCCGCGCGTTCCGTGTATTCCGTGGGCCACCCAGACGGATCATCTAGCGCACGGGAATCTGGATCACCTCGGCGCCTTTCGAGAAGAACACCTCCGAGAGCATCAGTGCCCGGTCGGCGGTCTTGGGATCGTTGGCGGCCTGACGGATGGCGGCCTCAACCTTGGGGCGCTGGCCCAGTCCGGTGACCCTGCCGATGAAGGCGAAAAACTTCAGGTCCTCGACGTTCGGATCGGGATTGAGAAAAATGCTCTGGCGGGCGGCGTCCCACGCCGGACCCGGGAGTTTCGCGTCGGCCAACAATCGGGCGTAGAGACCGTGCAGCTGCCAATCCCACGGGTGCGAGACCGTGAGCGCGGTGAGATACCGTCCGGCCTGGTTGGCGGCCTGCGGTCGGTCGAGTTCGTGCTCCGTGAGGTAGACGATGGCGAGGGCCTTCTGGGCCAGGTACTCGGGTGTCGCCTTCTGCCGCTCGAAGAGCGCATCGCCGACCGCCTTGGCGAGCTCGACCTTGGCGGTGGAAGGCGAGGCGAGGGCGCCGATCAGCCACGCGGGTTTCTGCAGCGCCTCGAGCTTGGCCTTGAGCCGGTCGAGCTGGTCGAGGGTTGCCTGCGACGGCTTGGCGCGACTGGACGCCCAGCTGCCCTGGATTGCCCGGTAGAGCCGCCACGCCTCGACCAGGTCCGGCGAGTCCGGAATCCGCTCGGCATCGACGAGCCGGCGCAGGTCCTTGATGTCCGTCGTGCCGAACGGGTAGAGGTCGGAGGCCGGTGCGGCGCGCGCTGCGAGAATCAGGCCCACGGTCAGGCCCAGCAAGATGAACGTCCTTGCCATGCTGACCGGAGCCGATGGGAGATCGCGGGGAGTTGGCACGCGGCCAAAGATGTCGGCTCGCGGCACCTTGGAGACAACCACAGATTCGGTTGGGGGATGCGGGCCCAGAAGAAGCTGACGTTTTGGGGTTGGCTGACTGGGCAAACCCTAGCCGATGGCGCCGAATTCCTTCACGGCTTCGTAGAGGACGTGGAGGTTGTCCATTCTTGTTCCCGGCAGCAGGTCGCCGGAGATTAGCGTGAGCGGGCCGCTCCGCTTGAGCCGGTCGGTGAGCAGGGATTTCACCGCGTAGCGCACGTCGTCGCCGGTGCCCAAATTGACGATGCCGTCGGAAATCAGGACGATGAGGTGCGCCTCCGGCCCGACCTCGCGCCGGATGCGCTCGATGTCCAGCAACGGGTAGGTGAGGGCATGCAGGGCCTGCAGCTTGAAGTGGTGGCTGACGATCGGGAACAGGTGCTGTCCCCGGCCGCAGTGATGGAAGAGATGCGGTTCGTTGGTCCGCCCGCGGTTCTTCTCGAGCAGGATCGGCAGGATAAATTTCTCGTACATGGCCGGCGACAGCATGTCGATGCCGTGGTCGGTGAGCGGGAAGGGCGCGTTGCGGTCGGCGGGCGCGGCCCAGCGGCGCGTGAGGGCGTCACTCCAGTCGGCCAACTTGCGCAGGAACCGGTGCGCGAACGCCTCGTCCTCGTACATGTCCTCCATGATCGCCTCGCCCCGGAGGTCCAGCGCCAGGCTGAAGAAACCGCTCGTGCCCATCCCGTTTTGAATCCGGTCCACGACCTTGCCGAGGTAGACCAGCCTGTGTTCGTACCGCTCGACGAGGTGCTCGTGGAAACGGCGGATGGTGCCGATGAAGCCCCCGTCCTCGACGCTCGGCGTGACGAGGGCGTCGCACTCCTCGCGCGAGAGGTGACGGGAACGGTTGGCGATCACCGTCTCCCGGCGGTACATGAGCTCGCAGTCGAACGCGCCCGGCGCGACCGCCGGCCAGAGGTCCACGCCCGTGAACCAGCTTTCCCGGGGCGGTGCGCCTAGGATGATGTCGTGCACCGGAATCTCGCGCCGCCGCCGCGCGGCCTCCAGCTGCACCTGCAGCATCAGGTCGGGGTTGGTGTAATACTCGCGATAATCGAGCCCGATCTCGTCGGCGTAGAAGCCATGCTGCCCGACCCACTCGCTGCACTTGAAGAGCACGCGCGTCGGCCGTCCGGCATCGAAGGCTTCCTGGGCGGCCTGGACCTGGGCATTGTGCCGCCGGATCGCCGGATCGTCGGGATCGACCGTGAAGGCGGAGCTCAGGTTCATGGCCACTCACCTTATCACTCCCGGTCGCGGCAGGGAATGGCCGGCATTACGAATCCATGTCAAAATCACAGCCCGGAGGGCTGGGCATAAAGTGGTGGAGGTGGCGGGAGTTGAACCCGCGTCCCCCTGACCTTCGCGCACCGCGTCTACCAGGCATAGCGCGTCTTTGATCTCGCCGGGGCCAAGCGGACGCACGCGCTAAGACCCCAGCCAGTCCCCGGATTGAAGATACGGCGCGCGGTCCGCGGACGGCTCCGCGCGCTATGCCTGCTGTCGACGTTCGCTCCGGCTAGCAGGTGTCGCCGGGCAAACGTGGGTGCTTAATTAAGCAGCCAGGGGCATTTCTTCGTAGTTGCCTATTATTTTTTTGAAGGAGGATTAGCGAGAGGCCTTCGC
>JAFEGX010000126.1 GCA_018239675.1 Verrucomicrobiota bacterium
GGCGTTCCAGAAGGTCCGCCAGTCCTCGCAGGACAAGGCGGTGCTCAACAACGCCCGTCAGCTCTCGGCCGCCGCCGACCAGTACTACCTCGAGAACGGTGTCTCGACGGTGACGCTCGGTTCGCTCGTCGGTTCCGCGAACTACGTGAAGGCCCTCAACCTGGTCGCCAACGAGACCTATCCGAGCGCCTACACGCAGGGTGAGACGATCACGATCTCCGGCATCGCCGGCGTTCGCACGATCACCTACGCCCCGTAATCGCGCGGTTGTAGCCATTCCTTGCCAAGCCGCCCGCTCACCGCGGGCGGCTTTTTTGCGCCCGGGCGCGGCCGTGCCAACGGGCTTTCAATTCATGCGACAACCCCGCAAGCTCGCGCGCGCATGACCCCGACCGCCCTCTCGTTCCTGGTTTCGGACAAGCGCTTCTGGTTGTTCTGCCTCTCGGGGGCCCTCGCGGTGCTGCTCGGGTTCTTCGCGATCCCCGGTGTCATGGCCATCGTGTTCGTGTCCGACACCGGCTACTGGTTCGAGCTCGTGGCCTTCATCATCTTCGCCTGGGCGCTCTGGCGCGCCTTCCGCGATGACCTGCGGGCGCTGCACTGGCGGACGGTCGACTGGCCGACCGTCGCGGTGGTCGGGCTCAGCGGGCTCGTGCTGCTCGTGCACGAGTCGTTCGGGTTCAAGATCGTGATGGACGAGATCATGCTGCTCGGCACCTCGATGAGCATGCACTTCGACCGGCTGGTGCTCACGCCGGTCCGGGGCAACGACATCCAGGGCGTGTTCGTCGTGCTCGACGGCATCATGGACAAGCGCCCGCTGTTCTTCCCGTTCCTGCTCTCGCTGCTGCACGACCTCCTCGGTTACCGGCCGGAAAACGCCTTCCTGCTGAACGGCATCCTGACGTTCATCTTCCTCGGGCTGGTCAACCGCTGCGGCCAGCTCCTCGCGGGCCGCCGCGGGGGCTGGCTTGGCGTGCTGCTCTTCGCCGGCCTGCCGCTCCTCGGGCAGAACGCCACGGGCGGCGGCTTCGAGCTGCTGAACCTGGTGATGATCATCGCGACGCTCCTGCTCGGCGCACGGTTCATCGCGCGCCGCGACGAGGCGTCGCTCACGGTTTTCTGCTACTGCACGCTGCTGCTCGGCCAGACGCGCTACGAGTCGCTGGTCTACGCGCTGCCCGTCGTCGTCATGGTCCTGTGGGTGTGGTTCCAGGAACGGCGCGTGATCCTGTCGTGGCCGGTGATCTTTGCCCCGCTGCTGCTCCTGCCGTATCCGCTGCAGAACCGGATCTTCGAGCTGCGCACGTCGGCGTGGCAGCTCGCCAGCAAGCCGGAGTACTCGAAGCCGTTCTCGCTGTCCTACATCACCGACAATCTCGCGCACGCCGAGAACTTCTTCTTCGCCGACGCCGCCAACCAGCCGGTTTCCCTCACGCTCTCGATCCTCGGCTGGCTCGCGGTCCCGTTCTTCCTCCTCTTCGTCGGGAAGAAGATCCGCACGCTCGCCAGCGAGTCGCCGATCGTGGTCGCGTCGGTGATCTTCTCCCTGGGCTTTGTCGCCCAGTTTCTCCTCATGATGTGCTATTTCTGGGGCAAGTTTGACGACCCGATCATCCGCCGCCTCAGCCTGCCGACCCAGCTCTGGCTCGTCGTGTCCGTCCTCACGGTCCTGCCGCAGTTCGCGTCCGCCGCCTTCCAGCGCCTGCTGCTGGGCGTGGCGGCCTTCGGGGCGCTGGTCAGCGGGATCCCGTCGATGGCGGCGCACGCGTACAACCAGGAGTACCTGCCGGGCCGCGAGACCGCGTGGCGGCGCCAGTTCATGGCCGACCAGCCCCGGCACGACTACCTGATGATCGACAACGACTCGATCCTCTGGGTCGCGCACCGGATCTCCGCGACCCCGGTGGTGCAGGCGGTCCGCCGGAAGGACGCGATCGTGTTCCACATGCGGAACCACACGTTCTCGAACATCTATGTCTTTCAGCGCTACAACATCGATCCGGCCACCGGGGCCATGACCCTGCGCGAGGGCGACGATCTCGGGCCGGCCTTCGTGCTCGAGCCGGTGCGGGAGGAGCGGCTGCAGACGCTGACCCTCGACCGCATCAGCCGCGTGAAGGAAATCCGCCAGGGTCCGGTCTCGCTGACGGCCCCGACCCACGAGCCGCCGCCGGTCGTCCCGCGCGACCGGGAGGAGATCGAGAAGCGGCGGAAGGCCTACCTGGAAAATTTCCTGAAGCAGCTCCCGTAAGCCGCCCGCGGCCCGATGACGCTGTTTTCCCGCATCACCCCCGACGCCGCGACGCGCCCGCGCCTCCTCTGGCTCGGCCTGAGCTCGGTTGCGGCGGTTGCGATCGGGTTTGTCCTGGTGCCGCCGAAGGTCGCCGAGGGCCTCATCCGCCAGGGCGGGTACTATTACATGCTCGGGCTCTTCGGCGCGTTCGTGTATTACGCCCGGCAAGTGGCGCGGGCGCGCGAGGCCGTGTGGCGCGGGTGGCTGCGGTCGCCCGGCTGGGTCGGCGTCGCGCTGCTGGCGGCCACGGCCTTCACGCTCTGGTCCGACACCTACCAGCACAAGATCCTCTTCGACGAGTACGTGCTGCAGGCGACGGGCTTTCACATGCACGCGACGAAGGAGGTCGGCACCGTGATCCGGGCCTACAATCTCGACGGCACGTGGGTGCCAATCGACACGTTCCTCGACAAGCGGCCGTACTTTTTCACGTTCCTGCTCTCGCTGGCGCATGACCTGACCGGCTACCGGATCGCCAACGCCTTCATCCTGAACTCGGCGCTCGCCGCCGCGTTCCTCGCGCTCACCTACTGGTTCGGCCGCCAGCTCACCGACCGCACGGGCGGTCTGCTCGCCGTGGCGCTGCTCGCGTCAATGCCGCTGCTCGGCCAGAATGCGACCTGTGCGGGCATGGAGATGCACAATCTCACGATGCTGCTGCTCGTGATGTGCCTCGCGCTGCTGTACCTGCGGGCGCCGGACCCGGACCGCCTCGCGCTGCTGTGCCTCGGCGCCGTGCTGCTGGCGCAGAGCCGCTACGAGTCCGCCATCTACGTCGTGCCGGTCGCGATCGTCATCCTGCTGGGCTGGTGGCGGGCCGGCGCGGTGCTGCTGCCGTGGGCCACCGTCCTCACGCCGCTGCTCCTCGTCCCGTATGCCTGGCACAACCGGGTGCTTTCCGCCACGCCGGTGCTGTGGCAGCTGCAGGAGGGCCAGACCTCGCGCTTCAGCACCGAGTACCTGGCGACGAACCTGCGCGGCGCCGTCCACTTCTTCTTCAATTTCGGCCCGACGCTCGCGAACTCCTGGTACCTGTCGGTCCTCGGCTTCGCCGGGCTCGTCTGGCTCGCCTTCGTCATCCTCCGCTGGTTCCGGTCGCGGCCGCCGGTCAGGGCGGCTGACGTCGTGGCCCTGGCCTTCGGCGCCGGGGTTGCCGGCAATTTCGTGTTGGTCCAGTTCTACTACTGGAGCCGGCTGGACGACACCGTGACGTCGCGCTTCGCGCTCCCGGCCACCCTGATGCTCGCGCTCGCGGCCGCGGCCTTTGTCTGCCGAATGCGCACGACCTGGCCGGTCCGGCGGATCGCCTTCGCCGGCGTCGCGGTCTTCGTGCTCGTCTCGGCGCTGCCCGACATCGCGACGCGCCTCTATACCGCGCAGAACCTCGCCATGAAGGAGATCGACTGGGAGCGCGACTTCGTGCTGCGCCGGTCCGCCGGGCCGCGGCTCATTCTGTCAAACAAGTCCGCCATCCCGTGGATCCTCTGGCAGATCCCGTCGCTTGACCTCGTGGCGGCGAAGAAGCGGGGCGACCAGATCCGCTACCATCTCGCGCAGGGCACCTTTCGCGAGGTGCTCGTGACCCAGGCGCTGCGCCCCACCACGCCGGAGGGCCGCTTCGGGCTCGATCCCGATGATGAGCTGCCGCCGACGTTTCACCTCGAGACGCTCGCGATCAAGCGCTTCGGCGGCCGCATGGAGCGGTTGAGCCGCATCGTGTCGGTAGACCCCGCGCCTCCGGCCCCGCCCGCGAAGCCGGCCTCATGAGCGGGGCGGGCCGCATCCGCCCATGACCGCCTCGCCGCGCAAGCTCGGATTCGGCCTGATTTTCCTGGTCGCGGCCTACTATGCGGCCTTCGCGCTTTTTCCGGGGCTGTTTTTCGTGCTCGGGATCAACCACTACAGCGCGTGGTTCATCGACACCTTTGCGCTGCTCGCGTCGAACGACGCCGTCTCCCGGGGCCTCAACCCGTACGCGCCGAACCCGCTCGACTATTTTGGCCGTCCGCACGTCTACCCGCACTGGTGGCTTCACCTGCGGGACGTGGGCCTGACCCGGGCCGATGCCTGGTGGCTCGGCCTGGCGCTGGTCGGGGTCTTTGCCGCGGCGGCCCTGGTGCGGCTCCGCCCGCGCTCGGCCGGGGAGATGTTCTGGTATGCGGCGGTCGCCTGCTCGTCGCCGATCCTGCTGGCGGTCGACCGCGCGAACAACGATCTCGTGATCTTCGTCCTGCTGGCCGGCCTGGTGCCCTGCGTTTGTGCCACGCGCCGCGAGGTGCGCTGGCTGGCCCCGCCCCTGGTGGCGGTGGCCGCCGCGCTCAAATACTATCCGGCCGCCGCGGCCCTCGTCCTGCTGGCCGGCACCGAGCGGCGGGAACTGCGGGCGCGCCTGGCCCTGGCCGTCCTGCTGCTCGGATTCGCGGGCGTCGGCGTGGCGGCCGACCTGCGGGATTTCGGCCCGCTGGCGCCGCGGCCCGAGGGGCTCCTGAGCTTCGGGGCCACCGCGTTCGCGCACGCGATGGGCTGGGAAGGGACGGCGCCCCGGGTGTTGACGCTTGGCGTGGCTGCGGCCCTGGTGATCCTCTGCTGGTGGCGGCGTCCGCTGGCCGACTGGGAACCGCCCGCGACCGCTCGCTCGGACTGGCTGCATTTTGTCCTCGGCGCGGTGCTCCTGACCGGCTGCTTCTTTGCCACTCTCAACTTCGGCTACCGCTGGATTTTCGCGCTGTGGCTGGCGCCCTGGCTGTGGCGGCTGCCCGGTGACGCGTCGGCGCCGGAGCCGGCGCGCCGGCTGGCCCGCTGGGCCCGCGGGCTGCTGCTGTTCGTGCTGTGGTGGGATCCGGTTGCCTGTGTGATCATCAACCGCTTTGTCGGCGTCGTCTCCGGCCCGACGATCGCGCGCCTGGCGGAGATCGCTTTCCTCGCCGAGCAGCCGTTCGACTGGGCGCTCTTCCTTTGCCTGCTGGTCTTCCTCGCGCACTTCACCCGCGTCTCGGCCCGCCGGCTCGCGTGACCGTCAGCGGCGCGGCTGCGCCTGTTCGATCACCCTCCGCCAGTCGTCGAGCGTGCCGGTGGTGGCGGCCGCGATCTCCTCGGCGGTGAGACGGTAGATCAGGATGGAGTAGCCGATGTTGGCGTCCGGCTGGCGGGCGCGGAGATAGTGGCACAACCGGGCGAACCGGAGCAGGTCATGGCGCGTCCAGGCGCGTTTCCATTTCTCCGGGCTGCCGGCGCGGTCGAGCTCCGCGCGGCGCGCGGGATCACTGAAGTAGGCCAAGAAGGCCGGCTCGAAGCTGCGCATCCATTGGTACTCCTTCTCCAGTTCGGGAGTCCACGGGCCCCGGATCGGGCTGTAGACGTGGTCGAGCATCGTGGCGCTGATGCAGTAGATTCCCGGCGTGAGCGGCACCCACGGCTGCGGGATCTTGAAGCCGTTCACGAAGGGCAGGCGCCGGGCCTGGATGTGGTAGTAGTCGGGTTCGCCCGAGCCGCAGTAGGAGAGGTACACCGGCTCGCCGTGCGCGTTCCGGTCAAGCCACGCCTTCAGGCCCGGCAGGTCCTGTCCCCAGTCGAGCGAGCTGTCGACGAGGTGGCGGTAGCCTTCGGCGGGACCGCCGACCGCCGGGTTGAAATAGGCCAGGTAGTGCGGGTACGTCCGCACGCCCTCGGCCACCTGCCAGCCGACGAGCACGACAACGAGCGCGGCGGCGAGGCGGTGGCGGGCGAGCCAGGTGCCCATCGCGCCGAACAGGATGAACAGCACCGGGTAGGTCGGCAGGAGGTGCCGGTGGCCGATGTTCAGGTGGGAAGTGAGGGAGGCCGCCCAGTACACGCCGAACAGCACCAGCAGCGGGGTCACGCGGTAGAGGTCCGCGCGCCAGGCCGCCGCGGCCGGTCCTTTGCTCCAGCGGCGCGCCAGCGCGCCGAGGCCCGCGACGCACGCGAGCAGCACCGGCAGCGTCGACTTGTACAGGAACGCCAGCGGGAAGAATTTCGTCCAGCCAACCACGCTGTAGGCGCCATCGAGGAAGCCCGAGCGGTACTGTGACATCTCGACGACAAACGAGAAGCCGTAGAGAAACGCCTCCGGCAGGAGATGCGCGGCCCGCAGCGCCTGCACGACGGGGGCGAATCCGCCGATGTGGTCGAGCGTGACGGCCCACGGGCGGATGAAATGGTCCGCCGGCGACACGGCCGGATTGAACGCGGAGTAGCGGAAGCCGAAGAACGCCCAGATGATGATCCAGGCCACGACGCCCTGGCCGACGGTCGAGAGCGCGATCGCGCCGAGCTTGCGGCCCGGGGCGGTCCACCGGCGCCCGAGCCACTCCAGCGGCTCCGGGGCCCACGCGCGCACGACGGCCATCAGCACCATCATCGGCAGGATCAGCACGGCCGAGACCTTCGCGACGCAGGCCAGGCCGAAGCCGACGGCGCTGGCCCACCACCAGCGCCGGCGCGGGTCATGCAGTTCACGCCAGTACGCGCCGACCGACACCAGGAAAAACAGGACCATGCAGACGTCCGACGTCGCCAGCGCGCCGTGCGCGAGGAAATTCGGGCTGAAGGCATAGAATGCGAGCGATACCAGCCCGCCGGCGGTGCCGAAGAGCCGCCGCGACCACAGGAACACCAGCAGGCCCGTGGCCACGCTGAAGAGCGCGATCATCGCGCGCCCCGCCATGAGCCGCGGGAAATGATCCTCCCCGGTCTCGTAGAAAAACTGGTGCCCCAGCACCCAGGCGTCGGAGGTCCGCCAGTAGATGTTGTCCTTGATCGCCGGAAACTTGGCGCCCTCCAGCCAGGCAGGCAGGGCGGCCCAGCGCTGCGGCAGGTTGCCGTTCTCGGGCTGGATCCGGTAGTCGTTGAACTGCCAGTAGGTGAATCCGCCGGTCAGGTGCGCCAGCTCGTCGGCCGTCACGCTTTCGCGGGCCTTGCTCGCGACCGCCAGCAGCCAGTGCAGCGCCAGCAGCATCGCCACCACCGCGACCAGGACGGGGCGGGAGCGATGCCATGGCGTCTGGGGAGAACCCGCGGGAGTCACGAACATCGACGCAAGCGCGGCCCGGGTGGAACGCAACCGCGAACGACCGGGCCGGTCGGCGAAATCCCATTCGACTTTCCGGCGCGGGGCTTCGAGCCTCGGGCCGACCCGCCGCGCCGATGAATGCCGAAGAGTACACGAACCTGGACCGAGTCGAGGGCGAGCACTGGTATTACTCGGGCAAGCGGCGTTTTGTCCGCGACTGGCTCTGCCGCGTGCGGCCGCCGCGGCCGTCCGACGTGCTGCTCGACTGCGGGGCCGGCACCGGGCGCTTCGCGCTGGAGATGCAGGCCCACTGTCGCGTCATGGTCCTCGACGACCACGAGGAGGCGCTCCGGCTGCTGCGCTCGCGGTTCCGGCCGGACCAGATCCTGAGCCTGTCCGGCGACACCGTGCCGCTGCCCGACGGCGCGCTGGAGTACGTCACCGCGCTCGACGTGCTTGAGCATGTCCCGGACGACGCCGCGGTCGTGCGCGGGTTCCACCGGCTGCTCAAGCCCGGCGGCCTGGCCGCCGTCACCGTCCCTGCCAGCATGGCGCTGTGGAGCGACTGGGATGAGGCGCTGCACCATTTCCGACGCTATCACCGCCCCCAGCTCCGCGCGCTGTTCCCGGCGGACGCCTGGGAGATCGTCTACGTGAATTACACCAATGTCCTGGTCTATCCCGCCGTGTGGCTCGTCCGGAAGTGGCGGCGGCTGCGCCAGCGCCTCGGCCTGGGCGCCCCGGCGGCCCGCACCGAGGACCAGCTGCCGCCGCGCTGGCTCAATGCGCTGCTGCGGTCGGTCTTCGTGACGATGGCCGGGTGGCGCCTGCCGATGCCGTTCGGGGTCAGCCTGCTGCTGGTCGCCCGCCGAAAGTGACTTACGGCCGCAGCCGGACTAGCGCGAGCTCGGCGCCGGCGGGATCGCGGATGACCAGGAAGGTCCGCGCCGTGGAAAATCCCGCCCCGGCGCGGTTGAAATAGAGCGAGATCTCGGCCGCGCCGCCGGGCGCAAACGGGAAGGCGGCCGCCATCGTCGGACCGCGCGGCTGCCCCGACAGGTCGATGGGGGTGACCTCCACCCGGGTGTTGGCCCGCGACAGCACGAGGGGCGCGGGCCGGGCCTCGTCCATCGCGGTCAGGGCGATGCTCCCGATCTCCTGCCCGGGCGCGAGAAGCACGTCGAGTTTCACCAGCGTGTCCGCCACCCCGGGGCCCGCGGCCTTCGAGCCGAAGATCTCGGCGGTGAACAGCGGCGCGATTCGGCGGCCCTTCGCGACGCGGAACTGGAAGCCGTCGATCTCGAACGCCGTTTCGTAGTGGCTCATCACGTAGTCGTAGAGCTTGCCGCCCGGCGTGAGGTGGCGCTGGCGCAGGAAGTCGAGGTGCCCCGCCTGCACGATCACGCACGCGCGCGGGTGCGCGGCCAGGCTCGCGATGATCGCGTCCTGCTGGTCGTCGTCGAGCAGCGAGAACCAGTGCGTGACATTCGCGAGCGTGGGCGTTGGCTGCTGGCTCCAAAGGTTGAAGCTGAACATGCCCGGCAGCGAAAACAGCATGTCGCCGTGCACGGTGGCGTTCAGCACCAGCAGGCGGTACAGGGCCGTGGTGCTGTCCGGCAGGCGCAGCGTCTCGGCGCCGGCCAGGTCGAGTGGACGGCTGTCGAAGTACCGCGAGCCGATGCGGGCCAGCCGGTCGCCGGTGAACACCGCCAGCGCCGCGAGCAGGAGCGTGAGCATCACGTCCATCCGCTGCAGCCGCCCGATCGTCGAGGGCTGCCCGTGCCGTCCGGCCAGCCAGCCCGTGGCCTGCCACGCCCCGATCGCCGCGAGCGGCAACGCGAGGAAGGTGCCCCAGGCGATCTGGCTGCCGGGCACCGGGAAGGGATGGAGCCATTGCCCGAGGAACAGCAGGCCCAGCCATTGGCGCGCGTTCACGCCGGCCGCGTCCTCGCCCGCCAGCGGCCAGAGGAACAGCCACAGGCACGGCAGGGAGTACGCGAAGACGTCGTTGTCCGGGCTCACCTCCGGGAACCGCCAGATCGCCCACCCGAGCGCCGCGGCCGCCGCCAGCCGCAGCAGGCCGACGAGGGAATCGACCGACACCCGGCGCAGCCAGCCGAGGCGGAGCGACGCCTGCAGGAGCAGGAACCCGGCCAGCGAGATCGAGCCGACCGTCAGCGCCCCGGGGGGCCAGTGAAACTCCAGGCTGAAGTGCCCCGGATGGTGCAGCGGCCCGAGGATCATGCCCTCGACGAGCTCGGCCGGCGTCGTGCCCCGCAGCACCACAACCCCGAGCACGACGACGGTGACCGCGAGGCCGGCGGCGACCGCGACGAGCCAGGGTGAGTGGCGCGGCGCCGGTCCGGGCAGCGGGCCCGCGCCCGCGGCCAGCGCGAAGGCGACCGGAATGGCGGCAAAGGCGAAGATGAGCGCGTAGGTCTGCACCCAGGGCGCGCCCAGCAGCGGACGCATCAGGCCAAATGGCAGGACGACCAGCCCGGTGGCGACGATCCACGGCACCAGCCGGCGCCAGCGCTCCGTTCCCGTATGGTAAAGCAGCACCGCCACCGCCGAGAGCGTGGCAAACACCCCGACATTGATCTTGGCCAGGGCCAGCGCCGCCGCGCCCGCGCCGGCCAGGGCGGCCCAGCGGGTCCATTGCCCGGCCTCCAGCCAGCGATAGCCGTAGGCGGCGAGGATGGCGGTGAGCAGCGCGATCAGGCCGCCCGGATGGTTCGGCTCGCTCACCATCACCCACAGGTAGACGAACGCCCCGGCCAGCACCGCCAGCATCAGCGCGCTGTGCCGCGTCGCCCGCCAGACCAGCCAGGCAACCAGGGTCGCGGATCCGCTCCAGGCGAGCAGGGTCACGAGCCGCCCGGCCGTGTGGGTGAACGGCAGGCCGAGCAGGTGCAGCCCGTAGTAGAGCACATAGGGCAGCGGCCCGTACTGCGTGTAGACGTCGCGGTACAGCCGGCCGTGCTCGGCGAAGTTTCGCAGCGAGAGCAGCACGTAGCCCTCGTCGTCGTAGAGCATGAACGTGCTGAACAGCATCAGCCCGGCCGCCACCGTCAGCGCCGCCGCGCCGGCCAGCAGGATCAGGAAAGGCAGTCGGACCTTTGGGGCGTTCATGCGATGCGGCGGGACGTCGCGGAGGAGGTTCGGCACGCCGGCGCGGGCAGGCAATGCTCAACCCTCGGCCCGGTCAGCCGCGCGGCGCGCGCTTCACGATGTACTGGGGCCGGTGCTTCACCTCGTCATAGATCCGGCCGAGGTATTCGCCGAGCACGCCGATGCCCACCAGCTGCACGCCGCCGAGGAAGAGCACGAGCGTGACCAGCGTGGTGAAGCCGGTCGCCGCGGTCTCGACGCCGAGGATCCGGCGGACCGCGAAGAACACGCCCACCGCAAAGCCCATCAGCGCGACGAAGAGTCCGCAGTACGTGACCAGCCGCAGCGGCAGGTACGAGAAGCTGAACAGCCCGTCCATCGCGTAGCGCGCGAGCCGCCGGAAGCTCTGCTGCGGCTTCCCCGCGGCGCGCTCCTGCCGGTCGTACGGGACGTCCGCCGCGGGAAAGCCGATCCACGCCCGCAGGCCCGGGAAGAAACGGTGGCGCTCGGGCAGGCCGTTGAACGCCTCGATCGCGGGACGGCCGAGGACGCCGAAGGTGCCCGTGTTCGGCTCGATCGGGTAGTCGGTCAGCCGGCCGTAGAGCAAGTGGAAGAGATCGAACCCAACGCGCCGCAGCCCGGTTTCGCTTCGCGACCGCCGCGTGGCCCGCACCACCTCGGCCCCCTCGCGCCACGCCGCCAGCAGTTCCGGGATCACCTCGGGGGGATCCTGCAGGTCGGCGTCCATCGTCACCGCCGCGTCCGCCTCCGCGGTCCGGGCGAGCCCGGCCGAGAGCGCGCTCTGGAAGCCGAAATTGCGCGACAGCTCCACCAGCTGGAACCGCGGATCCTTCGCCGCCTGCGCCCGGACCAGCGCCGCCGACCGGTCGCGGCTCCCGTCGTCGACCAGGATCGCCTGCCACGCGTAGCCGGTCTGCGCGGCAAACAGCGCACCGAGGCGCGCGAACAGCTCCGGCAGCACGGCCTCCTCGTTGAAGACAGGAATGACGATCGCGATCTTGGGGAGGGACATGGGTTCAGTCGGCCCGGCGGGCGGCGCGCGCCGCCCGCGCCAGGGCCACGGCGAGAATGACAGCGAGGGCGCCGAGCACAAGCGCGGGGGTCACGGGCAGGACATCCGCCAGGAACACCAGCCGGTGGGTGATTTTCCCGGCCAGGTTCATGAACGCCGAGTCGGAATAGCTTTGAAGCAGCTCCTGCGACGGGCGCCCGGCGGCCAACCAGCGGTCCAGCAGGTAGCCCTGCACGCCGAAGTTCAGCGCGATGCCCAGGACCAGGTCGACGCCGGCGCCGGCGACGAGGAGCACCCGCCAGGCTTTCCCCAGGTCGGTCCACCGCGCGGCCAGCGCCGCCAGCCCGAGCACCACCAGCGCCTGCAGGCAGATGTGGCCGAGGCCCCAGTGGTCGCGCGCCCCGTGGACCGCGACGCCGAGGAAGATCGTGCCAACGGCAAAGGCGGCCCAGAACCGCCGCGTCGCCGCGTCTGCCCGCGCCGCTCCCGCCGCGAGGCCCCGGGCGAGCCCGAGCCACCCCGCGCTGCCGAACATGAGGAGCAGATTCACCTGGTAGAGCTGGAAGGTCCAGTCGCGCCAGTAACCCCACCGGCTGCGCTGCGCGATCATCGTGCCGTCCACGAGGCGGAGGCAGTGCGGGATGAAGGTGTCGCGGAGGTTCAGCGCGATCTTCACGAACTGGTTGCCGTGCTCGACCTCGGTCACGCTCGTGTTCGAGAGGAAAGTGGCCGCCGGACCGTAGGCGGCGATCGACCACCCGAACCAGGTGGCCAGCACCGCGGCGCCGATGGCGGCGAGCTGCAGCGTCTGGCGCCACCAGGCGGGATCCGTCAGCCGGGTCTTGCCCCGCCAGCCCCAGGCCAGCGCGAGCATCACGAGGTACGGACCGGCGGAGTAGTGGGCGAGAAACCCCGCGGCCAGGCTTGCCGCGCCCAGGGGCCCTGCGGCCGCCGGCGCCGCCGGGTCTTGCGCCCGCAGGAAGAAATACAATCCCGTGAGCACCAGCGCCGCGGCCACGAGCTTGGTCCAGGCAAAGGTCGCGTTCTCCACGAAGGACGGGTTCAGCATGAGCAGCACGGCCAGCAGCGCGATCACCGCCGCCGCGCCGGCCGGCCCGCGGAAGCGGCGGGCGAGCAGCGCCGCCGGCACGAACACCAGGCAGTTCAGGAGCGTCATTGCGGCCTGGTAGGTCGGGAAGTTTATGCCGGCGACGCCCACCAGGCCCGCGGTCGCGAGGTTCGCGAGCGGCGGCCGGGCCGGCAGCGGGGCGATGCCGAGGAATTTCGTGTCGAGCGGCCAGTGGCTGAGAAAAAACTGCGTGCGTTCCCAGTGCTCGTACCAGTCGGCCGCCCAGCCACCGCCGGAGTAGGAGGCGACCAGCGCCAGCCAGCCCACGCACCAGGCCGTGACCAAGCCGAGGCCGGCCAGCATCGCGCGGGCCGCGGCGTCGGCGAACAGCGCGGGCAGGGCCCGCCGCCCAGCCAGGAGGCCGCCGGCGCCCAGGAAGGGGAGCGCCCACACCGCCAGGACCGGCAGGCCCGCGAGGTAGATCGCGAACGTGAGCAGGTAGGCGCCGAGCAGCGAGAGCACCACGGTCGCGCCGAGCTGTTCCGCGGGGTCGAGCTTCAGCCGGCTGGCGAACGGCCAGCCCAGCCCGAAGGTCGTCAGCAGGAAGGTGAGGGTGACGGCGACGAGGAGCACGGCAGGGTCAGGCCCCGCAAGGCTGGGCCACGCCGCGGCAAAGCCCAACCCGAAATTGCGGCGGACTCAGCGGAACACGTTGTAGCGCACGATCGCCCACAGCGCCCGGAAGCCGTCGCGCCAGCCGATCTTTTTTCCCTCGGCGTACGTGCGGCCGTAGTAGCTGATGCCGACCTCGTAGATCGCGCAGTCGAGCTTGGCGACCTTCGCGGTGATCTCCGGCTCGAACCCGAAGCGGTTCTCCTCAATCGTGATCTTCTGGATGATCTCGCGGCGGAACATCTTGTAGCAGGTCTCCATGTCCGTGAGGTTGATCCCGGTGAACATGTTCGAGAGCAGCGTCAAAAGCTTGTTGCCCACCATGTGCCAGAAATAGACCACGCGGTGCGCCTCGCCGCCCATGAAGCGCGAGCCGAACACCACGTCGGCCTTCCCCTCGAGGATCGGCTTCAGCAGGCGCGGGTACTCCTGCGGATCGTACTCAAGGTCGGCGTCCTGCACGATCACCACGTCGCCCGTGGCCGCCGCGAACCCCGTCCGCAGCGCCGCGCCCTTGCCCTGGTTGTGCTCGTGGTAGATCACCCGGTCCACCAGCGGCGTCAGCTGGGTGCGAAGCAGGTCGCGGGTGCCGTCGCGCGAGCAGTCGTCGACGATGATGATCTCCTTGTTTGCCACCGGCGCGCTCCGCACCCGCTCGATGATCGCGCGGATGGTCTTGGCCTCGTTGTAGCACGGGATGACGATGGAAAGCTTCATGCGGGCGGGGGCACGCTAGCCGAGGGCGGGGGAGACGGAAGATAATTTCGCCGCCGCGGCGGAACGTTGACCGCGTGGGACGGGTCCGGCAGCGTGGCCGGGCGTGCTCTCCACCTTGCGGACAATCTTGGCCCGGCCGGGCGTGCGGGGCATGGTGCAAAACTTCGGCTGGCTCGTGGCGGACAAGTTTGCGCGGCTGTTGTTGAGCGTGTGGATCGGCTTCGTCGTCGCCCGTTACCTTGGACCCGCGCAATTCGGCGCCTACAGTTACGCCCTGGCGGTCGTGACGATCGGCCTGCTGCTGGCCGAGGGCGGGCTCGAGGCGGTGGTAAAGCGGGAGATTTTGCGCGAGCCCGGACGCGAGGCCACGCTGCTGGCCGAGGCCGGGCTATTGCGGTTCGTGATCGGCGCCGTCCTCTATGGCGGACTGTGGCTGGCCCTGGCCGAAGGGTGGGGGCCGACGCCCGAGCGTGGCCTGCTGGCGGTGCTCGGGTTGATGTTCTTCCAACCGGCGCTGTTTGTGCCGGACCTGTGGTTTCAAGCCCGCCTGGAGTCCCGCGTTTCGGTGACCTCCCAGACCGCTGCTCTCGTGGTGGGGGCGACCGCCCGGCTGGGGTTGGTGGCATGGCGCGCGCCGCTGATCGCCTTTGCCTGGGCGGCGGTCATCGAGGTCGCACTGGCGGGCGGACTTCTGTGGTGGCGGGCCCGGCGGCGGGGCCTCGGCCTCGCGGTGGCGACAGGCCTGGCCGCGAATGTCCGGCGACTGTGGGGAGATGCGTGGCCACTGCTCGCGTCGGGTCTGGCGGTCGCGATCTACATGCGCATCGATACCGTGATGCTGCGGCAGATGGCGGGTGAGGCGGCAGTCGGGCAGTATGCGGCGGCCGTCAAGTTCACCGAGGTCTGGCTGTTTGTGCCGGGCGCGCTGGCGGTAAGCGCCCTGCCGGAGTTGGTGCGTGCACGGGCGGCCGGGGCGGAAGCCTACGCCCGGCGGCTGGCGCAGTACTGCGACGTGAGCGCGCTCCTGGCGTATGCCTTGGCGGTGCCGACGGTGCTGCTGGCGCCTTGGCTGATTCGCCTGGCTTATGGGCCGGCCTACGCGGAGGCGGTGCCCGTGCTTCTGGTCCACGCGTGGGTGCTGGTGTTCGCCGCCCTGGGGGTGGCGCGCGGGCTGTATTGTGTGAACGAGGGCCTGACGCGGTTTCACCTGTTGGCGACGGTCCTTGGCGCGGGTCTGAACGTGGTGCTGAATCTCTGGTTGATTCCGGCCCACGGGCCGATGGGTGCAGCCATGGCAACGTTGGCGGCCCAGGCGCTCGCCGCGTGGCTCTCCACCTTTTTCATCGCGGCGACCCGCCACTTGGCTTGGATGCAGACCTGGTCCCTGATCAATCCCTTCCGCGCCCTTCGCCATGTCCGTTCCTCCGTCTGACCCCGTGCCCCCGCGTCGCGCCCGGCTGCGGTGGCGATTTGTCCGGGCCTTGGCCAACCGGTCTTTTGCCCATCAGTTGGCCCGCCTCACCCTCGACGGCTACCTGACCGAAACCGGCTGGGTGCGCAGTGTCCGGGAGGGCGCGGTGGTCGCGGCGGATGGCACGCCGCTGCCGTGGACGACCTATCCCTTCATCGAGTTCATCGGGCCGCGGCTGCGGCCGGAGTGGCGGGTCTTCGAATATGGTTCCGGGGCCTCGACCCTGTATTACGCCCAGCGGGTCCACACCGTGATGGCGGTGGAGCACGACCGGCCCTTTGCGGAGAGCCTGCGACCGAAACTGCCGGCCAACGTCACGCTGCTGGTGCGAGAGCAGGGCAGCACGGAGTACGCTGAGGCCGTCACGGCGCTGGTGCCGCCGCCGCATTTGGTGATCGTGGACGGACGGGACCGGGTGCGCTGCGTGGCCGCGGCGCACGGGCGGCTCGCGCCCGACGGGGTGCTCGTGCTGGATGATACGGACCGCCCGGAATACGCGCCCGCGGGGGCCCAGCTGGCGGCGGCGGGATTCCGTCGGCTCGATTTCTGGGGCTTTTCCCCGGGACTCGCGGAACGCCGGTGCACGACGATTTTCTACCGGCCGGGCAACCTATTGGGAATTTGAGCAGCGCCGCCATGCCGCCGGAGCCTATTCCCGTCGTGCTCTTCACCTATGCGCGTCGGGCTCATCTCGCGCGGGTGCTGGCCGCCCTGGAGGCAAACGCCCCACCGCTGCTGTATGTCTTTGCCGACGGGTCCAAGGGGCCGGACGATGCCATGGCCGTGGGTCAGACCCGGGAGCTGATTCGGTCCATCAACTGGTGCGAAGTCCGACTCACGGAGCGGACCACCAACCTGGGTTTGGGGCGGAACGTGCTCGCCGGCGTGGGCGAAGTAGCGTCCCGGCACGACGCCTTTGTCGTTTGGGAAGACGATCTGGTGGCCGTGCCCGGGACCTACGCTTGGATCTGCGCCGCCCTGCGCCAGTATGCGGGCGATTCCCGCGTGATGAGCGTGACGGGTTGGACCCATCCGCGGGTCACGCCCGGTGATCTGGCCGGGCAACCGTATTTCGACGGCCGGGCCGAGTGCTGGGTCTGGGGCGCGTGGTCGCGCTCGTGGCGCGGCATGACGGAGCAATCGGCGCTGCAGAAACTCGCCGCCGCGCGCGCGCGCGGCCTCGATCCCGCGGCGTATGGCGCGGACCTGCCGGAGATGGCCGCGGCCGAGGAAAGGCAGAATACCTGGGCGGTGCGCTGGCTTTACCATCACCTGCAGCAGGGCGGGCTCTGTCTCCGGCCGCCGTGGTCGATGGTGGAGCACATCGGCTTCGACGCCTCGGCGACCAACGCGGCGTCCGCGGTGGCCTGGGCCAATCCGCCGTTGCGCGGCGCCCCCCCGGTGCCGGCCGCGTGGCCGGAGCCGGGAGAGCATCCCCGCTGCCGGGAATTGTGGCAGGACGCCAACCCGGGCGGCTGGCGCCGTCAATGGCGCCGGATCGCCCGGAGGCTGGGACGAGCATGAGCGCGGCGTGGGCGCAGCGCGTGAAGGCGGCGGTGCCCGCCGCGTGGCGCCGCCAGGTGCGGCGCTGGGTGCGCGGGCCCGTGTACAGCGGAGATTACGCCACCTGGGCGGCGGCGGCGGCCGCGTCGCGGGGCTACGCGGATCCCGTCATCCTCGAGAAAACCATCGCCGCGGCGCGTGCCGTGCGCGACGGACGGGCGGCGTGGGAGCGGGACACCGTGCAGTTCCCGACGCCGGCGGCCAACGCGCCGCTGCTCGCGGCGCTGCGGCGCGCGGCGCAGGGTGGTCGACTCAACCTGGTCGACTTCGGCGGCTCGCTTGGGAGCACCTGGTGGCAGCACCGCGCCTGGCTGTCCGACCTGACCGAGGTGCGCTGGAGTGTGGTGGAGCAGCCCGCGCTCGTGGTCGCGGGCCGGCGGGAATTCACCACCGGCCCGCTGCGCTTCTATGACTCCCTAGCGGCGTGTGTGGCCGCGGAACATCCGGACGTGGTGTTGTTGTCCAGTGTCCTGCCATATCTCGAGGCGCCGCATGCGCTCCTCGCGGAGATCCGCCGCGGGGACTTCCGCGTGGTGCTCATCGACCGCACCGGCTTCGTGGCGCGGGGCCGGGACCGCCTGACGGTGCAGCGGGTGCCGCCGGCAATCTACGCCGCCAGCTATCCCTGCTGGTTTTTCGATCGACCGGCGCTGATCGCCGCGTTCGGGCCCGGCTGGCGGGTGGCGGCGGAGTGGCTGACCGACGACGAAGTCGATATCGACGCCCAGCATGGCGGCCTCATGTTGGAGAACAGTTCCCTCCGATGAAACCGTCGAAGCTGCGGGCCCGCTGGTGGCGCGAGCAATACGAGCCGACCTGGCTCGGGCTGCTGATCAATCCATTCTATTTTGCCCGCCGCGGATTGCGTCGCGAGCTCGGCCCGCTGCTCGCGCCGCTGACTGGTGACGTGCTGGATGTGGGATGCGGGTGCCAGCCCTACCGGGCGCTCATGCCGGCGGCGCGGTACCGGGGGCTCGACGTCGACAATCCGTTCACGCGGGCGGTGGGAGTCGCCGACCTGTTCTACGACGGCACGACGTTCCCGGTGCCGGCCGCGAGCTGCGATGGGATCCTGTGCTCGCAGGTGCTCGAGCATGTGTTCACGCCCGAGGCGTTCCTGCAGGAGATTCACCGGGTGCTGCGACCGGGCGGATGCCTGGTGCTGACGGTGCCGCTGGCGTGGGACGAGCACGAGCAGCCGCACGACTTCGCCCGCTACACTTCATTCGGCCTGCGCGCGCTGCTGGAGCGGAACGGCTTCGAAGTCACGGTGCAGCACAAGAGCGTGGCTGGCCCGCTGGCCGTGGTCCAGCTGGCGTCCGGCTGCCTCTACAAGCTCGTGGTGACGCGCAGCAAATGGTGCAACCTCGTCACGCAGGTCGCACTCATCGCGCCAGTGAACCTGCTCGGCGGGTTCGTGGCGCTGCTGCTGCCGCGCCAGGGTGATTTCTACCTCGACAACGTGGTGCTTGCCAGAAAGCGCGCCGAGAGACCGCCATCATGAGGACCCTGCTCCGCACTCGGACCGGGCTGGGCCGGCCATCCCGCCCAGCCGTGAGGTGGGGCGGCCGACCGGTGTAGGTCCAGCCATGAATCATTACTGCACTTACTTCGACCGCGGCTACCTGGCCCAGGGCCTGGCGATGTGGGGCTCGCTTGTCCGGCACGATCCGGCGGCGGTCCTGTGGGTGCTCGCACTCGACGGCGAGACGGCCGCCGTGCTGCGCGCGCAGCCGGAGACCGGGTTGCGGGTGCTTGAGCTGGCGGAATTGGTGGCGGTCGACCCGGACTTGGCGGCCGTGCAGGCGGTGCGACCGCGCTCGGAGTTCATCTTTACGCTTACGCCCTGCCTGGTCCGGCACCTGCTCCGTACCCATCCGGCAATGGGGTCGCTTGCGTACGTTGACGCCGACCTGTTCTTTTTCTCCGACCCGGCGCCGTGCTGGCGGGCGCTCGCCGCGGGCTCCGTGCTCGTGGTGGCGCACCGCTATCCGCCGTGGCACGATGACGGGGAAAAGTACGGCCACTACAACGTGGGCCTGCTGATCTTCCGCGACGACGAGAACGGCCGGGCGTGCGTCGAGTGGTGGCGGTCACGCTGCCTGGAGTCGTGCGCGCTGTCCGGCGACGGCACGCACTACGGCGACCAGAAATATCTCGATGAGTGGCCGCGGCGGTTTGCGGGGGTGGTGGAGTGCCGCCATCCAGGGGTGAATGTGGCGCCCTGGAACTGGGCGCGGCACCATTTTTCCCTGCTTCCGGACGGCGGGGTGCGGGTGGACGGCGAGCCGCTCGTTGTCTTTCACTTCGCGCAATTTCGCCGGGTGCGCGGCCAATGGTATGATTCGGGTCAGCTGGAGTACGGCATCATGCCGCTCCGCCTGCGGTCGCGAATCTACGGGGCGTATGCCGCGGCGTTGCCGGCGGCGTTCCCGCTGCCCGCGCGCGGCTGGCGGGCGGCGCTGGGCGCCTGGCACCTGGCCGCGCTGCGCCTGGCCTGGGGACAATTCTGGTGGCGGTGTGGACCGTGGTGGCTGGCCGGGCGGTGCGGTCTTGGACAGTTTTCCGGCCGGGCGATGGCGATCTACCGGCGCTTCCAGCGCGGTCGTCCATGAAAATCCTGGTTGTCACTCCCACGCTGGGCGAGTCGCCCTGGCTCGGCGAGACCGTGGCCAGCGTGGCGGCGTTGCCGTGCGCGTGCGCGCACGTGCTGGTGGTGCCCGGTCCGGCGGTGCCGGCCGTCGCCGCCAAGTTTCCGGGAACGACGGTGGTAGCCGAGCCCGGGGAAGGGCGGGGGATGTATGCGGCCATCAATGCCGGACTGGCCGCGGTGGCGGATTGGGAGGCCTTCACGTATATCAACGACGACGACCGGCTGCTGCCACGATTCGCGCGGGCCGCGGACGTGCTCGCCCGCGCCGGCCGCAAGCCACAGCTGGCCTATGGATCGGTGCGGCTGATCGATGCCCGTGGTCGGCGCCTGGGGACCATCCCGACCTCGCCGGATCCGACCCTGAACCGGGCGCTCTATGCCGAGCGGCTCGAACCCGTGTACCAGCATGGCACCCTGGTCAACCGCGCGGCCCTGGCACTCCTGGGCGGATTCGACGAATCGTTCCGGTACTGTGGCGATTCCGAGTTCCTCGCGCGCGCCTGCGTGTCCGGAATCACCTTTCTGCGGATAAGGGGTGGTCCGGTGGCCGCGTTTCGTCTCCGGTCGGGCCAGCTGACGAAGAACCGCGCCGCCATGGTCGCCGAGCGGGCGCAGGTGGACGAGAAGTTGGGATTGCTCGCCGGCCAGTCGGCATTCCGCCGGCGGTGGGCCCGGCTCAGGTTTCGGATCGCGAACTTGCCGGCGTACGTGGAGCGGGTGGTCCGATTTGGGCCGGTGTCATTCGATGCGCTGCTGACTCAGTCGTAGCTTTGGCGCGAAAACAGCGGGCTGCTGGCGGGCACGAAGGCGAGATCCATCTGCCAGAGCACGCCGTCGCCCGGGCGGCGCAAGGGGTCGGCCAGGTCGCAACAGCGGAACCCGCGGGCCTCCAGCCAGGCGCACAGCTCATGGAACCGCACGCTGCCAGGGATGAGGGTGAAGTTGTAGGCTTCGATCACCAGCAGATTGGCCTGGGTCAGCGTGCGGGCGGCGCCCTCCAGCACCTGCAGTTCATAGCCGTGGGTGTCGAGTTTCAGCGCATACGGCCCGGGCAGCCCGCGCTCGGCGACGGCGCGGTCGATGGTTTCAACTTTCACGGAGCGGGTGGCGGCCGTGCCGGCCCCGGCCACCCCGCTGCCGTCGAGATCAGCCGCGATGACAAACTCCACGGCGCCCGGCTCGGCGCCGGCGGCGGCGGCCACGTGGTCGAATCCGTGGCTGGCCCGCAGGCGCTCGAGGGCCGCGATCCTCTCCTCCAGGGGCTCGAATAGCAGAAACTTCGCCGCGGGAAAATGCCGGTGGGCCCGCCGCGCCCAGGAGCCATCCGAGGCCCCGACGTCGATCCACGTGCGTGGAGAGACACCGCGTGCGGCGGCGCGCGCGAGCATTCCGTCCATGTCAAAGACCCGATCCGGCCGTGACAGGTGGGCGCCGAGCGGGTGCAGGAGCCGGTTGATCGTGTGGCGGGCGCGCGCCAGAAGGGAGTCAGCCATGACGGGGGGAGACGCTCACGATTAGTTTCTTGCGGACAAAGCGCACCACGGAAATTGCATCCCAGAGCCAGCATTGGTGGGCGGGATAGTGGCGGTGGCGCACGCGAATTTCCTCGCGGTAGCCACGCCAGTTGCCGCGGTCACTCAAGCCGCCCGTCCCGCAGCGGCAGACGCGCAGTGACGATGCCTTGAAGTGCACGTGGTTCTTCCACAGCCGGAGGTTGAAATCGTAGTCGGCCATCACGCGCAGCGATGAGTCGAAAGGACCGTGCTCCGCGAAAAGGCTCCGACGATAGAAGGCCCCTTGGTGATGCACGAAGTTCCGCGCCCGGGGGTGGGGCGAGGCGGCAAGGCGGTAGACCCGTCCGTCCGCGTAGGCCACCTCACCGGCCACGACCCCGCCACTGGTGTGCCGCAACTGGACGCAGGCCTCGGCCAGTGTGATGTCGGAGTCGAGCTCGTCGTCGGCGCCCAGGAACAGCACCCACTCGCCGCAGGCGGCGGCGAGGCCCTTGTTCATCGCGTCGTACACGCCGTCGTCGGGCGCGCTGATCAGGACCTGGATCCGGTCGCGCTGCCGCTCGAGCCACTCCGCCGTGCCGTCCGTCGAGGCGCCGTCGACCACCACGAGCTCGGGCGCGAGGTCGCGCTGGGCCCACACGCTCTCCAGGGCATTTGCCAGCCGCGGGCCGGGGTTCCGGCAGGCCACGATGACGCTGAGGGGCGGCGGCGAAACGGGAGGCATTGCGTTCGCCGGGAGCATCACACAGCGTCCCGGCGTGTCCACGCCGAACGCGCCGCTGCTCTCCATCGTGATCGTGGCCTACCGGTCGCAGGCGGAAATCGCGGGCTGTCTTGGCTCCCTGCCGCGCACGCTGTTGGGCCGCGCCGTCGAAGTGATCGTGGTGGACAACTCTCCCGGCGATGGCACGGGCGAAGTGGTGCGCACGCAATTTTCCTGGGTCTCGTATGTCGCGCCCGGCGAGAATCTCGGGTTCGGCCGCGCCAACAATCTGGGCTACGCCCGGACGCAGGGCGACTGCGTGCTGTTTCTCAATCCCGACACGATCTGCAATGAGGCCGCGCTGCTGCGGTGCCTGACGCGGCTGCAGACGGAGGCCGGCATCGGGCTGATCACCCCTCGCCTCGAGCTGGCGGACGGCAGCATGGACCTCGCCTGCCGGCGCGGGATTCCGACGTTGTGGGACGGATTCTGCCGCGCCAGCGGGCTAGCCGCGCTGTTTCCCCGGGTGGGCTGGTTCGCCGGTTACAACCTCACTCACCTCCCGGTCGACGGGACCTACGAGGTCGGCGCCATCAACGGCGCGTTCCTGCTCGCGCCGCGACCGGTCCTGGCGGCAGTGGCGCCGGACGGGCGCGTGTTTGACGAGCGGTTTTTCATGTACGGTGACGACCTTGACCTCTGCATTCGCGTGGCGCGCGCCGGCAGGAAGATCATCTATGACGGCTCGGTGCGGATCACGCACCTCAAGGGCCTGAGCGTCGCGAAGGAATACGAGGCGATGTCGCGGGCGATCTTCGACGCGAACCGCGAGGTTTACCTGAAGCACTTCAACCCGCGGGGCTCGGCGTGGGTGCGCTGGAAATACACCGCGGCCTTCGGGGCGTGGAAAACGGTGGCCCGGTGGCGGGCCGCGTGGCGGGGCCGGAGCCAGGTGCGGCCGCCATGAGCCGGATTTCCCGCTGGCCGGTCGTCGTGGTGTTTCTCGTGGTGCTGGCGGTGCAGCTCGCGCTCGTCGGTGGCGCCGGGACCGACATTCCGTACCAGGACCAGTGGGATGCCGAGGGCCGCGGGCTGTATCCGGCCTGGCTCCGCGGCACCTGGCACGTCGCCGACCTCGTCGCCCCGTACAATGAGCACCGGATCGCCTGGACCCGGGCGCTCGACCTTGTGCTGTTTGCCGCGAATGGCGCATGGGATCCGCTGGTGGAGCTGACCGCCAACGCCGTCGTGCGGGCGCTGGCCGCGGCCGGACTGTTGGCTGCGCTGCTGCGGTGGACGAATGAACGGGCGCGATGGGCACTGGCGGCGGGAGTCACTGTCGCCTTCCTGCCGCATCTCGCCTGGCAGAATGCGCTTTGGGGCTTCCAGTCCCACGTCTACTTCGCGCTCCTCTTCGGCATCGCGGCCCTCGCGTGGCTGGCCGACGAGCATCCTTCAGCCGCAAGGCTGGCCGGCGGCATCATTGCCGGCGTGGCGGCGCAGCTGGCGATGGGCGCCGGCCTCCTGGTGCCGGTGGCGCTGGCGGGACTTCTCGTTCTGCGCGGACTCGAACGGCGACGTTTGGGCGCGGTCCGCGGCCGGGAACTCGCGGCGGCGGCAATCTTGCTCGGATGCGCCGGGCTGCTGCGTCACGTTAGCCCGGCCCACGCGGCGCTGCGGCCCAGCGGCTTGGCCGAGGCGTTCAAGGCGTTCGCGCAGGCGGTGGCCTGGCCGCATGTCTGGACGCCGGTGGCTGCGCTGGGCATGAACCTGCCGGTCCTGCTGGCGGTGGGCCTGCGGCTGGCGCGACGTCGCCCGGCGGCGCCGGGCGAGGATTTCGTGCTTCTCCTCTGGGGCTGGGCGGTGGCGCTGGCCGCCGCGATGGCATGGACGCGGGGTGGTGGCGGGGAATTTGACGGCGGAGTGCCGTCGCGGTATGCGGACTTCCTCGTGCTGCTGCCGATCGCGAACGCCTGGTGCGCCGTGGCCCTCCTGCGCGAATGCGCCGCGCCGCGCCGCCGCGCCGGCCGGTTGCTGGTCGCCGCCTGGGCCGGGCTGCTGCTGTTCGGCTGGGTTGCGCTGTCCGGCGAGGTCATGCGCCGCCTGATCCTGCCGCGCTTGCGGGACCGCGATGCGCCGGTGCGGGTGATGGTGGAGTATCAGCGGACCCGCGATGACTCCCGGTGGGCCTGGCTCCCGCGCCTCTACGCGCCGCATCCCGACTCGCGGTCGGTGGCCGCCGTCCTCTCCGATCCGACCATGGCCGGTCACCTGCCGCCGTCGCTGCAGCCCAATCAGCCGTCTGGGCCGCTTTCGCGCGCCGTGCGAATCCTGCTCCGCCGCTAGCCGATGCTCGCGTCCGCGGACGGGTGAGTGCTCCGCCCGGTTAGCGTGACGTGACCTGATCAACCGCGCTGTCGCCGTCATGTCTGAATGCGGACGGATCGTGCGGAACCCCCTCCTGTCATGGCCGCGGAGTATCCAGGCGAGGACGGATTCCACGTCCGGAAAAGGGAATTTCGCCCGCCGTCGTGTCACTGATTGAGTGACACGACGGCAGCCATTGCGCCCTGGGGCGAAGGCGTTCAAGAGTTGCTCAAAGGCCGCGCAAGAGGCGCATCAGAGCCGAGCAAGAGCTGCGCAAGGGACGAGGAAGAGGCGCTCAATAGGCGCTCGGGTGGCGCCAGCGGACAAAGGTCAGCAGGATGATCTGGGCGTCGAGCCACAGGGACCAGTTCTCGATGTAGAAGATGTCGTGCTGCACCCGCAGCGTGAGGTCGCTGTCACCGCGCAGGCCGTTGACCTGGGCCCAGCCGGTGAGGCCAGGCTTCACCAGGTGGCGCGGCAGGTAGTGCGGGATCGTGCCGGCGAGCTGGTCGACGTGGTACGGGCGCTCGGGCCGGGGTCCGACCAGGCTCATGTCGCCGCGCAGGATGTTCCAGAACTGCGGCAGCTCGTCGAGGTTCCAACGCCGCATGAACGCGCCGATGCGCAGCAGGCGCGGGTCGTCCCGGGCCGTGCTCTGCTGCGCCGCATCCGCCGCGTCGGCGTCCGGCGCCATGCTCCGGAGCTTCCACAGGGTGAACGGCCGGTGCCCGGCGCCGACGCGGGTCTGGCGGAACAGCACGGCGCCGCCGGGCGACTCGCGCTTGATGAGCGCGGCCAGGACCAGCCCCACGGGAAGGCTGAGGACCAGGCCGACGACGGCGCCGCTGAGGTCGAGCACGCGCTTCAGGCCGCGGTTGAAGAGCCGGTTGATCGCGAGTTCCTCGACGCCGAGGACGGGCACGCGGCCGATGGTCTGGAGCCGGAGGCCGCTGAGGAAGATGTCGAAGGCGCCGGGCACGATCTTCCACTCGACGTAGGCCTGCTCGCAGGTCTCGACGATGCGCCGGATCTCCTCGCGGGGCAGGTCGAGGCGCGTGGCGATGAGGAGGTCGGGCGACTCGCGCGCGAGGATCGCGCCGAGCTCGCCGGCGGAGCCAAGCTCCGGCGGCCGGTCGGGCCGCGCCGCCGCAAAGGCGGACGTGTCGCCCCGCACGGTGACGACGCCGACCAGCACAAACGGGTGGGCCGGGTCGCGCGCGACCTCCTGGGCGAGCGCCCGGGCGTCGTCATTCCAGCCCAGCAGCACGGCGCGGCGGCGCAGCCGGCCCAGCAGCGCGCTGTGGGTCAGGACCGCGTAGGCCAGCTGGCGCCACGCCGCCAGAAGCACGATCACGCAGACAAACGCCTCGATGACGAAGAGGCGCGAGATCGGCGGGTCGAACTTCAGCACAAGGGACACACCGAGGTAGGCCACGAGCCAGAAGGCGGCGCCCTTGAGGATGGCGTTGAGGCTGAGGTAGCGCCGCAGCAGCAGGCGGGAGTCGTAGAGCCCGAACTGCGCGAACGCGCCGACGAGCAGGGCCACGCCGACCAGCAGCAGCGGCAGGTAGCGGCGGAAGGTGGCGTCCGGCACGTCGATGCCCAGCCGCGCCAGCGGCGAGGCATAGCGCAGCCACCAGCCGAAGGCGAGGCCCGCGAACGTGAGGGCCGTGTCGCCCGCCAGCAGGACCAGGGGCACCACCGTCTCGCGGAGGGAATGGGTCGAGGCGCGGGGCATGGCGGGTCGGGCTCAGTCGGTAGCGCGACCGCCGCCGGCGAGCAAGTTCAGCAGCGAAGTCGGCAGCCAGCCCTTGTGGGGAAAGAGGAAATGGAGCTCGCCGGCGGCGAGGGCGTTTTCCTGCACCTCGAACAGGTCCACGGGCACGGGCAGGTCGAGGTTGCGCATCAGGACCGGGTAGCCGGGGCGCTCGCGGCGGGACCACAGCACGGGTGCGGCGGCGAAGTCCGGCCGGGCCGGCCGCCGGGCGAAATACCCCGCCCGCTCCGGGGTGTTGGCCGCCGCGAGGATCTCGCCCGGCGCCGCCTGGTCGTCGAGCCAGCGGAGGAGCGCGAGGAGATACTGCGCCTCGCGGGCGTCCGGCCGGGACGCGAGGCGGCGGCGCGTCAGGGCGTCATCCAGAAACTCCCGCACCCGGCCTAGCGTCGCCGGCCGGAGCGGGCCCAGGGCCGGCGTCCGCCACCAGGGCGAAACGACAAAGATCGGATCGTTGAGGCACTCCGCGGCGAGGGCCTGGACGGCCTCGTCGCGCCGCCCCTGGTTGAGTTGGGCCAGCGCGAGCCCGAAGTAGACGCCGCCCTTGTCGGGCACCAGGCGCGCGGCCGCCCGAAAATGGCGCGCGGCGGCGTCGGGCTGGGACACGACCTGCAGCCAGCCGAGGTTGAAATGCGCGATCTCCTGGTCGGGGTTGAGCTGGAGCGAGGTCTCGAACTGCTGGACCGCCTCGGCGGCCTTGGCGGGATCACGTGCCAACCGCAGGGCGCGGGTGTTCATGGCGGGCGTCGGATCGGGCCGGCCAAAGCAGGCGAGCATGAGGAGCGCCAGACGGAAGACCCAGTCGAGCGCCCGCGGCGGCACCAGCACCGGCGGATCGGCCGGCGGCGCCAGGCAGGCGGCCAGCGCGGCCACAACTCCGCCGAACACCGGCACGTCCAGCTGGTAGTCGGTCAGCGCGAAGGCCAGGTAGCCCGCCAGCGCGACCGCGGCGGCCGGATCCCGCCCGCCGTGGCGCGCGACCAGGATGAGCAGCAGCAGGAAGCCCGCGAGCCCCGCGCCGCCCAGCTCGGCCCACAGCTGGACCGGCAGGCTGTGCAGCTGGAGGACGTTCTCGGTGCCGCCATCGAGGAAGCGCCGGAAGAGCGGATAGGCCAGCGGCACGGAGCCGGCGCCCCAGCCGAGGACCGGACGCTGGGCTCCCATGGCCAGGCCGGCCTCCAGCATGGCGGTGCGCTGGACGTCGCTGACCTTGAGCTCACTCGCCGTCGCCCGCTGGAACATCGCGCGGGTGCGGGGATGGATGAAGGCGACGGCGGCGGTCACCACCACCGCCGCGAGGGCGATGAGCGTGGTGCGCTTCCAGCCAAGCCGCGCGACCAAGAGGGCCGCGCCGAACAGCGCCGCGAGCCCGACGAGGCCGCCGCGGCTGCCACTCGTAACGAGCATCGTCAGCGCCAGCACCAGCGCGCCGATCCAGCCGGCGCGCGGCGCCCCGACGGCCCGGTGCGCGAGGCGGGCGAAAACCGGCAGCATCAGCAGGGCGAGCCCGGCCGTGTAGTTGGTGTGGCCCAGCGGGTGCGGGTTGCGCGCGTCCGCGATCTCGCGCAGTGACCGGTGCGGAAGGTCGAGCGCCCAGCTGGCCAGGCTTGCGACGACCACCAGCGCCAGCAGTCCACCCAGGATCCGCCACAGGGCGTCACGCCGGGCAGCCACGGCGCCAGGCTCCGCATGCAGCCAGTCGAAGACCACGAGAAACAAGGCGACGGCCGCCAGCAGCGGCGCGCCATGCAGCAGGCTTGGGCCGCGGTAGCGGCTGAACATGGCCGAGAACACCGGCACCGCGAGGCCGGCGAGCGCGGACCACCACCAGAGCGGCGCAGGCACCGCGAGCGGACGCCCGCCGCCGTAGAGGCGGAGTGCCAGCAGGGCGGCGGGGACGGCCAGGGTGGCGGCGTAGGCGATGGTCCAGGGCCACGCATACATGCGGGTTGCGCCGGGATCGGACAACGTGATGACGCCGAGCGCCGCGAAGCCGAGCAGTCCCAGGAGCTGGGCCGGGCGCGGGGCGGAAACGGCGGGACGCGTCATCGGGCGCCATCACAGCGGCGGGCCGAGGGCCGGGCAAGCCGGGACGACGGGGCGTAGGTCGGGCATTGAACGCCGAACCTCGACGTTCGAAGAGTTGGGGGGAAGGACCTTGGCACTTGGTTCCCGGAACCTGGTACCTGCCGGCCCTGGCGTAGCCCCATGCTTGACGGTGGCGCGCGGGGGTGGACAGGCTCGGCCCATGTCGTCCCCCGCGCCTGCCGCGAAGAAGCTCCCGGTCGTCAAGCTCGCCATCGTGGCGGTGATCGGCCTGGCCGGCGTGGTGCTGGTGCTCCGGGGCGTGAACCTCCGCGATCTGGTCGAGCAGGGCCTGGGGCTGATCCGGAGTGCGGGACCGTGGGTATATTTCTCGGCCATGGCCGTCCTTCCCGCGCTTGGGGTGCCAATGATGGCGTTCACCATCCCGGCCGGCGAGGCGTTCGCGTCGCAGATGGGCTTGGGCGGGGTGATCGCAGCCACCCTCGCCGCAATCGCCGTCAACCTGGTCCTGACCTACTGGATGGCGCGGTACGCCTTGCGCCCGGTGCTGACGGGCCTGCTGAAGCGGTACGGCTACAGCGTGCCGAAGGTGACCCCGGAGAACCGGCTCATGATCGCCCTCGTGGTGCGCCTGACCCCGGGCACGCCGTTCCCCCTGCAGGGCTACATTCTCGGACTGGCGGAGGTGCCGTTCCGGCTGTTCATGATCGTGTCGTGGCTGGCGGTGCTGCCCTGGGCGGTGGGGGCGGTCGTGCTCGGACGGGGCGTGCTCAACGGCAACTTCAAGACCGTGGTGATCGGCGTCGGCGTGATCGTTGCCGCGATGGCCGCGGTGCATTTCGTGCGGAAGCGTTACCTCAAGCGTGAAGGCTGAACTCGAACTCGGGGACCAGGGGGCGCGCGCCGAGAGCGTGACGGAATTCACGCGGCGCGTGAAGACGCTGCTGGAAACCGGCATCCGTCCGGGCTGGGTGCGCGGCGAAGTCTCCAATCTCCGGGCGCAGCCCAGCGGCCATGTTTATTTCTCGCTGAAGGATGCCGGGGCGCAGCTGAGCGCCGTGCTCTTCCGCGGCGATGCCATGCGGCAGTCGGTGAAGCTGCGCGACGGCCTGCAGATCCTCGCGTACGGGCAGGTCAGCGTCTACGAGGCGCGCGGCAACTACCAGCTGATCGTGCGCGCGGTCGTCGAGGACGGCGTGGGGCGGCTCCAGCAGGAATTCGAGCGCCTGAAGCAGCGCCTTGCGGCCGAGGGGCTGTTCGATCCCGCGAACAAGCGGGCGATTCCCGCGATGCCGGCCACGGTCGGATTCATCACTTCGTCCACCGGCGCGGCGGTGCAGGACTTCGTGCGGATCCTGACCCGGCGCGGGTGGCGCGGACGGCTGGTGGTGCTGCCGGCCAAGGTGCAAGGCGAGGGCGCGGCGGCGGAGATGGTGGAGATGCTGACGGCGGCCCAGAATCTGGGGATCTTCGACCTGCTCGTGATCGGGCGGGGCGGCGGCAGTCTGGAGGACCTCTGGGCCTTCAACGAGGAGCAGTTGGTGCGGGCCGTGGCGGCGAGCGCCGTGCCGATCATCTCGGCGGTGGGTCATGAGATCGATTTCACCCTCTGCGACTTCGCGGCGGACGTCCGGGCCGAGACGCCCAGCGGCGCGGCTGAGCTGATTTCCAGCCGGTTCGTCGAGTGCGCCGAGCGCGCGACGCGCGCGGGCGAGGCGGCGACGGCGGCGGTGGCGCAGGCGATGGCGCGGGCGACGGAACGCCTGGACCACGCCCGCTCGCGCCTGCGGCTCCTGACTCCGGCGGCGCAGATCGAGCAGGGTTTCCTGCGGCTGGACGATCTTTCGAACCGCCTGGCGGCGGCGCTGCGGGCGACGGTGCAGCACCGGCGGCAGGCCCTCGGCGAAGCCCGGGTGCGCCTCGCCCACGCCTCGCCCGAGACCCGCGTGCAGCAGGAATCGCAGCGGCTGCTCTCGCTCTTCAAACGCCTGCAGGCGGCCAGCCCGGCGTCGGTGCTCAACCGCGGCTTTGCGATCGTGCGCGACGAGACCGGCCGGCCGGTGACGCGACGGGCGGCGGTCAAGCCGGGCCAGCGCCTGGTCAACGAGTTCAGCGACGGCCCGGTGAAGGTGCGGGCAGAGGAGTGAGTCACGTCGGAGCGAAAGCCGGGGACGAGGGCGATCAGCGGTCAGCCATCAGTCTCCAACCCAGGCGCCTGGCTGGTGGATCAAGTCGCACCCGCAGGAATCACCTGCCACCAAAGATCTCCTAGCTACTGTCTACCAGCTGCCAACAACCTCCGGCGAATCCTCCGCTGGAATATTGCCGCCGTCTGAATCCTCGTATGGGCATGTTGCGATTCCGCCTGATTCCACTCCTTTCTGCGCTGGCCCTCTCGGCCTGCGCCCAATCCGAAATGAAATCCACCTCGACCCCCAAGGACGCCCTGTTGTGCAAGCCCGACGAGATTTCGGCCTGCGGCCTGCCGTCGCACGTCGTGATCGACATGAGCAAGACGACGGTGCAGCGCACCGACGACGAGTGGCGCCGGCTGCTTAATCCGCGCCAGTTCCAGGTCGCGCGCAAGCAGGGCACGGAGCCGCCGTTCCAGAACGAGTACTGGGACAACCACGCGGACGGCGTCTATTTCTCGATCTGCAGCGACACCCCGCTCTTCGACAGCCGTGACAAGTTCGACAGCGGGACGGGCTGGCCGAGCTTCACGAAGCCGATCGAGAAGGCGTTTATCGGCGAGACCGTGGACTACAGCTACGGCATGGCCCGCACCGAGGTGCACTGCAACGTGGACGGCGCCCACCTCGGCCATGTGTTCGACGACGGCCCCTTCCCGACGCACCTGCGCTATTGCATCAACAGCGCCTCCCTCCGCTTCATGCCGCGCCAGGAGTATGAGGCGTGGGTGAAGGCGCACCGGCCGTCATCCTGACGGCGGGTTTTCGGAGATCGGAGTTCGGAGATCGGAGTTCGTCAACCAAGCCGGTTTGGCTGACCGTCCCGATCTCCGAGCTGCGAACTGCGATCTCCGAAGTTTCCGAAAGCTACGCTTTCGGAAACTTCAGCCACTTGGCCCCGAGCTTGGAGCTCTTCACCACGGTCTCGATGAAGGCCATGCCCTCGACGCCGTCGTCGATGGTCGGGAAGTCGAGGTCCGCCGGCTGCGGCCGGCCGTCGACCTCGGCGGCGATCGCGCGGAAGGCCTCGAGGTAGAGGTTGGCGAACGCCTCGAGGTAGCCCTCGGGATGGCCGAACGGGATGCGGGTGAATTTCTTGCCCTGGTCGCAGATGTAGCCGTTGCCGCGGCGCCAGATCTGGCGGGGCTGGTCGGCGAACTTCACCACGAGCTCGTTCGGGAATTCCTGGCGCCACTCGAGGCCGGCCTTCGTGCCGTAGACCCGGATGTTGAGCATGTTCTCGTCGCCGATGCTGATCTGCGAGGAGTGCAGCACGCCCTTCGCGCCGCCGCGGTAGCGAACGAGCACATTGCCGTCGTCGTCGAGCTTGCGGCCCTTCACGAAGGTCGTGAGGTCGGCGCAGAGCGAGTCGATGTGCAGCCCGGTGATGTAGCGCGCCAGATTCTCGGCGTGCGTGCCGATGTCGCCCATGCAGCCGGCGGCGCCGCTGCGCTTTGGGTCGGTGCGCCAGTCGGCCTGCTTCTGGCCGGTGCTCTCGAGGAACGAGCTGAGCCAGCCCTGCGGGTACTCGACGACCACCTTGCGGATGTCGCCGACGGTGCCGTTGCGCACCAGCTCGCGGGCCTGCTTTACCATCACGTTGCCCGTGTAGTTGTGGGTAAGGACGAGGACCTTCCCCGACTTCCTCACGATGGCGCGCAGGCGCTTGGCCTGGGCGAGGTCGAAGGTCGCGGGCTTGTCGAGCACCACGTTGAACCCGGCCTCGAGGAAAAGCTTCGCGGGCGGGAAGTGCTCGTGGTTCGGCGTGACGATGACGACGAAGTCGAGCCGGTCGGCGGCGGGGCGCTTGGCCTCGGCGCGCGCCATCTCGGCGTAGCTGCCGTAGACGCGGGCGGGGTCGAGGAACAGGTCGGCGCCGGAGGCCCGGGAGCGCTCCGCGTCGGCGGAGAACGCGCCGGCCACGAGCTCGGCCTTGCCATCCATGATGGCGGCAATGCGGTGGACCGCGCCGATGAAGGCGCCGCGGCCGCCGCCAATCATGCCAAATCGGAGTTTACGGTTCATTTGGGGGAGGGTGACGGGTAGCTAGTAGCTGGTAGTTGGTAGGGATCTAGCGGACGTAGGAGGGATGGGTCGCGAGCAGATCGGTGTATGCTCACCACTCACTACCCGCTACCCACTACTTCCGCTCAAACGCTGCGTCGAAGGCGACGGCGCTGGAGGGGAAGTCGACCTTGCGGACGAAGGCGGCGGCCTCGGTGGCGCCGTGGACGCGGTCCATGCGGATGTCCTCCCACTCGACAGAGAGGGGGCCGCGGTAGCCGACGTCGTTCAGCGCAACGATGATGTCCTCGAACTTGATGTCACCGTGGCCGAGCGAGCGGAAGTCCCACGCGCGGCGCGCGTCGCCGAAGCTGACGTGCCCGCCGAACGTGCCGACGGTGCCGTCGCCATGGCCCCACCACACGTCCTTCATGTGGACGTGGTAGATCCGGTCCGCGAAGGTCCGGATGAACTTCACGTAGTCGACGCCCTGGTAGCCGAGATGCGACGGGTCGTAGTTGAAGCCGAAGCGCTTGTGGCCCTTGACGGCCGCGACGGCGCGCTGGGCGGAGGCGAGGTCGAACGCGATCTCGGTCGGGTGCACCTCGAGCCCGAAGTTCACGTTGGCCTTGTCGAAGGCGTCGAGGATCGGGCCGAAGCGCTTGGCGAAATCGGCGAAGCCGGCGTCCCAGTAGGCCTGCGAGGTCGGTGGGAACGCGTAGATCGAGTGCCAGATGCTCGAGCCGGTGAAGCCGTTGACCACGGCGGGGAAGTCGTCGCCGCCCTTGCGGCCTGGCTTGGCGTCGAAGAAGGCGCGCGCCGCCTTTGCCGTGGCGGCGAGCTTCTTCGCGGCGCGGGTGCGCACGCCCTCGGGGTCGCCGTTGCCCCAGACATCCGGGGGCAGGATCGCCTGGTGGCGCTCGTCGATGCGGTCGCAGACGGCCTGGCCGACGAGATGGCTGGAGACGGCGAAGCAGGAGAGGCCGTGGTCCTTCAGCAGCGCCCACTTCTCGGCGACGTACTTCTTCGAGCCCGCGGCCTGGTCGGGGTCGAAGTGGTCGCCCCAGCAGGCGAGTTCGACGCCATCGTAGCCCATCTGCTTGACGAGCGGGGCGAGCTTTTCGAGGGGCAGGTCGGCCCATTGGCCGGTGAACAGGGTGACAGGTCTCGGCATGGTGTGCAGCGGTTGGGGTGGCGGGGCGGGGTGTGCCGCGGTCGCGGCGACCGGTCCGAGATTTCGCGCCGCGCGCCCGGAGCGGCAAGGGAAAACCTGTGGACTGCCTGATTGTTCGGCCCCCAGGGCCCGCACTCCGGGCTTCGCAAGCCGCGGCCGCCACCCATACTCGCGCCATGGAACGCTGTTTTTCGAGCCTGGGCTGCCCGGAGTGCACGCTCGAAGAGGTGCTGGCCCTTGCCCGGACCGAGGGGCTGCCAGCCGTCGAGCTGCGGGCCCTCGGCGGCTCCCTCGACCTCCCGGAATACTTTGCCCGGCACTACGGCACCCCGCCCGCGCTCGCGGCGCGCCTTGACCGCGAGACGGTCCGCGTCGCGGCCTTCGACACCTCGCTGAAACTGGTCGGCTCGACGGAGGCGGAGTGGGAGGCCGCAATCGCGGCGTTCCTGCCGTGGGCCGAGGGTCTGGGCGGCGTGCGGCTGCGGGTATTTGACGGCGGCACGGGGGCCGACGGCGAGATCGCGCAGATGGCCGGGCGGCTGGCGTGGTGGCGGCAGCGGCGCCAGGTGCGCGGCTGGCGCACCGAGGTCATGGTCGAGACCCACGACAGCCTGTTCACGGCGGCCGCGGTGCGGACGCTGATCGACGCGGTGCCCGGCATCGGCGTGCTTTGGGATTCGCACCACACCTGGAAACGCGGCGGCGAGGATCCGCTCGTGACCTGGCGCGCGCTCCGGAGCCACGTCGTTCACATTCACGTGAAGGACAGCGTGAGCCGGCCGTCGGCGAATCTGCCCTACACCTATGTGCGTCCCGGCGAGGGCGAGTTTCCCGCCGGCCCGCTGATGCAGGCGCTGGCGCTGGAATACGCGGGCGTGATCAGCCTCGAATGGGAGAAACTCTGGCACCCCTACCTCGGCCCGGTCGCGGAGGCCTTGCAGGTCGCGGGCCGGCGGCACTGGTGGTAGCACCCCGCCCGGTGCGCTCAAGTTGAGTGGTCGTAGGTCTCCGGCGTGATCACGGCCTCGAGCGGCTGGCCGGCCGCGTAGGCCCGGAGATTGCGCAGCGCGAACGCCGTGGCGTCGCCGTAGCGGTCGAGGGTGGGACCGGCGATATGCGGGGAGAGCGAGACGTTCGGCAGGCCGCGGAAACCGCTGTTGGGCGGGAGGGGTTCCTCCACGAAGACGTCGAGCCCGACGGTGATCCGGCCCTCCCGGGCGACGCGCAGCAGCGCGGCCTCGTCGACGATCGCGGCACGGCCGACGTTCACGAACACGCCGCCCGGGCGAATGAGCCGCAGGTGGCGCTCGGTGACGGTGCCGATCGTGGCCGGGATCAGCGGGGCCAGCTCGACGATCACGTCGTTCTGCCCGAACAGCTCGTCAAGCGAGGTGGAGCGGCGGATGCCGTGCAGCGCGGCGACGGCGTCCGTGACATCGGGAGCGAAGACCGAGATTTGGCAGCGGAACGGGCGGAGCAGCTCAACGAGCGCGCGGGCGACCGGACCGAAGCCATGGATGCCGACGCGCCGCTCATACAGCGAGCCGACCTCCTCCCACCGGTCACGCCAGCCGCGCTCGCGGTGGATGAGGAAGGTGTAGCGCGTGGCGTGGCGCAGGCAGCACAGCGTGTGGAACAGGGCGCACTCCGCGACGATCCGGCTGATGGCGCCGCCCCAGTTGGTCACGCGGAGCCCGGCCTCGAGCTGGGCGCGCGTGACGAGGTGCTTCACCGAGCCGGTCAGGTAGCAGACGTACCGCAGGCGCGGTGGCAGGGCGGCGGGCAGGCGCGGCGTGCGCCAGCAGGCGAGGATCACCTCCGGGTTCGCGTCGGCGACAATGGCGGCGAAGACGGCGGGCTCGAGGCCGGTGGGGTCGACCTGCCGGTACTCCGGCGCGTAGGCCCGCAGTTCCGCCAGCACCGGCCCGGAAGTGAACTTGGTCACCTCATCGGGGGTCAGGACGGCGAGGAGCGACGCGGGCCGGGGCATGGGTCACCGGTACAGCCAGTATTTCCGGCTTTGCTCCTGGTAGATCTTGTCGCGCGCGGCCCACTCGGCGAGGAACTTGGGCACGTCGACCTTGGCGCCGTCGCGCTGGAGCGCGCGGAGAAACTCCTCGGAGCCCATGTGCCGCAGAAACCCGCTGAAATCGCGTCCCGGCGCGGGCGTGAAGGGATTGCCCTTCGGGTCAAACTTGCAGGCCAGGCGGAGCAGGTAGAAGTTCAGCTCAGTCGGCCGCCAGTCGTCGTAGTCGGTGATCTCGATGAAGAGCCCGACGGCCGGCCGGCCGTCGCGGTCCGGCGCGCTGACGCGGCGGAACTGCAGGCCGGGCAGCCCGAGCGCCCGCAGCTCCTTCTCGACCTGGTCGATCTTGGCGGTGCGGTGGGAGATGCCGCGGAACGGGTAGGACTTGCCGATGCCGTGGCGGAAGCCGGTGTCGATCTTCGGGGGATTCCAGAACGCGCCGAGGCCGACCATGGGGTAGCCGAGCACGGCGGCGAAGTCCTGGATGTAGGCCGAGGTCGGCACCCAGGTCAGGCCCGTCTCGGTCCAGCGCATCGAGCGCCGCCAGCCGCGCATCGGGATGATCGTGAGCCGGCCGCGCTGGCGCACGGCGTCGGGCACCGCCAGGACGCCGGGCGCCTCCTTGGCCATCTTGGCAAGCTCGCCGATCGTCAGGCCGTGGACGTACGGCACGCGGAAGGCGCCGACATAACTGGTCCACTTGGCGTCGAGCGGCGGACCGTCGACCTTGAGGCCGCCCAGCGGATTGGGCCGGTCGAGGACGATCACCTCGATGTTGTTCTCGAAGCAGGCCTCCATCGTGTAGCGCATCGCGCTGATGAAGGTGTACGAGCGCGAGCCGATGTCCTGGAGGTCGATCACCATGGCATCGATGCCCTTCAGCTGGCCCTTGGTCGGGCGCTGGTACTTGCCGTAGATCGAGAAGACCGGGAGGCCGGTGCGCTTGTCCCGCCGGTCGGCGATGTGCACCTCGGCGGCCTCGTCCCCGTAGATGCCGTGCTCGGGACCGTACAGCGCCACCAGCTTCACGCCGGGCGCGCGGCGGAGGACGTCGATCGTGCTCTCGCCGCGGCGGTTCACGCCTGCCGGATGGGTGAGTAGGCCGATGCGCTTGCCCTTCACGGCGGCGAAGCCCTGCGCCTCGAGCACGTCGATGCCGAGCATGACCGGATAAACCGGCGAGGAGGGCGCGGTGTCGACGGTCACGACGGGCGCGGACGCCGCGTGGCCGTTCGTCCCGGACGGCGCCGTGGGCGGGAAAACAGCCGGGGCGGTGGGGGCCGCGAGGCTGGCGGTCGGCCGGGTCGGGGGACGCGCGGCGCTGCAGCCGAACAGGCCCAGCAGCAGGAGCAGGGAGGCGCTAAGGTGCTTCAGCGAGAACGAACGGGAACGACCGGGCATGTGCGCCAAAAACTTGGCGCGGCAACGGACGGCGTCGAGGATTAGTTTCCCGGAAAAAATCCCGGGTGCCGCGCCTTCACAGTGCGCGACCCACCGCCGCGGTCAGATTCTCGCCGGCCAGGCGGAGCGCCTCAGCCAGCGGCTGGCCGGCGGGCGTGATCGCATGCAGCGTCAGCCCGGCGGGTGCGCGGGTGGCGGTCACCTGGCCGGCAAAGACCTGCACGGGCTTGCCCAGCTCGAGCGCGCGGGCGGCGACGGCGCCGGGGCCCTTGCCGCTGAGGGAGCTGTCGTCGAACCGGCCCTCGCCGGTGATCACGATGTCGGCGGCGGCGAGCTTCGCCTCGAGGTCGAGCCAGGCGGACACCAGGTCGAATCCCGGCAACAGCCGCGCGCCGGCCGCCGCGACGAGGCCAAACGCGATGCCGCCCGCGGCGCCGGCGCCCGGCTGATCCATCAGCGAATCCGGCTGGGCGCAGTGCTGGCAGAGCATCATCGCGATCCGCGCGCTGGCATGGTCGAGCTTGGCGACGTCGTCGGCGCTGAGGCCCTTCTGCGGCCCGTAGATGGCGGCCGCACCGCGCGGCCCGAGCAGCGGATTCGAGACGTCACAGGCGATGCGGATCGGCGGGAGCTCCTCCGGGACGGAGCCGACGATGCGGTCGATCCATTCCCACCACGTCGGGTAGGGTGGCCGCACCGTGTCGTCGGTTGGCGACCGGAACTCCAGGCCGAGCGCGGCGAGCGCGCCGAGCCCGAGATCGTTGGTGGCGCTGCCGCCGACGCCGAGGACAATGGCGGCGACCTCGGCCTGGGCCGCCGCCAGCAGGAGCTGGCCGGTGCCGAGGGTGGTGGTGTTCCAGGGATCGCGCAGGTCCGGGGGCAGCAGCGCGAGGCCGCTGGCCGAGGCCATCTCGATGACCGCGACCTCGGCCTCGGCGGACGGGGCCGCGGGCAGCTCCAGCCGGGCGCGCGCCGCCGGCGGGATGCGCGCCCAGGGCACGAGCCCGAACGACGCGTCAATCGGCTGGCCGCGCGGGCCCGTGACCGTCAGCGAGGCGAGCGTGCCGCCCGCCGCCGCCGTGAGAATCTCGGCAAAGCCCTCGCCGCCGTCGGCCAAGGGACAGACGTCGAGTTGCCAGTCGGCATGGCGCGCGCCCAGGCCGGCCGCGGCGGCGGCGCAGGCCTGGCGCGCCGTCAGGGCGTCCTTGAACTTGTCGAAGGCCAGCAGCGCGCGCATGGGGGTCACTGGGCGACAAGTACGCCGCCCGGCGGTCGGTCAAAAGCCGAAAATCTCGGTCCGCTTCGGCCGAGACGGCGGTTGGGTGAGAGCAGGAGGGCGGAATTTGGAGGAACCGCCTCCCTAAGTCGGCGGCTACCCGGTCCGGCGGGTGAGCAGGTCGCGGGTACCGGACGTATCGTAGCAGCCGACGTGAGGAGGCTGGGATCGAGGACCCACGGCAGCGCCGGCAAACGGTTGCTCGCCGAAGGCGCCACGCCCATTCAGTCCCCGATCCGAGCGAAGCGCGGGCGGACTTGGCCGTCTATCGTGACCGACTCGACAAACATTCCCGCTGGTCGCACCCAGATGCCGCGCTCGCCGTAGAGCGCCTGGTAAACCACCAGCGGCTCGAGCGTCTCGGAATGGCGGGCGAGTGACAGCACACGGTATTCATTGCCCTTGTAATGGCGGAAGAGCCCAGGACGGGGCTCCGCAGGAAGCGGCGGTAACGGATGCATGGCTGAGGATCCTGAGCCAAGCGACGTCGCTCCGGCACGCAAGCACCGGCCTCAGCCCACGCCATAAGGCGGGAAGACCTGCTCCGGCTTTTTCTGCAGGTCCTCGAACAGCTTTTCCGCGATGAGGCGCAGTGGCTCGTCGGGCTGCAGGGGCAGGTTGGGTCCGAAATGGTGCGAATTGAAGAGGCGGCAGTAGGCAATCTGGCCCTTGCCATCCAGCACGTAGACCTGGATGGCTCCGACCTTGCCGCCATGGCCCCAGACCTCCGCGCACAGCAGGTAGTCGTCGGATGGCGGCGCCGCCCGGCGCCAGGCGGCGTACTGGGCGCCCCGCTCCCAGAGATACCGCAGCTGGTTGCGGCGGAACTCCGCGGGCGGCACGTCCGGCTTCCCGGGTGCCTCCCGGACTGGTGCCGTCGTGTGCGGACGCATTTCACGGACGAGCGCGTCGGCGACGGGCCGTTTCCAGATGTGCTTGGGGCCGTCCACCCACAGCACCGGCGCCACCCGGATGGGACGGGTCCCCAGCGTGGCCTTGAACTCGGCGAAAGCCTCGCGGCACTTGACGAGCTCGGACTCGGGCAGCGAGCCGAACAGGCGCGCGAACGGGTAGAGCAGCACGTTGCCGCCCGCGTGGAGGGGAGCGTAGGCCGGGCCCGCGAGGAGCAGGATGGCCAGAATGCGGGGAAGGTTTCTTTTCATGGCAACGGGAACGTCCGACGCCGTCACATCACCGGCCCGCCGGGCATGAAGGCGATGCCGCCGGACGCGGCGGCGGCGATGATGACGACGAGAGCCACGCCGCTCACGACGAGGATCGTCGTGCCGACCGGCTCGATCTTCTTCACCTCGAGCTGGGTGATGGCCTCAAAACTCACCTTCTCGTGCTCGCCGACAAAGGCGGTGGGCTCGATGGCGGTGACCTTGAAGGCGTGCGCCTGGCCGTCGCGGGTGTGAGCGACAATATGGCTGCCGACCTTGATCGCGGGCTTCTCGCCGGCCTGGCCGGACGGCACGGAGGTGGTCCGCAGGGTCGTGCAGCCGGCAAGCAGCAGGCTGAGGCTGAGCAGAGCGGCGAGCGTGCCGCGCAGGAGGGAGAGGGCCCGGTTGCGGGCGGAATGGGGCGGGTTCATGGGGCTGGTGGTTCTGGGGGCTTGGCGGACGGGAATCGCCGCCGATCGCGACCAGCATATCAGCTCCCGCGGCCGGGGGTGTAATTGATAATCCCGATGCGGGACATTGCCGCGAGCGATGGCGGCGCGGCGGCGCCGGATCGGGTCAAAAAAAACAGCGGAGCCCCGCAAAGGGCTCCGCTGCACCGGAGGTGGTGGTATCGTTGCGGGCTAAAACCGGGTGCCGTCGGCCTTGGTGCCGCAGAGCGCGACCTGCAGGCCCAGCTCGGCGGCCAGCGCAGCCTTCGTGTACATCGCGAGGTCGGCCTCGGCGGCGGAGTTGGCGTAGGCCACGTGGATGTGGTTGGCCTTGTGGCGGGCCATCATCTGGTCGCGGGTCACGCCGTATGTGACCGCGTGCATGATGGGCCACTGGAGGGTGGTCTCCTTCCAGCGCCGCTCGGTCTCGGCGCGCGGGAGGGTGATGACCTTGGCGCGGCCGAGGTCCATCTTGAGCTTGCCGCCCTCGACGAAGACGCGGCTCCAGACGATCTCGCCGGGCTTGGCGATGCCGCGGAGGGTGCCGCCGCCGAGTCGGAAGTACATGTACGGCTGGCGCAGCGAGTCGGAGCCGCGGTAACCGTCGACATGGTGGGCCGGCGGGGCGCTGCCGGAGATGAGAAACACCCAGACATAGTCCTTGGTGGTGCCGCTGCGGTCGAAGTCACCCCAGCGCAGGTCGTGGAGTGTGTTCTCCACCGGCTGGCCGAGCGCGGAGTGCACGCGGTTGGTCAGCAGGCCGTCGAGTCCGGCGCACTCGTCCACCTCGTTGAAGTGCGTGAGCGGCTGGCCGTCGCGGATGATCTCGCCGCGGGAGTTGGCCACCGGCGGCCGGTCCGAGTTGTTGAGCAGGCCCTCGACGAGATCGGACGCCGGCAGCAGGTCCTTGAGGCCCTGCTGGTACTGGATGCCGATGGTCTCGCAGCCGAACTCGTCGGCGATGCGGAGGGCGGCGACGTACATCTTGCACTGCCAGAGCACCTGGCCCTCGGTGAGGTCCGAGTCCTCGTTGGTCCCAAGGTGGAACTTCATACCCTTCGCCTTGAGCCAGTTGTAGACCCCGCGCGCCTCGAGGTCGCTGACCTGGGTGGCGCCGTAGTAAAGGGCGGACTGGGAGAGCCGCTCCTTGTAGACGCCGGTGGGGAAGAGGAGCTCGTCGGGGATGATGGCGTTGAACATGCCCATGCAGCCCTCGTCGAAGATGCCCATGATGGACTTCCGGCGGCGGAGATCGTCGGCGATCTTCTTGGCCGCCGCCTTGGCCTTCGCGGGCACCTGGGCGCGGGCGAGCGGGCGCACGTGGCTCACCGCGTGCTTGATCACGCCTGACTTCAGCCAGCCGGCGAGGTGACGGAGGAAGAACTCGTCGGTGAAGTCGGCGCTCCAGAGCGTGGAGTACTTGACGCCGGCCTTCGTGAGCGAACCGTTGAGATTGAGCATGCCGACGAGGCCCGGGGCGGATCCGGACCAGTTGGCGACGGTGAGGATCGGGCCCTGATGCGAGATGAGCCCGTGCAGGATATGGTGCGAATACTGCCAGACCGCCTCGGCGACGATGATCGGCTGCTTCGGGTTGATCGTGGCAAACACGGCCATGCCCTCCTTCTGGGAGGCGATGAAGCCGTGCCCGAGGTCGGCCTTGTACGGGTGGGCGCGCACCAGCTGGTAGCCGAGCTTGGCGACGGCGGTGGTGAGCTGCCGCTCCATCGCTTCCTGGAATGGCCAGGTTTTTTCGTTCGCCGACTGGCGGAGGTCGCCGTTCGCGACCAGGAGGATCGTCTTGGATTTGGCCATGGGAGAGAGTCTTGGGTTTCCTAGTTAAAATTGACCGAGCAAGGGACCAGAATGCACTCGATCTGGCGGGGCCGGAATGGATAGAAAAGGTATTCCCATGGATAAAATTGACCGCCCGCTGCCGTCCGGCCTGCTCTCCCAGCAGGTCAGCCGGGCGCGCTATTTCTTCCACCATCTCGCCCCGCGGGCGGCCGGACCGGCGGGGCTCGTGCTGGGTGGGCGGGAGCACTGCAATCCCGACTATGCGATCCGGCGGGCGAGCTTTCCGTTCTACGGCCTGGAGTTTGTCGCGTCGGGCCGCGGCACGGTGCGGCTGGACGACTGGGAGCATGCGCTTGGTCCCGGCATGGTGTTTGCCTACGCGCCGGCCACGCGGTGCGAGATCCGCACGGACCCGGGCGACCCGATGGTGAAGTATTTCCTGTCGCTGTCGGGCTCCGACACGCCGCGGCGCCTGCGACGGTGCGGCGTGGCGATCGGGCGGGCCCGCCAGCTGGCGGCGCATGCCGAGGTGACGAGCGTGCTGGAGGACCTGCTGCGCGAGGGCCAGCGGTCCGGGGCGCTGGCGGAGCGGATCAGCGCCACCCTGTTCGAGCTGCTGCTGCTGAAGATCCAGGATACCGCGACCCTCGCGCCGCACGCGAGCGAGCCGGCCCGCGAGGCTTTCCTGCGCTGCAAGGCCCTGATCGACTCGCAGGCGGAGCGGCTCGGGACGCTGCAGGAAATCGCGGCGGCGGCGGGCGTCGAAACCTCGAGCGTCTGCCGCTGGTTCCGTCGCTACCAGGGCACGAGCCCGTATCAGTACCTGTTGCGGCGGAAGATGAACCTCGCGGCCGAGCACCTGGTGGAGAATGGCGGACTCGTGAAGGAGGCGGCGCAGCGAATCGGGTTTGCCGATCCCTACCACTTTTCGCGGGCGTTCAAGTCCGTGCACGGGGTCGCGCCCCAGGCGCTGCTGCGATATCGGCGAGCGGAGTAGGGCGGGAAGCGACCGACGAACGCCGGACGTCGGACGTCCAATGCCGAAGGAGCGTGTGCGGCCACGGCCGCGACGGGCTGGCCTTCAATGTTCGGCGTCCGGCGTTGGACGTTCGTTCGGTCCCCCAGAATCAAACATTGCCGGACGCCGACCCTGCCGTTTCGCTCCGGGCCATGGCTCAGAAAACCGCACTTGTCACCGGCGCGTCGCGCGGCATCGGCCGCGGCATCGCAATCGAACTCGCCCGCGCGGGCTGCCGCGTGGCCATCAATTACGCCGGCAACGCCGAGGCCGCCGCCGAGGCGCTCGCGCTCGTCAAGGCGGCGGGCGGCGAGGGTTTCATCGTGCAGGGCGACGTCGCCGTGGCGGCGGACCGCGCGCGCCTGGTGGCCGAGACGGCCAGGCAGTTCGGCCGGATCGACCTCCTCGTGAACAACGCCGGCGTGGCGCCCAAGGTGCGCGCCGACCTGCTCGACGCGGGCGAGGAGAGCTTCGACCGCCTTTACGCGATCAACCTCAAGGGCCCGTATTTCCTCACGCAGCTCGTCGCGAAGCAGATGCTCCGGCAGGCGCCCGACGCCGAGGGCTTCCGCGGCCGCATCGTCAACATCACCTCGATCTCCGTCTACACCGCGTCGATCAACCGCGGCGACTACTGCATGGTGAAGGCCGGGCTCGCGATGATGACGAAGCTCTTCGCCGACCGCCTCGCGAACGACGGGATCAATGTCTACGAGCTGCGGCCGGGCGTGATCGCGACCGACATGACCGGCGGGGTGAAGGAGAAGTACGACAAGCTTATCCTTCAGGACGAGCGCGGCATCACGCCGATCCGGCGCTGGGGCCAGCCGGCCGACATCGGCCGCGCCGTGCGTGCGATTGCCGAGGACCGTTTCCCGTTCTCGACCGGCGCGGTGTTCGACATCGACGGCGGCTTCCACCTGCACCGGCTCTAGCGCCTGATTTCGGTCGGATTCACGTCACGGAGTGCACAGAGGCGATCCGGAGGACACGGAGCCCGGCAGGCGAATTTGCTTTCCCGTCGAGGCTGAAGGTCTGGTCTCGCTGATCTCAGTGCATCCTCTGTGACATCCGCAGGTCGCCCATTTCGAAAACGCCAGCCAGGTCGTGGTGTGCATATCTTGCCACCGCCAGAATTGCCCTGGTGAAAAAAGACGGTCGTCAGAGTAGAAAGTGTTAGCGTTGGGCGTGAATTGCTATCACGCGGGTTTATATCGCGTTGCCACTACCGGCGGTGGATTGACGACCTGGGGACCACTACAGATAGTGGTCCCCCCGCTCGAGTCCTAGGCGCATTCCGCCGGCTCCGAGAGGGACTTTTCTTCCCCTAATTTTCATGAGCCCACTCTCCGCTCCCCTGACCGCCACCGACAACAACCCCGCCACGGCCGCCGCGCGGAAGGGTTCGCATCTGTTGAACCGCGCCATTGCGGCCGAGGCGCGCATGGTGGTGAAGCGCGACGGCACGCGCGTGCGCTTCGACCTCGGCAAGATCACGCGCGCCATCGCGCTCGCTTTCCACGAGGTGCGCACGGACAACGCGCCGAATCCGTTCCGCGACGACGCGCTGGCGTGCTACGGGCTCGAGGCCGAGCCGTACCGCGAGGTCACGCGCATCGCGGGCGGGGTTTCACTGATGCTCGAACTTCATTACCGCGAGGGCCGGCACCCGACGATCGAGCAGGTGCAGGACGCGGTAGAGAAGGCGATCGCGGCGGGCGGGCACTGGGAGGTCGCCCGTTCCTACATGCTGTACCGGGCGCGCCACGCCGAGCGGCGGCTGACCTCGTATGCCTACAACGGGCTCTCCGACTACATCGCGATGGCGAAGTACGCGCGGTATCGTCCGGAGCTGGGCCGCCGCGAGGTGTTCATCGAGGGTGTCGAGCGCGTGCGCGACATGCACCTCGGGTTCTTTGCCGCGAAGCTGGAGCGCACGGTGCCGGCGGAGCTGCCGGCCGACGTGCGTGAGCTTGCGGGCGGGCAGGCGGCGATGCTGACGCACGCGTGGGCGGGGAAGACGCTGAAGGAGATCATCGCCGACACCTTTGCCCAGGTGGCCGCGAAGAAGGTGCTCCCGAGCATGCGCTCGATGCAGTTCGGCGGGGAGGCGATCCTCCGCAACCACAGCCGGATGTTCAACTGCAGCTTCTCGAACGTCGACCGGCTGGAGTTCTTCCGCGAGTATTTCTTCCTGCTGCTCAGCGGCTGCGGCGTGGGCTTCTCGGTGCAGCAGCACCACATCGCCATGTTGCCGCCGCTGCCGGCCCGCGCGCCGGAGAACGACCTCCCGGTCTGGCACTATCGCATCGCCGACACGATCGAGGGCTGGTCGGACGCGCTGCACGCGCTGCTGCTGTCCCATTACGAGGGCAAGCTGATCGAATTCGACTACTCCGCCATCCGCCCGCGCGGCGCCCAGCTGCGCACCTCGGGCGGCAAGGCCCCGGGCCACCTGCCGCTGCGTCGCGCGCTCAACCGCGTCGCCGAGATCCTCACCCAGGCGGCCGGCCGCGCGCTGCGGCCGATCGAGGTCTACGACATCAACATGTACGTCGCGAAGGCCGTGCTGGCCGGCGGGATCCGCCGGTCCGCGACGATCTGCCTGTTCTCGCCGGACGACGAGGAGATGATGAACGCCAAGACCGGGAACTGGTTCGAGACCAACCCGCAGCGGTCGGCGTCCAACAATTCCGCGGTCCTCTCGCGCAGCGACCGCAACGCCGAGCACTTCCGCCGGCTGTTCAAGGCCCAGAAGGAATTCGGCGAGCCCGGCTTCTATTTCTGCGACCACCCGGACGCGGGCTGCAACCCGTGCGCCGAGATCAGCCTGCTGCCGGTCGTCGACTGGGACCTCTCGCCGTCGGAGCTCGAGCAGCTATACCGTCACGGCTACAAGGGTGACCTGCCCGGCACGACGCGCCTGGCCGGCTTCCAGCACTGCAACCTCACCACGATCAACGGGCACGCCGCGGTCAACGAGTCGGCCTTCTACAAGGCCTGCCTCGCCGCCACCGCCATCGGCACGATCCAGGCCGCCTACACCGACATGCCGTACCTCGGCCCGGTCACGCGGCTGATCAACGAGCACGACGCGCTGCTGGGCGTGTCGATCTGCGGGTTCATGGACAATCCGTCGGTGCTGTTCGACCAGGAGATCCTCGCCCAGGGCGCGCGACTCTGCCGGGCGGCCAACCGGGTCATCGCGGACCTGATCGGGATCCGTCCCGCCGCCAAGCTCGCGACCTGCAAGCCCGAGGGCACCGCCTCGCTGATCCTGAACGCGGCGTCGGGCATCCACCCGCACCACGCGCGACGCTATTTCCGCCGCGTGCAGGCCAACCGCAAGGAGCCCGTGTACGCGTTCTTCAAGACGGCGAACCCGCAGATGACTGAGCCGTCGGTCTACAACCCGGATACCGACGACGTGATCTGCTTCCCGGTCGAGGCGCCGAAGAAGGCGATTCTCCGCAAGGATCTCACCGCCGTGCAGTTCCTCGAGCTCGTGAAGCTCGTGCAGCAGAACTGGGTGATCCCCGGCGGCAACCCGGCGTCGCGCTCGCCGAGCCTCCACCACAACGTCTCGAACACCTGCACGGTGCGGCCCGACGAGTGGGACGAGGTGGCCGATTTCATCTGGGCGAACCGCGCGTACTTCACCGGGATCTCGCTGCTCCAGGACGCGGGCGACAAGGCCTACCTCCAGGCGCCGCGCGAGGAAGTGGCGACCGAGTCGGACGTCCAGCGCTGGAACGCGCTCAAGCCGAACCGCGTCGACTACACCGAGATGCGCGAGCAGTCCGACGAGACCGAACTCAAGCAAGTGATCGCCTGCGCCGGCGGCGCATGTGAACTGACCTGACTAGCGGCGGGCGCCTGCGCCCACCGCGGAGATTGGAGATCGGAGCTGGGCGATCGAAGGCCTAGAGGCTTCGATTGGCTCGCTTTGTCCACCACCAAGAACACGAAGCGCACGAAAACCAGACCGTCTGATCTTCGCGTTCCTAGCGGCCTTGGCGGTGAAACGGATTGAGCACCAAACCTGGTTCACCGCGAAGACCGCCAAGGCCGCAAAGGTAAGGCTTGGGCTTCGTGAGCTTCGTGCCCTTCGTGGCAAAAAAAATTTCCGCTCGCGACTGACCGCCCGGCGCGCAGCGTCGGCGGCATGTTGCTGACCTGCCAGGCCGGGTTCGAGTCGCTGCTCGAGCGTGAGCTCACCGCCGCGGGCGCCGCCGTGCTGGAAAAGGGGCCGGGCTGGGTCCGGACCGGCGAGGCCGCTTTCCGGGAGTCGCTGGCCTTTGCGCACCTCGAGCTGAAATCGCCCATGGAAGTCCGCGGCGAGTCAGTGAACGCCTTGGCCCAGCGCATCGCGGATTTTCTGCTCGCGAGCCTGAAGGGTGAACGCATCGAGGCGGCCTGGCCGAATCTTTGGCTGGGACCCGCGGAACTCGTCGGGCTCGGTCGGCGCATGGGGAGCGTCCAGGACGCGTGCGGCGAGATCCTGCGGAAGCGGCTGTCGCGCGTGGCGAAGCTCGCGGTGCCGGATCTGCCGCGCGGCGCCGGGGCGGCGCGGGGATTGTTTGTGTTCTTCGCCGACTTCGGGCGCGCATGGGTAACCCGCGATGCCTGGGTGCACGGGCCGCGACGCATGGCCGACGACGACCTGGCGCCGTCCCGCTCGTACCTGAAGGTGGAGGAGGCGTACGTGGTGCTGGGACGCGAGCCCGCCCCCAACGAGACCGTCTGCGACCTCGGCGCCGCGCCCGGCGGCTGGAGCTACAGCGCGGCGAAGCGGGGCGCGCGGGTGGTGGCGATGGACAACGGGCCGCTGAAGGGTGGGGCGCTCGACCACCCGCAGATCGAGCATCGGCGCGAGGACGCGTTTCGGTTCGCGCCGGCCGCAGGCGCAAGCTTCGACTGGCTGTTCTGCGACATGGTCGAGGAGCCGCACCACGTGTTGCAGCACATCGTGGACCCCTGGCTGGCGCGCGGCTGGTGCCGTCACTTTGTCGTGAATCTCAAGTTCGGCCGCGTCGACCCCGTGGCTCTCCTGGCCGAACTGCGCGCCCCGGAATCACCGCTGGTGCGCCACGCGGCCAACGTCCGCATCGTGCACCTGTACCACGACCGCGAAGAGTTTACCGTGGTGGGTGATGTGATGGTGGAAAACCGCTGATTCTCGCTGGTCTCCACTAATGGTTCTGTGACAGCGCCCTGGCTGGGTCGCCGGGAATAGCGGAGATTTGCGCGAATTCGCGGTTTCCCTACTCCGCGTCCGAACATTCACCGTATGCCGTTTTCCGGGCTAGTAATTCGGTGGCGGCGGGTGCTTGATTGGGCTTCTTTTCCTCCCATGAAACGCACGCTCCTGCACCTGTTCCTGGCCGCGTGGCTGCTCCCGCTGGCCGTGTTTGCCGCCGATCCGGCGTTCAATGGCCGGTGGCGCCTCGATACCGAGCGCAGCACCGCGCTCGACGGCTGGTCGACCCTTGATCTCGTGATCACGGTCGACGGCCCCAAGGTCACGCTCTTCCACGACCTGACCTGGCACGCCACCAAGGTCACCGCGACCAATGTCGTGGACACGGCGCAGGCGACCACGGCGAAGGATTTCTTCCGCCTGGACCAGCGCCACATGGCGGTCTATGCGCGGCCGGGCGAGGAGACGCCGGTCACCGCCGGCTGGCTCGACGCCGGCCGCACGCTGCGGGTCGAGGCGCAGGTGCCGCTCGAGACCTCGCAGGGCAACACCACGATGCGGCTGTACCAGGAGTACCGCCTCATCGAGGGCGACAATGAACTCGTGCTGATCGAGCTGCACAACACGCGCAGCCGACCGCTCGTTTATCTCTTCACGCGGGTGCCGGCGGAGGCGGCCAAGAAATAATCCCATGAAAAAGCTCCTTTCCATCCTGATCCTCGCGGCCGTTGCCGCGCTCCCGCTCCGCGCCAGCGTGGCCGCCCCGGCCCGCGAGTCGTACGTGATGCACTTCGACTCCGACTGGAAGATCGTCTCGGGCCTGCCCGAGAAGGCGATGCTGATCGGCCTGCAGGGCCTGGCCAACCGCACGGCGCCGCGCCTCTACATCGTCCACGCCGCCGACTTCCCGTGGGAGATCACCGGCCCGCTCAAGGACTTCTACGAGCGGAAGCACGGCGTGCACTTCACCGAGCTGAAGACCGCCGACGAGGCCCTCGCGCACCTCGCGCAGTACGCCAAGGGATACATCGTGTGGGACCCGGCGGTGATGCCGACGATGAACGTCGCGTACACGATCGCCGGCCTCGAGGACGGCATCATCGTGACCCCGGCGCTGATCCCGCTGGCGGAGCGTCACGGTCTCAAGCTCATCGATGACCTCCGCGGCCGGTACGACGACAAGACCGACGCGCAGATCTACACCGACGCCAAGGCCCGCTACTGGGCGCGCTGCAGCCACGACAAGCTCATGCTCTTGGGCGGCCACCGCGGCGACATCCGCATCCCGGGCATCGCCGACTGGGGCGTGCGCGAGAAGATGTTCTTCCACGATCTTTCGGCCAACCCGATCCACGCCGACGAGCTGGCGCTGGAAAAGCAGTTCTTCTCCGAGCTGAACCCCGGCGGCACGATCTTCGGCTGGCACGTCTACGGCAAGGACACCGAGGAGCAGCACACCACGCTGATCTCCACCTACGGCCTGAAGATGGAGGGCCTGCAGAGCCTCCCGAACCTCTCCTACAACTGCCAGTTCACCTTCACGCCCGGCTTCAAGTTCACGAACAACCACAACGTGGCCCGCGACGCCAAGCTCACGGCGCAGGGGAAGGTTTACATCTCGTTCGTCCAGTCGGACGGCATTGGCATCGGCGTCTGGACCAAGCCCGGCCGCGGCCGCATCCCGCTCGCCTGGGGCGCGATCATGGGCTGGGTGAAGTTCTCGCCCGCCGCGCTCGAGTATTTCCACGAGTCGGCCACGCCGATGGACTACTTCATCGGCGGCCTGTCGGGCCCGTCGTACATGTACCCGAACCACATCCCGGCGAACCGCTTCGGCCTGCTGATGAAGGAAGCGAATGACCTGATGGCGGCGCTTGACGAGCGGATCTTCGAGATCATGGACAACTCGGCAGCCGACGGAAACGTGGGCAACGCGGACCTCACGAAGGAGACGGTTGACCGCTACTACGCCGCGTTCCCGAACGTGATGGGCTTCATCAACGGCTACGGTCCAGCCCGCACCCGCGACCTGCGCGACAGCCGCCCGCTGATCTCGTACGACTACTACATCGACCCGCGCCGCCCGCGCGAGGAGGTCACCGCCGACATGAACGAGCTCATCGCGCTCAATCCGAAGCGGCCGTATTTCCTTCTGGTCCACGTCCGCGAGTCGAACGACGTGAACAGCCTCGTCGGCGTGATCAAGCAGCTGCAGGGCCCGGTCGAGGTCGTGCCGCTCGACGTGTTCATGAAGTACGCGGCCGACAAGAAGACTTACACGACCCGCTACCAGCTGCCGACGGATCCGAAGCACTTCAAAGGATATTGAGGCCGCGACAGGCCGCGGCCGGAGTTCAGAGATCGCAGTTCGGAGTTCGTTTTTAACATCCGAATGCGGGCCGAGCGCCTTGTCCCCAAGGCGCTGATTGCGTTTGCTCGCGCCAATAGTCGTGCGGACGTGCCCAGCGCCTTAAGGACAAGGCGCTCCACCCGAATCGAACTCCGAACTGCGATCTCCGATCTCCGGCGCCGGCGGCAAGCCGCCGGCGCTTCCTTCTTCCCACCAACCCTTTTCGGTCTTCAACTGAGACCATGGCAACCACACCGCCGGCGGGATCGCGGGAATCTGACGCGAAGGAGCTGCGCGCCGACTCGCCGCGGTCCGGCGAGTTGCGGCTTTGCGGTTTGACCGCGGTGCGGGCGCGGTTCGCGCGCGATCCGGGCTCGATCAAGCGGTTGTATTTTGATCAGGAGACGGGACGGAGGATCGGCGTCATTTGCCGCGTGCTGGCCCGCGACCGGAAGATCTACCGTCAGGTCGAATCCGCCGAGCTGGAGAAGATCGCGGGTTCGGTGCACCACGGCGGCGTCGTGGCCGTGACCACGCTCCCGGCCCTGAAGCAGCCCTCGTCCGCGGACGTGGCCGCGTGGGCGCGGCGCGGCGAGTCACTGCTTGTGCTCGATCGGATCGGCAACGCCCACAATCTCGGCGCCATCGCGCGCACCGCCGCGTTTTTCGGCGTGCCGCGGATCGTGATTCCCGACGACCCGTCGGCGGCGCGACCCAACGACGCGGCTTATCGCGTGGCCGAGGGCGGATTCGAGTCGCTCGAGGTCTGGCGGGTGGCTCGCCTGGCGGAATTCCTCCCCGCGCTGGCGGAGGCCGGCTACGAGGTGATCGGGGCCGCCACCCGCGGCGGCGCGCTCGGGGGACGGGCCGCGGGCGGCGCGGGTGCGCGCCCGAAGCCGGTGACCCTCGTGCTCGGCAATGAGGAAGAGGGACTTTCCCAGGAAGCCGCCAAGGCCTGCACGCGCCTGGTGACCATTCCCGGCAGCGGACTCGTGGAATCGCTCAACGTCTCCGTCGCCGGCGCCGTGCTGATGTGGGAGCTGCTCCGCCGCGGTCGCAGCGCCGGAGGCGCTGCGGGTTGAAAGTCGTCGGTTGAAGGTTGAAGGAGCAGGCGCTTGGCGGTGGTGGGGTATTCTCACCCCAGAGGGTTTAGCCGCAAGAATGCGCAAAAGGCTCAGAGATTGGCTGACTGCTGATCGCTGAATGCCGACAGCTCGTTTTGCGCCTCATGCTCTCTTTTGCGGCCAATCCCCGAGCAGAGGCGACCGCGCCGGGCGCTTTCAACCTTCAACTCCCCAACGGCGCTCCCCGCCCTAATAGTCATCCATGATAAACCACATGATCCACGTCAGCCCGATGGTGATGAGGATTATCCCGGAAAACGTGTAGACGGCGGTGACGACGTTCAGCCCGATCACGAACGCGAAGGCGACGAGGAGCGCATTCAAGCCGATCAGGAGCGCCCAGTAGTCCCGTTTGCGCCGCGACGGCCGGCGCTTTCCCATCGCCACCTCGTACAGGCCGCGCTCCCTCTCGCGCTCCAGGTTGGCGCGGAGGATGGCGTGCACGTCGTTCGTCGCCGGCGGAGCGATGGAAGGCGGCAGCGGCGAGTCGGCGGGCGGCGCTTTCGGCGCCTTGTTCGCGAGCTCGAGCAGGTCGCGCACGTCGAACGCCGGGGCGGCATCAACTCCCTGGACCGGCGGATTGTCGCGCTCGAACTCGCGGTCCTTGAAACGGACTTCGCGACGCGGGGCCTCCGGGGCGGGGTCGGTCGGGTCGGGCACGCCGGGAGGAAACTCCTTTCGCTCAGGCCGGCCAAGCGCAAAGCGGACCGGCCGGCCGTTTTCGGAAGCGGGTCGGTGGAGCGCATTGTCCCAATGCGCTGAAGTGTGTCTTCATTCTCAACCTCCACCTTTTGTCGTCATCCCTCGGCTTCGCTCGGGATGACGGTCATGGGAATGGGTTGGGTTTGAAGGCACTGCTCAATGCCATTCTTCGGCCCACCGGCATAATGACCCGCTACCCGCTTTTCCGCTTCCCACCGCCCGGTTCCGGGGCATTGGTGATGGCAACAAGGATTCAACCCCAATCCCCATGGTTTCCCCTGTCTCTCCACCTCGCACGCCGGCGGCGCAGTTTGACTGGCCGCTGGCCTATGAGGCCGAGCGCCTGCTCGGCCGCTACATCGACGCCTTCCTCGTCCGCAATGCCTTCGCCCGCCGACTGGCGGAGCGGATGCGCGACGAGACGGGCACGGATTTCTACGAATGGGTCGACCACCTCGTGCTGTCGCCCGACCACGCCGACGAACTCCGCGCCGTCGGTCTCGTCGAGGAGGCGGTGCCGGCACCGCCCGGCCTGACCGTCTTCCATCATCCGCGGGCGATGATGCCCCGCGTGTTGCTGGGCGCGGCGGGTGGCGTCAACGGCACGCCGTCCGTGCTGGCGTTGCGCCCCGAGTCGCTCGTCGATTTCCTGTCGCACCACGGTCTCGCCGTCCCGATCGAGGGTGAGTTCGGTGCCCGCCTGCGCCGGGCCTTGATCGCCACAGAGCAGGGCACGCGGCTCGAGGCGGTTGAGCGCCTCGGCTGGCGCGGCTTCACGACCGAGCCGCCCACGCCCACCGGTGGCGCCGCGGTGGTCAAGGCCCGTGAGCTTTTCCGGATGCGACGGCGGCAATTCGCCGACGACGCCGACGGTGTGAAGCAAGCATTCCAGGTGCTCGACCAGGTGCTGGCTCTCGTGCCCCGCGATGTGGCGTGCGAGCTCTTTTTCGCCGAGGAGCGCGCCTTCTGGGAGTTCCGCAACCGGGCCGGCCGTGTCCAGCGCCGCCGGCAGGACGCGCTCGGGCTGGGGTGGGGCAATCACGACCATCACACCTTCCGCTGCTCGCGTCGCCTGTTCCCGGACCTGGTCCAGTTCCTCACCCGGCTCGGCCTCGAGAAACGGGAGCGGTTCTATGCCGGCGACGAGGCCGGCTGGGGTGCGCAAGTCATGGAGACTCCTGCCGTGGGCATCGTCGTCTTTGCCGACGTGGATCTGAAACCGGGCGAGATCGACATCGACTTCGCGACCCAGCGACTGCCGGAACTGCCGGCGCTGCGCACGGTCGGGTTGTGGTGCGCGCTGCATGGCGACAGTTTTCTCCAGGCCGGCATGCATCACCTCGAGGCCCGCTTCGACTTCGTGCGGCTCCGCGACCAGCTCGCTGGCGAGGGCGTCACCACCATGAAGCCGTTCTCTGACTTCGCGTTCCTCCGGCAGGCCTTTACCGAGGGCGAGCGCTGGACCGTGCGACCCGAGCGGGTGGCCGCGCTGCAGCGAAGCGGGCTCATCACGTCCTCCCAGGCGGAGGGCTTCCTGCGCGACGGCGCCATCGGCAGCCATCTCGAGAATCTCCAGCGCAAGGGCGGCTTCAAGGGCTTCAACCAGAAGGCCGTCAGCGCCATCATCGCCGCCACGGACCCGCGCAAGGTCCAGCAGGCTCATTCGCCTGCCTGACGGACGTTCACTTTTCCCCGCGGATCACGCGGATGGACGCCCTTGGCTGAATGCTATTCGCGTCGATCCGCGTCGCCCGCGGGAAAACCTTCAACCCAGTTTCTCACCCATTCCCATGAAGATCGGAATCATCGGTGCCGGCAAAGTCGGTGCCACCATCGCCACCCTGCTTGAAACCTGCCGGTTCTGCCGGAGCGTCGTGCTCGCGGACGCCCGCACCGACGTGAACATCCGCGGGCTGCGCAAGGCTCGCCTGCGTCAGGTGGACGTCACCAAGCGCGCGGAGCTCGTGACATTCGTCCGCGGCGTCGACGCCATCGTCAGCGCCGCCCCCTACTTCCTCAACAAGCCCATCGCCGAGGCCTGCGCGTCGGCCGGGGTGTCGTATTTCGACCTGACGGAGGACGTCGACACCACGAACTTCGTCCGCCGCCTCGCCGCGAAGAAGGGTCGCGCGACCTTCATGCCGCAGTGCGGTCTCGCCCCCGGCGCGATCAACATTGTCGGCGGCTCCCTGGCGTCGTCGCTGTCCTTCGTGCGCCACTGCGAGATGCGCGTCGGCGCGCTGCCGCTGAACGCGAGCAACCAGATGAAGTACTACCTGAGCTGGAGCACGGCGGGACTCATCAACGAATACTGCCAGGTCGGCGAGGCACTCTACGCGGGCCGGCGCGTGACCACCATGCCGCTCGACGGCATCGAGCGCATCACAATCGACGGCACCGAGTACGAGGCGTTCAACACCTCCGGCGGCGTCGCCACGATGTGCGAGACCTTCGAGGGCAAGGTCCAGGAGCTGAACTACAAGACGATGCGGTATCCCGGGCACCGCGACCTGATGAAGTTTCTGCTGCACGACCTTAACCTCGCGCCGCGGCAGGATCTCGTGACCCAGATCTTCGACCAGGAAGTGCCGCTCACGGAGTCCGATGTCGTGGTCTTCTACGTCAGCGTCGTCGGCAACGACAAGGGCGGCAGTCTCAAGCAGCGGAGCTTCATCAAGAAAATGCGCGGCGACACCGTCCGCGGCCGCCGGCTCAACGCCATCCAGCTTACCACGGCCGCCGGCGTCGTCGCCGTCCTCGAGCTTTACGCGCGCGGCCGGCTCGGTCCCGGCTTCGTGAAGCAGGAGTCCGTCGCCCTGAAGGATTTCCTCGGCACCCAGTGGGGAGGCAAGGTCTACGGCGGCTGACGCCGGAAAATCACCTCGCCCGTTGACCCGTCTCCCCGCCCGCGCAGGTTGTGGGGAAAGCCACTTCTCGAGACACCATTCTGGGACAAAGGATGTGTTTCCAACCCCGTACCCCTGATGCTGATCTACCACGAAGGCCACGAAGAGCACGAAGTCCAGGCCGTACCGTCCGGGCTTCGTGTTCTTCGTGGTGAACATGGACCTGTTGCACCTCCTGTAGTCTAGCGTCACACTCTCGACCTCGAAACCCGCTCCAACCATGGCCACCACCGTCAAGAAAACCGTCGCCGAGATCTTTCCCCGCCTTGGCCTGAAGGTCCACAACCGCGGGGTGTTCGCCGGCGAGTGGTTTGGCTCGGGCGCCCCGATCGAGAAACACTCGCCGGTCGACGGGAGCCTACTGGGCTACGTCTCGACCGCCACTCATCCCGACTACGACCGCGCCGCCGCCACCGCCCAGCGGGCCTTCCGGGCCTGGCGCGACGTCCCGGCGCCCAAGCGCGGCGAGGTGGTGCGGAAGTTCGGCGAGACGCTCCGGGTGCATAAGCGTGACCTCGGGCGACTCGTAACTTTGGAGGCCGGCAAGATCTTGGCCGAGGGCGAGGGCGAGGTGCAGGAGATGATCGACATCTGCGACTTTGCGACCGGCCTCTCGCGCCAGCTCCACGGCCTGACCATCGCGACGGAACGCCCGGGTCACCGCATGATGGAGCAGTGGCACCCGCTCGGCGTGGTTGGCATCATCTCGGCGTTCAATTTTCCGGTGGCGGTCTGGGCGTGGAACAGCGCACTCGCCGCGGTGTGCGGTGACGCGACCCTGTGGAAACCCTCTGAGAAGACCCCGCTGACGGCGGTCGCCTGCGTGAAGCTGGCCGAACGGGTCTGTCGCGATTGCGGGGTGGACCCGGCGGTATTCTCGCTCGTCTCGGGCGACGGCGCCAATGTCGGCGAACTGATGGCCGCCGACCCGCGGGTGCCGCTGGTGTCCGCGACCGGCTCGACCCGGATGGGTCGTCGCGTCGGGGAAATCGTGGCCAAGCGCTTCGGCCGCTCGCTGCTCGAGCTCGGCGGCAACAACGCGATCATCGTGACGCCCTCAGCCGACCTGAAGCTGGCGGTGCGGGCGATCCTCTTTGGCGCGGTCGGCACGGCCGGGCAGCGCTGCACGACGACCCGGCGCTTGATTGTCCATGAATCGATCGAGACCAAGCTGCTGCGGGCGTTGGTTGACGCCTATGGCCAGGTGCGGATCGGCAATCCGCTCGACCCGCGAACCCTGATGGGCCCCCTGATCGACGTCGACGCAGTGGAGCATTACGCGGACGCGATCTCGGCCGCGAAAAAGCACGGCGGACGCGTGCTTTTCGGCGGCAAGCGCCTGACCGGCGGCGCGTACGCCAACGGCCGGTATGTGACCCCCTGCATTATCGAGGCGGAGAACAACTGGGGCATCGTGCAGCACGAGACCTTTGCCCCGATCCTGTACGTGATGACCTACCATCAGTTCGACGACGCCCTCGCGCTCCAGAACGGCGTGCCGCAGGGCCTGAGCTCGGCGATCTTCACAAACGACGTGCGCGAGGCCGAGGCGTTCCTCGCGGCCCGCGGCAGTGACTGCGGCATCGCAAACGTCAACCTCGGCACCAGTGGCGCCGAAATCGGCGGCGCCTTCGGCGGCGAAAAGGAAACCGGCGGCGGCCGCGAGAGCGGCAGCGACGCCTGGAAGACCTACATGCGCCGCCAGACCGCGACCATCAATTACTCCAAAGAACTTCCCCTGGCTCAGGGCATCCAGTTCGGCGGCTGACTTCGAGGAGACCCAATCCGTCCAAGCCTCGCACAGGAGGTAACGGAGGAGGGGAACCGCTGATCTGCGCCAATTGGACCTGGCTTGGTTGTAGCAGCCGACGTGAGGAGGCTGCCACCTGGCATATCATTTGGCAGAACTCCTCCTTGTCCGTCAGCTTTTGGAAAAAGGATTTCCCCTCCACCGGTCGCGGCATCGCGTGGAACCGCGTCGCACGCTCGCTGGAGGAAATTCTTGCGCACGGCTGTCGGATCGGACCGCACCCGGGCCTTCCATGCGAGGCAAGTCAAAGCCAGGCCCGTCCATTCGTCTGAGTCGCGATCAGAAATTCCGAGACAGCCTCCTCACGTCGGCTGCTACGGGCGGAGGTGGTCGCGGTTGGCCTGGGAAAATCAGCAGCTTCGGACGGCCTTGGCCTCTCCGTTGCCTCCTACGCCGATCTTGACCGTTCATTGCCTGCACCGTGCCAGGACTTCCTGGCGCAGGTGGGTGATGCGCTGCTTGGACTCGCTGTTGCGGACGGCCATGCCGTAGGCGGCGGGCTCGCCGACCACGATGACCTTCTTCCGGCCGCGGGTGATCGCGGTGTAGAGCAGGTTGCGCTGCAGCATCATGAAATGGCCCTTCAACAGCGGGATGATCACCACCGGGTACTCGCTACCCTGCGACTTGTGGATGCTGATCGCGTACGCCAGCGCGAGGTCGTTGAACTCGCCGCGCTGAAAGGTGTGCCGCTCGCCGTCGAAGTCGGCGTCGAGCGTGCCGTTCACGCCGTCCACGGATTTGACGGTGCCAATGTCGCCGTTGAAGAGGTTCTTGTCGTAGTTGTTCCGGAGCTGGATGACCTTGTCGCCAGGCTTCAGCTCGCCCGCCGGACCCCGCAGGCCGCGGCCATGCGGATTCAGCGCGGCCTGCAGCGTGGCATTGAGGTTGGCGACGCCTGCGACGCCCTTGTGCATTGGTGCGAGCACCTGAATGTCGTCGACCGGATGGAACCATTTCCACATCCGCGGCACGAATTCCGTGCATAGTGCCAGCACCTTTTGCAGGCAGTCGTCGGGGTCCTTCGCGATGACGAACGTGAGGTCGCTCCACGCCTGGATCGCCGCGAGGTCCGTCACCGCCGGAGGCAGGCCCGCATCGCCCGCGTTGATGGCGTGCGCGGTCGTCACGATGCCGCTCTGCTCTTTTTGGCGGTAGATGACGGACAACCGCGTCACGGGTAGGCGCGGTTGGGAGATAGGAGATGGGAGGTGGGAGATGGAAGACGGGAGCTGGCGGACGGGCTGAGCCGAAGGCTGTATGCGACTAGGTTTTCCATCTCCGATCTCCGAGCTTCCATCTTCCAGCTTCTCGCTGGCGGCGATGAGGTCCTTTAGCACGTTGCCCGCACCGACGCTGGGGAGCTGGTCGATGTCGCCGACGAGGAGGAGGTGGGCCTTGGACGGGACGGCCTGCAGGAGCGCGGCGGCGAGGCGGGCGTCGAGCATCGACGCCTCGTCGACAACCAGGAAATCGGTCGCGAGCGGATGCGACTCGTTGCTCGTGAACCCGCCGTTGGCCGGGTCGTATTTCAGCAGCCGGTGGATGGTCGACGCAAACCCGCCGGTGGTCTCGGCCAGGCGCTGCGCCGCGCGGCCGGTCGGGGCGGCGAGGTGCACCCGGACCTTCTTGGCCTTCAGGATCTCGACCAGCGCGCGCAGGATGGTCGTCTTGCCCGTGCCCGGACCGCCGGTGAGAATCGTGAACTTGTGGGTGAGGGCGAGCCGCACCGCCGTCCGCTGCAGGTCGTGAAACTCGAATCCCGCCTTCTGCTCGGCCCATTGCACCGCCGCGTCCGCCTTGATCGGCGGCAGGCCACTCGGCACCCGGTTCAGGCGCGCCACGACTTCCGCGATCTTCTGCTCGGCCCGGGCGTTGACGGGAAGCTGGAGCAGCGACTGCGGATCGCGGATTGCGGATTGCGGATTTTCCAGGGCCTGACGAATGACGGCTTTGGACTCGACCAGGGCCTGGATCCGGGCGGTGACCAGGTCGGTGGAGGACTCGAGCTGCTGGGCGGAGTATTCGATCAGGTCGCCCTCGCGGAACGCGGTGTGGCCCTCCTCCTGCAGCGTCTCGAGCGCGAAGATGATGCCGGCGTCGAGACGCGGCGGCGCGTCGTTCGCGAAGCCGAGGTTGATGGCGATGCGGTCCGCGGTCTTGAACCCGATGCCGTCGATCTCACGGGCGACGCGGTAGGGCTCGTTCATCAGGATCTGCTTCGCCGCCGGGCCGAAATGGTTGACCAGTTTCACGCACTGCGAAGGCGTCACGCCGTAGGTCTGGAGAAAGATGTAGAGCTCGCGCTCCGTGCGCTTCTCGTCCCACGCCCGCTTGATCGACGTGGCGCGCTTCGGGCCGATGCCCTCGACGTCGCGGAGCTTGCCTGACTCCTCGCTCAGCACGCGGAACGTGTCGGTACCGAAGGCGTCGACGATCTTGTTTGCGTAGACCTTGCCGATGCCCGGCACGAGGCCGCTGCCGAGGTACTTGCGGATGCCGTAGACGGAGGACGGCAGCTCGGACTTGAAGGCCGCGATCTTGAACTGCGCGCCGTGCTGCGCGTGGCGCGTCCACTCACCCTCGAGGTGCAGGGTCTCGCCGCACTCCACGCCCGGCAGCGCGCCGACGATGGTGACCTTGGCTTCCGGATCCTTCGGGTTGGCCGAGTCCGGCCGGAACTCCGCGATGGTGTAATGGTTCTCCTCGTTGAAGAAGATGATGCGTTCGAGGACGCCGGTCAGGGAAATCGAGGAGGGAGGCACGGGCGCTGGACGAGAAGTTGGTGGCTAGCAGCTGGTAGTTAGCAGTCGGCCACGCGCATCGGCAAGCTGGTCGTGGACCACCAGGCAAAACGGCGCACGAATCCCGCCGCCCGGCAGCGCCGGAATCCTACCAACTACGGGCTACCGCGGTAGTTGGTAGCGAGTAGCTGGTAGTTAGTAACCGGCCGCGGTTATCGGCAGGTTGATCGTGCACCATCAGCTATAACGGTGGACCAATCTCGCCGCCCGGCAGCGCTGGAATCCTACCAATTACCAGCTACTAACTGCCAACTACTTCCTCCCCGCCTCGTCCTCCGACGCCTCGTGGACCGTCTTCAGCGTCGCGATGAGCGACTTGAGTTCCTTGCCGGCCTTGGCGCCGACGTAGAAGACGAGGAAGCCATACCACGCGATCGAGGTGTAGAGAAGGATGGCCCAGACCAGGACGTAGGGGTCTTTCATGTCAGGAGGCGGGTTGGGAACTTACGACGGTGGACGGCGCGGGCGTGAGGAGGGAGCCGACAATCATGCCGAGAAAGGCGAGGCCGAACGACGAGCCGCCGGCGATCTCGGCCGGGATCTGCCGGTCGGGCCAGACCTGTGCCACGACAAGGAAGGTCAGGGGTCCGATCGCGCCAAGCACGAGCGCGGCGTAGGCGCCGACCGAGTTGGCCCGCGGCCAGTAGAGTCCGGCGATCAGCAGCGTGAACACGCTCGCGAGGTAGATGTTGCCCGTGACCGCAAGGAAGGTCCACGCGTCGCCGGGCAGCTGGTACCAGAGGCCGAAGAACAGGAGGAAGATCGCAATGCCGAGCAGGATCACGCGCGTGAGCAGGATTCGGCCCGAGTTGGACAGCGGCGTCTTCAGGATCGGCGTGATGATGTCGTTGTAGATCACCGTCGCCCACGTGAGCATGTAGCCGCTGATCGTGGACATTTCCGCCGCGATCATGGCCGCGACCAGGATGCCCATCAGGCCGACCGGCAGCACCACGCTGAGGTAGCGCGGCATCGCCGTCATGGAGTTCAGCCCCGCGGGCAGGCCGCCGTGCTGCTGGAAATAGACGAACGCCGCGATGCCCCACATGCCTGGCAGCAGGAATCGGCCGACAAAGTAGTACGAAACGCGCCGGTACATCTTGGTGGCCGTCTTGGCGTCCTTGGTCGCGAGCACGCGGCTGATCGTGGTCTGCCACGTCGTGACCACCGCCAGCTGGAAGATGAACATCCAGATCAGGTAACCCCAGCCGAAGCTCGAGGGATGCGCGGGATTGAACGGATGCGGCGCGGTGCCGCCGCTTGCCTCCCATGTCTTCTGCAGGGTCGTGATCAGATTCGACCAGCCGATATTGATCAGGACCATGATCGAGGTGGTCACGATGCCGATGCCGACGAGGAGGAACTGCAGGTAGTCGGTCACGAGCACCGAGAGCATGCCGCCGAGCACGGTGTAGAGCAGCACGAGGATCAGCAACACGGTCATCACGCTCTCGAGCCAGCTCGCCGGCATGCCGGTGGCGTGGACGAGGAAATCGCCGCCGAGGCGGAGGAAAATGCCCATGTTGAGCAAACCGCCCAGCGCGACGAACACGCCGGCCAGCCAGCGGACCTTGTGGCCGAAGCGCTTCTCGAACAGCTCGGGAATCGTCATCACGCCGGCGTCGCGCAGCGGCTTGATCACGAAGCCGGTCAGGCCGACGCACAGGAAAGCGACCGCCATGATCACGCCGATGATCTCGCCGGAGAAGCCCTTCTCGAAGCCGAGCTGCGCCGTGTACATCACGGTCACGAGCCCCATCTCGGTCGCCGCGAGCGACGCGATGCCGAGGTTCACGTGGACCTCCCGGCCCGCGATCGTGAAGTCTTCGACTCCCCGGATGAAGCGTCTCATCCAGAGACCGGCGGAGAGGCAGCCAACGACGTAAACGACAACGATGATCCAGTCGATCAGGGCAAGCGTCATGGGAGAAAGTTAAGCCTGGACGCGGCTGGAAGGGGTGGGCCGCCCCGCCACCTTGCCGCATGCCCGCCCGGAGTGAAGCGGATTCGCGCGGAATATTCGATGGGGCGGGAGGCGATAAGCGGTAGGCTGTAAGCTTTAGGCTGTAGGCTTTAAACTAGGCGCTAGGCACTGGGCGCTGCTTGAGGATGCAGCCAAGTGCCGTGCTCGCCGGGCACCGCCTCCTGCTTATCGCCTGCAGCCTAGAGCCTACCGCTTAAAGCTTAGCGCCTAGAGCAGCTCTGCCCCGAGCGCAGCGAGGCTCGCAAAGATCGCGTCGGCGCCGGCGGAGCGGAGCTGGGCTTCGTCGTGGGTGCCGGTGGTGACGGCCCAGCAGGGGAAGCCGGCGTTGTGGGCGGTCTTCACGTCGAAGGGCGAGTCCCCAATCAGCAACGCGGACGCGGCCTCGGCGCCGAGCGCCTGCAGCGCGTGCGCGGTGAACTCCGGCTGCGGCTTGAGCCAGGGGGTGTCGCCCGCGCCGAAGACGCCGTCGAGCAGGGGGGCCACGCCGAGGTGCCCGCAAATCCGCCGGGAGGCTTCGGCCTGCTTGTTCGTGAGGACCCCCAGCTTCACGCCGCGGGCATGCAGCGCACGCAGGAGGTCCAGCCCGCCGGGCATCAGTTTCACATCCTCGAGCAGGATCTGCCGGGTGTAGTCCGAATGGACCTTGATCGCGGCGGCAATCAGGTCCGGAGGCAGGAAATGCCCCATGGCGTTCGCCAGCCCGCCGCCGACGGCCCGCCGGACTTGGTCCATCGTGGGCGCCGGTCGCCCGAACTGCGGCAGGGTGTGCACGTAGGCGCGGTGGATCGTGGTGAAGGCGTCCACCAGGGTGCCGTCGAGGTCGATCAGGATCGTCGCAAAGCGGGCCATGGAACCCCACTGCATGCGCGGACCCGGCGGGCATGGCAACACCGCGCGCTCGGCGATGGCGGTTGAACCACAAATATCACCAAGGGCACGAAGACATCGCATCCTCCTTGGCGGTCTTCGCGTCCCTGGCGGTGAACCAGATCGGGAGCTGGGGGTGATTTACCGCCAAGCACGCCAAGACCGCGAAGCAACGGACTTGGGCTGCGGGTTCTTCGCGCCCTTCGTGGCGAACTCAAAATTGGGTTGGCCCGGGGGCCGAAGGCGCGTGAACTGTGGGGCCATGCCCGACTCGCCCGCCACGTCCCGCGCCCTGGTCTCGGCGCTTGCCGAGGGGGACGTGCTGGAGGTCGAGTTGTCCGGCACCTGGCTCATCACCGAGCCGCGACCGTCCTGGGACGAGGTCCGCGGCGCACTCAACCCGGCGCGGGTGAAGCTCGCGGTCGACGGGGTGGAGAAATGGGACAGCTCGCTGCTGCTCTTCCTGTTCGGCGTGCAGCAGTGGTGCCGCGCCACCGGAGCGTACTGCGATGCCGACAGCCTGCCGGAGAAGATCCGGACGCTGCTCGCGCAGCTGTCGGTCTCACACGAGACGAGCGTGCCGTTCGACCGGACGGAAAACTTCCTCGTGACCGTCGGGCTGGCCACGATGGACGTGCTCCACAAGGCGCGGGAAATCTCGCGCTTTGTCGGCGAATGCACGTTGAGCGCGGTGCGCTTCATGAGCGTTCCGCACCGCTTCCGGTGGCGCGACTGCTTCCTCGAGATGCAGCAGTGCGGCGCGATGGCGCTGCCGATCGTGGGGCTCATCAGTTTCCTGGTCGGCGTGACGCTGGCCTACACCGGCGCGATCGTGCTGCGGCAGTATGGCGGTGACATCTTTGTGGCCGACCTGATCGGCCTCGCGATGGTGCGCGAGATGGGGGCGCTGATGACCGGCGTGGTGCTGGCGGGGCGGACGGGCGCCGCGTTTGCCGCCACGCTGGGCAACATGAAGGCCAACGAGGAGATCGACGCGCTGGAGACGCTGGGCATCCCGGCGGTGAGCTTCCTGGTGCTGCCGCGCCTGCTGGCGCTCGGCGTCATGATGCCGCTGCTGGCGCTGTACTCGAACGCCCTCGGCATCCTGGGCGGCATGGCGGTGTCGAAGGGCCTGCTCTCGATCTCGCCGACGGCCTACTTTGTCGAGATGCAGACCATCGTGAGCCTCCCGGACATCATGGTCGGGCTGATCAAGTCGGTGTGTTTCGGCCTGATCGTCGGCCTGGCCGGCTGCCTGCGCGGCCTGCAGGCGGAGCGGAGTGCGGTGGGCGTCGGCCGCGCGGCCACCTCGGCGGTCGTGACCGCCATCCTGTTCATCATCGTGGCCGACGCCATCTTCGCGGTGGTGTTCAACATCATCGGACTCTGAGCCATGTCCACCCCCGTCCCGCCCGAACCGACTCCCGCGATCGACGTCCGCGGGCTGAGCTGCGGCTACGACGGGCGGGTCGTGCTGAAGGACATCACGTTCTCGGTTCGGTCCGGCGAGATCTTCTTCGTCATCGGCGGCTCGGGCTGCGGCAAGAGCACGCTGCTGCGGAACCTGATCGGGATCTCGACGCCGCTCGCCGGCGACGTGCGCTTCTTCGGCCAGCCGGTCTCGGAGCATGACGCCGCCGCGCGACGGGCGCTGCTCAAGACCTTCGGCGTGCTGTACCAGAGCGGCGCGCTGTGGAGCTCGCTCACGCTGCGGCAGAACGTGGCGCTGCCCTTGGAGGAGTACACCAGCCTCAGCCAGCCCGAGATCCTCGAGATCGTCGCGCTCAAGCTGGCCCAGGTCGGATTGACGGGCTTCGAGGACTATTATCCGTCGGAGATCAGCGGCGGCATGAAGAAGCGCGCCGGCCTCGCCCGGGCGCTCGCGCTCGACCCGGCGATCGTGTTCCTCGACGAGCCGTCGGCCGGACTTGACCCGATCACGTCGCGCCGCCTCGACGAGCTGGTGCTGCAGATCCGCGAAATGTTCGGCACGACGATCGCGGTCGTGTCCCATGAGCTGGCCTCGATCTTCAGCATCGCCGACCGCGTGATCATGCTCGACCGCGGCGAGAAGGGCATCATCGCGTCCGGCGACCCGAAGGACCTGGCCCGCGGCCACCGCGACCCGCGGGTGGTGGAGTTCCTCAACCGCGGCGACCTCCCGCCGCAATAGGCTTTCCCCGTCAATTCCGAGCCGTTATCCCTCCTCGCGCGTGAAAACCAAGTTCAGTCCCACCGTCGTCGGCGCCTTCGTGCTCGGCGGGTTCGCCCTCGTGATCATCGGGCTCCTGGCGTTCGGCGGGGTGAGCTTCTTCTCCAAGCCGCAGCGCTTCGTGGTGTACTTCGACGAGTCGATCCACGGCCTCGACCTCGGCTCGCCGGTGAAGCTCCGGGGCGTGCGCGTCGGCCGCGTGGTGGACCTCAACATCCGCTATGACGACAAGAAGAACCACTCGGTCGTCGTCGTGGTCTGCGAGTTCAGCAAGAGCATGCTCACCGACCAGAAGGGCGAGCTGATCAACGTCGCCGACCGCGGCGAGCTCCAGAATCTCGTCGACCGCGGCCTCCGTGCGCAGCTCGGCGTGCTGGGCCTCGCGACCGGCCTGCTCTTCGTGGAGCTCGATTTCATGGACCCCAAGGAGTACCCGGCCGAGCCGCGCGCCGCCGACGCCAAGTTCACGGTGGTCCCGGCCATGCCGTCGGCGATTTCCGAGTTTCAGGCCAGCGCGTCCGAGATCCTCGCGAACCTCCAGAAGGTCGACTTCGCCGGCATCTCGACAGAGCTCAAGGCCGTGCTCGTCGCGACCCACAAGCAGGTCGACGGCCTCGACCTCAAGGGCGTCGTCGCCCAGTGGAAGACCACCGGCGCGGCCGTGGAGGCCGCGGCGACCGCGCCGGAGATCCGGCAGGCGTTTGTCAACCTCAACGCCGCCATCACCGACCTCCGCACGCTGCTCGCGAAGCTCGACACGCAGGTCGTGCCCGCCGGCCAGGACCTACGGGCGACGCTGGCCCAGGCCAAGACCACGCTCGAGGCGTTCAACGCGACGGCGAACGAGGCCCGGCGCTTCATCGCGGCGCAGCAGAACGTCGGGCCCGAGCTGAACCGCACTTTGGAGCAGCTCGGCGAGGCCGCCGATGCCGTGCAGCGGCTCGCCGATTTTCTCGAGCGCAACCCGAACGCGCTCATCTCCGGCAAGAAACGCCCGTGAACCCGTCCCCGCCGATGAACTTCCCATTCCCCCGCTTCCTCCCGCTGGCCGCGCTCCTGCTCGGCCTGGCCGCCTGCTCGCTGCCGCCGGCCCAGTCCGACCCGACCCGGTATTATGTCCTGACGCCGGCCGCCGCCCGCGCGTCCGACAGCGCCCCGGTCGGCACGCACTGGCGCGTCGCGCTGCGCCCGGTCGAGGTGCCGAATTTTCTCCGCGGCAAGACCATGGCCGTGCGCGTCGCGAGCAACGAGGTCGTGTACGTGGACGAGGCCCGCTGGGCTGAGACGCTGGAGGCCGGCATCGGCCGGGTCCTGCGCGAGAGCCTCGAGAAGCGGCCGGAGGTGGCCTTCGTGGCGACCGGGGGCGGCGAGGACCATGACTTCGACATCGCCGTGCGGGTGCTGCGCTGCGAGGGCGACCGCGAGAAGGGCGTGGCGCGCTTCACCGCCGCCGTGGAGATCTACTCCGCCGGCCCGGGCGGCGCCCGCCGCGGCCGCGACATCTTCACCACCGAGGTGCCCGACTGGAACCGCCAGGACTACGGCCAGCTCGCCGCCAAGCTGAGCGAGGCGGTCGATGCCTTCGGCGACCGCATCATCGCGCTGCTGGCGTCGGTGCAGAAGCCGTAGGGCCGCCGCCGCGGCGCGGCGACGGCAGGTGGGAAGGGGCAGGGCGCAGGTGGCAGGGCGTGGAGTTCGGAATTTGAAATTCGAAATCCGGGTTCGCAGGGGTGCCCCCCAGCGGAGCTGGGACGCATACCTCCGAATCCCGAATTCCCAATCCCGAACTCCGACGCCTGGAACGGGCGGCCTACTTCAGCGCGGCGGCGATGCGGGCGAGGGCCTGCTCGACGTTGGCGCGGGAATTGAACGCGCTGATGCGCACGTGGCCCTCGCCGCACTTGCCGAAGCCGGCGCCCGGGGTGCAGACGACCTGGGCCTTGTTCAGGAGCAGGTCGAAGAACTCCCACGAGTCGCGGCCCGTGTTGACCCAGATGTACGGCGCGTTGTCGCCGCCGACGCAGGTCAGCCCGAGGCCCTTCACCGCCTCGCGGATCAGCTTCGCGTTGCCGAGGTAGAAGTCGGTCAGCGCCTTCGTCTGCGCCTTGCCCGCGTCGGTATAGATCGCGGCGGCGGCCTTCTGGATCGGGTAGGCGACGCCGTTGAACTTGGTCGTGTGTCGGCGGTTCCAGAGGGCGTGCACCGAGTGCTCCTGGCCCTTCGCGTCGAAGGCCTTCAGGGTCTTCGGCACGACGGTGTAGGCGCAGCGCGTGCCGGTGAAGCCGGCGATCTTCGAGTAGCTGCGGAACTCGATGGCGACGTCGCGGGCCCCGGGAATCTCGTAGATGCTGTGCGGGATCTGCGGGTCGCGGATGTAGGACTCGTACGCGGCGTCAAAGAGGATGATCGCGCGGTGCTGCTTCGCGTACGCCACCCAGGCCGCGAGCTGCGCCTTCGTGGCGACCGCGCCGGTCGGATTGTTCGGGAAGCAGAGGTAGATGAGGTCCGCCGGAGTCGAAGGGATGGCCGGCACGTAGCCGTTCGCCGGGGTCGAGTCGAGGTAGGTCACGCCCGCGTAGCGGCCATCGGCATTGGCGCCGGTGCGGCCCGCCATGACGTTTGTGTCGACGTACACCGGATAGACCGGGTCGGGAATCGCGAGGCGGATATCGTTCGAGAAGATCTCCTGGATGTTGCCGCAGTCGCACTTCGAGCCGTCGGAGATGAACACCTCGTCGGGCTCCACCTGGCAGCCGCGGGGCGCGAACTCATGCTGCACGACCGCCTCGCGCAGGAAGGCGTAGCCCTGCTCCGGCCCGTAGCCCTTGAACGTCTCGCGCTTCGCCATCTCATCGGTCGCCGCATGCATCGCCTCGATGCACACGGGCGGGAGCGGCTCGGTGACGTCGCCAATGCCGAGCCGGATCACCGGCTTCGCGGGGTTGGCGGCGACGTAGGCGTTCACGCGCTTGGCGATGTCGGCAAAGAGGTACGAGGCCTTGAGCTTGGTGTAGTTTTCGTTGATGCGGATCATGACAGGGAAAGGGAGCCCGTCTCATTGGGGGAACCCGTCCGGCGAAGCAACCGGTTTTAGCGGCCTACGGTGCGGATTCGGATTGAAGTGCCGCATGACGATCGGCCCGCAAGACACGGTCCGGTCACTCATGGAGAGTCAGACACCGCAGCGAACTTGGTCTTCGCGTCCTTCGTGGTGAGTTCGAACCCCCATTGCCCACTCTGCGCGGATTTCTGCTTCGATCCGTAAAACCTCCGCAAATCCGCTTCCGTCCGCCTCTTTCACCTTTCAAGGCTCACGTTTCCCGGTCATAGTGCGGGGGAGTCCCCTCCGCCCCATGCAGAAAATCGAGTCGATCTCGGAAATGCGGTCCATGGCCGCGCAGCTGAAGTCCGAGGGCAAGTCCCTCGCCCTCGTCCCCACGATGGGCGCCCTGCACGCCGGCCAGGAGGCGCTGATCCGCGCGGCGGTGGAGCGGGCCGATGTCGTGATCGTCGCGATCTTCGTCAACCCGCTCCAGTTCGGCCCGAACGAGGTGATCGCGAACTACCCGCGGAGCTTTGCCGAGGACCTGAAGCTCTGCGAGGCCTGCGGCGCCCATGTCGTGTTCGCGCCGTCGCCCGACGAGATGTACCCGCGCGGGTATTCGACCTATGTGACCGAGGACCAGACCAGCCGCGCGCTCTGCGGGCCCTCGCGGCCGACGCATTTCCGCGGCGTGACCACGATGATGGCGAAATTCTTCAACATCATCCATCCGGACTTCGCGTTCTACGGCCAGAAGACGGCCCAGCGCGCGGCGGTGGTTCGCAAGATGGCGGGCGACCTTCATTTTGGCGTCGAGATTGTCGTGGTGCCGACCGTGCGCGAGGCCGACGGCCTGGCGGCGGGCGTGCGGAACCGCGAGTTCACGCCCAGCCAGCACCAGGAGGCGCTCGCGCTCAGCAAGGCCCTCCGGAAGGTGAAGGAGATGGCCGAGTCCGGCGTGCGAATTCCCGATCGGCTGATCGCCGAGGCCACGCACATCCTCAGCCAGCACCGCCGCGTGCGGATCATCTACATCTCGATCGTGGACAATTCCACCATGGAGGCCATGCGCGAGGTCGTGCCTGGCCGCACCATGCTCGCCATCGCCGCCTGGATCGACGAGATCCGGCTGATCGACAACGTCGTCCTCTAGAGTATTTTTACCAGAATCGTGGCCGCATAGATGCGCAAAAAGCGCAAAAACTCATCGGCCACAGCGTTGCGTCCTATTGGGGCAATAGCCCGAGCTATACGATCATTTTGCCGCTGGAGCTGGAATCGGATTGATCTGCGTTTTTTGCGCCTCTTTGCGGCTACACCATTATCGAAATCGATCTAGCCCGCGCAGCGGACTGGAACACGAGGTTCGGAATTTGGGATTCGAGATTCGGCATGCGACGGTAGCGAACTGGCGGCGCTTGATGATTTCCCGAGGCCTGAATCTCGAATCCCGCCGCACCCGCATTGTCGGGGATTCAATCTCCCAGCTCCAATCTCCCAGCTCCGAAGTGATCTGAGTCCGCGCCTCTGGCGCGGACTCAGA
>JAFEGX010000127.1 GCA_018239675.1 Verrucomicrobiota bacterium
AAAGTTATCAAAATCTCTCACTTTTTTAGGCTACACGTTACATAATAGACCCTTACGAAAATCATGGTTTTGCCTCAAAATCCCGAGTTCTCGCGCTGGAAACCAGCCACCTGCCTCCGGGTCACGGGTGAGGACGCAGCGACTTTCCTGCAAGGGCAATACACCAATAATTTGCAGGTGGCTCCGGCGAGCGACGGCGCGGTGTACGGACTTTGGCTGAACCAGAAGGGAAAAATCGTGGCCGACAGTTTTGTGCGCCGGGTGGCGGAAAGGGAATTCTGGGTTGCGAGCTATTTTTCGCCAGCGTCCGCGATCCGTGAGCGACTCGAGGCGTATGTCGTCGCCGATGACGTCGTCATCGAGGATGTCACGAATGATTGGGCGGGCCTCGCGTGGTTCGGCAAGGCGCCGCCGTCGTGGCCTGAAGGCGCCTGGACTTTTGCAGGCCGGCGCGAGGCGGGCGGGAATATCGAAGTGATCTATCCGGTTTCGGCGGCGGCCGCGATGGCGCCCGATTTGGCCGGGGCGACGGAGCTCGGCGCAGAGGAACTCGAACGACGGCGGTTGAGCTCCGGGATCCCGGCGGTACCGCGCGACCTCGGCCGGTCTGACCTGCCGAACGAGGGTGGGCTCGAGCGCTCGGCGATTTCCTACACGAAGGGCTGCTACCTGGGTCAGGAAGTGATGGCCCGCCTGAAGTCGATGGGGCAGGTGCGCCGCCAGCTTGTCCGGGTTCGCGGGTCCGGGGCGATGCCGGCAGGGCACACGGCGTTGTATCAGGACGGAAAGAAAGTGGGCGACGTCCGCTCGGCGGTGGCTGACGGCGCCGGTTGGATCGGGCTCGCGATGGTCACGCTGCTCGGCCTCCGCCCGAACGGAGCCCTCGCGTTGGCGGCCGAGTTGCCGCCGACGGTGGCTTGGGAGGAAATCTCGTGACCAACGAGGAAGCCGGACTCGCGAAGGCCTGCGAACGACTCGGCGCCTCGCCGGCGCAGGCAATAACGATGGCGGCCCAGCTGCTGAAGCGGGCCGGCCAGCTGGCGACCGAGCGTGGCATCACCCGCGAGGAAGCGCTGGCGCACCTGCTGAAGGTCGTCGTCAGCGGGCGCCAGGGCGAGGCGCCGATGAATCTCGTGCCGCCGAACCGTGACGCCGATCGCGGCTGAGCGAGTGGCCGGGAAATGGGATTGCGCCGCCGCGCCGGTCGCGGCTTGGTGGACCTGCGCGTGACTCGCGCGATCCAGCATGAATAAAGCGGAACTGATCACCGAGGTGCAGAAACGTCTGGGAACCGACACGTCGAAAGCCGCGGCGGAGCGCGCGGTGGACGCGGTGCTGGCGGCCGTGGGCCACGGGATCCGGCGCGACCGGGAGGTCCAGCTTGTCGGATTCGGGGCCTTCGCCGTCGCCACGCGCGCCGCGCGCCGCGGCTACAACCCGCATACCCGGCAACCGATGAAGATCCGCGCGATGAAAACCATCCGATTCAAGGCGGGGCTGGAACTGAAGGCGGCGATGTGATGCGAAGAAGGGAAGATGGTAAGCAGTAGCTGTTAGTTGGCAGGGGCACCGTTCACGGTCCACTATCGATCATCTCCGATGCCGGCCTCGCTTTCCCGATTCTTATGGTGCTGAAGCTGCTGACCGAGAATTTTCGCACGCGATTTGGCCGGCCGCTGACGCTGGCGGCGCGGGCGCCGGGCCGCATCGAGTTCATCGGCAACCATACCGATTACAACGGTGGCACGGTGCTCGGCGCCTCGATCGACCGTGGCGTGACGGTCGCATTGGCGCCGCGCGGTGACGGCCAGTGGTGTTTCGCAACGGAGAACCGGGCCGGAGTCGTGACCGTGCCGGCGACTGATCAGCCGGCCCGCCTCACGGGCAACGACAGCTGGGTGAATTACCCGCTCGGGGTGATTGCAGCACTTGCCGCCCATGGACGACCGGTCCCGGCCGGGTTCGACCTGCTGGTCACTTCGGACCTTCCGCCCGGCGCGGGCCTCAGCAGCAGCGCGGCGCTCGAGCTATCGTCCGCCCTCGCGTTCCTCGCGCTCACGGGCCAGGACGTGCCGCGGGCCGAAGTGGTGCAGTGGTGCCGCCATGCCGAGAACCATTTTGTCGGCGTGCCCTGCGGCGTGCTCGACCAGGGCGTATCGGGCTTCGGCCGCAGGGATCATCTGGTCTTCATCGATTGCCGCGGTCCGTCCTTCTCGACGGTTTCCCTGCCGTCCTCGGCGCGCTTCTGGGTGTTCAACACCCACACGAAGCATGCGTTGGTCGACGGGCTTTACGCTGCGCGGCACCGCGAGTGCATGGCCGCGGCGCGGGCCCTCGGCGTGCCGCTGCTCGCGGATGTGAAGCCGGCCCAGGTGGAGACGGCGCGCAGCCGGCTCTCCCCGGAGTCGTACCGTCGGGCGAAGCACGTGGTCGAGGAAATCGCCCGCGTGGATGCGACGGTCACAGCCCTCAAGGCGGGTGACCTGGCCGCCGTCGGCCGCCTGCTGACCGCGTCACACCGGAGTTCGCAGCAGTGGTTTGAAAACAGCACCCCCGAGCTCGACTTCCTCGTGGACCAGCTGATCGCACAGCCCGGGGTGCACGGCGCGCGGTTGAGCGGCGGCGGCTTTGGCGGGGCGGTGATGGCGCTCACGACCCCCGAATTCAATGAAACGCAGGCGGCGGCGGTGATGGCGGCCTACGCCGCGAAGTTTGGCAGCAATCCCGAAGTCCTGCGCACCCAGACCGGCGACGGCGCGGCCCTGGTTGGGTAGTGGCCGCCTACAACATCTGGGCCACGGTCGCAAAGTAGGACGCGACCAGCTGGTGGAACACGAGGAAGTAGAGCAGGCCGGCAATCGCGAGCATCGGGCCGAACGGCACCTGGACGCCGAAGCCGAGCGCGGGAGGCTGTTCCTCGGGATGGTCAGGATCTGCCGGGAGGTCGACCTTCCGGCCGGACAGGCGCTGCCAGACCAGCGCGATCGCAAACCAAATCGTGCCGACCACGGCGCCGCCGAAGACGGCGAACACCGCGCCCTGCCAGCCGCAGAAGGCGCCAATCATGCCGACGAACTTCACGTCACCAAACCCCATGGCTTCCTTCCTGAGGAGCACCTCGGCGAGGAGCGCGATCCACAGCACGAGGCCGGAGCCGATGAGCAGGCCCTGGATCGCCGCCGTGACCGAGCGCAGGCTGTCGACCACGAAGATTCCCTCATGCTGTCCGTGCAGCGCCGGCACCAGCAGCGAAAGGAGCACGCCCACGAGCCCGGCGCCTATCGTTAAAGCGTCCGGGATGATCATGTGGTCGAGATCGATGAACGTCGCGGCGACCAGCACGCTCACGAAGATCAGGCCGCATGCCGCCTTGGCGGGCGGGAACAGCAGCCAGCACGCGAGGAAGAGCCCGCCCGTCAGCATCTCGATAAAGGCGTAGCGGAACGAATACGGCCGGCCGCAGCAGCGCGCCCGTCCGCGCAGGAGGAACCAGCTCAGCACGGGGATGTTGTCGTACCACTTGATGGGCTGGCCGCACGCGCAGGTGGAGCCGGGCGAGATGATCGAGCGGTTGGCCGGGATGCGGTAGATGCAGACGTTCAGGAAACTGCCGACCATGGTGCCGAACACCGTGGCGGCGACGGCGAACAGCCACGGGTACTCGGTCGCAAACTCGGCGTAGGTGGCCATGGTTCAGCGGCCCGCAAGCGCGCGGGTGGCGGCTTCCTGCATGACCGGCGCGGTGCGGGCGGCGGGAATGCCGCTCCAGATCTCGAGGGCCTTCGCGCCCTGGTGCACCAGCATCGCGAGCCCGTTCGCGCAAGGCAGGCCGAGCGCCTCGGCCTGACGGAGCAGGCGGGTCCGCGGGGGGTTGTAGATCATGTCGCACACGCTGGCGGGCCGGGGCAGGCGCTGCAAATCAATCGGGGCCGGGTCGGAGTCATGCAACCCGGCGCTGGTCGCGTTGATCACGATTGCGCCCGCGGGCAGGTCGTCCGGAGGCGCGTCCGGCGCGAACCCGCGGCGGCGAATGTCTGGTCCGAGCGGCGCTAGCACCTCGAGCAGGGCGTCGAGATTCCCGCGGGTGCGGTTCGCGATGCTCAGCGAGGCGCACCCGCGCTGCAGGCACTCGACTGCGGCGCTCCGGGCGGCGCCGCCAGCCCCGAGCAGGATCACGTGGGCGCCGGCCAGGCTGGCGCCGAGCGCGCCCTGCAGTGCCTCCGCAAGGCCGTAGCCGTCGGTGTTGTGGCCGTGCCAGCCCGATTCGGTCCAGAGCAGCGTGTTCACCGCGCCGACCGGACGCGCGGCAGGCGCGATGACGGCCACCAGATCGAAGGCGAGGACCTTGTGCGGGACGGTGAGGTTCACGCCGCGAAAGCGCTTCGCGTGCAGCAGGCGCAGGGTGGCCGGCAGGTCCGCGGGCGGCACCTCGAAGCGGAAGTACTCCCAGTCCTTGAACCGCACGTCGCTCCGGGCGAGGTCCGCCAGCGCGGCATTGTGCATGGGCGGGCTGATCGAGTGGCGGATCGGATGGCCGAGGACCGCGAGCGAGGTGCCGGGACGCGACCAATGCTCGAGTTCGCGGAGAGTGAGGACGGGGGCCATCAATTGCGGATTTCGGATTGCGGATTGCGGATTGGCAAACCCAGACAGGGCGGAAATTCCGGATTTCGGAGTCCGGATTCCGGAGTCGGACAGGCCCAAGGTTGGCGTGACTCGAGGCTGGGATCGCGTTCGCCCGCGCGGCGATATCCCCTTCCTGAGTCCAGAGCGTCCGCTCAATTCGCGATGGGATTCAGCGCCGGGCTGATTCCGGAATCCGGATTTCGAAATCCGGAATCAGGCCGCTCAAACTGGGCGTGCTGTGGGGTCAGGACCATCGTCTGCCCGACCGGCAAGTTCCGCTGCTCAGATCCAGCGCTGCCGCCCAATCCGCAATCCGCGATTCGCAATCCGCAATGGAATCAGTGTGCGTGGCGCTCGAAGGTGGCTTCGAACTCCTCGACAAAGCTCGCGAACAGCCGGGCCCGCTCGGGGTCGCCGGCGGAGGTGTAGTGATTGGCGAGATTGCGGCAGCTCCGGCAGAGGACCTCGCGGATCGGCGTCGGCATGAGGTCCGAGTCTTTGGGCGCGATCTGGTTCGCGCGCAGCAACGTGAAGATTTCGTCCGGGTCGAGGAAGACGCCCTTGTCGAAGGGATCGACGAAGAACGGCGGGTTCTCCTCGAAGCACCCGACAATGAAATGCCCGGGCAGGCCCACCGGCTCGAGCGCGATCCCGAGCCGCTGCGCGACCAGGAGGTACAGGATGCTGAGCGAAATCGGGATGCCGGTGCGGCGGAGGAGAACCTGGTCGAGGAAACTGTTGAGCGGGTCGGTGTAGTGCTCGACGTTGCCGTGGAAACCCCACTCGTGGAAGAGCACCCGGTTGAGCACGCGGCATTTCTCGCGGGCGGTGGCCGGCTCCGTGATCAGCTCGGCGCAGCGCGCGGCCAGCCGGTCGAGTTCCTGGCAGCAGGCGCCGGCATCGAGTGCGGGCGTCACCGTGCGGCTCAGCAGCAGCGAGCCGGTCTCGAGCTCGTAGTTCAGCGAGCGGATGAAGCCGCGGAATTCCGCGACGGGGTCGGCGAACTTCAACTCCTCAAGATACCACTGCGCATGGCGCGCGAGCGGCCGGTTGGTGCCGCGGGACGTTTCCTGGAGAAATTCGATCGCCTCCGGTCCCAGCTGGAGGAAGTGCGCGGTCAGGGCGCGCCGCACCGCCGGGCTCGGGTCGTCGAGCAGGGCGCGCAGAGACAGGCGGCGGGCTTCATCCAGCTTCCCTTGATCCACGGCCCGAGCGAAGGAGGATTTCCGGCGCTGGCAACCCGGAAAGCAGGCGGCGCGGCTGAGCCGCGCCGCCAGTAGCGAGTAGCGCGTAGCGAGTAGCGAGCATTTGGTCGGCTTTGAGAGACTACGCGCCGAGCGTTTCGGCGTAGCAGAGCGGGGGGGACGCCCAACCCTTAGCATCCCCCGCTAGCCCAATGCTCGCTGCACGCTACCCGCTACTCGCTACTGTGTCGGCTCCTGTCCCCTCGTGCCGAACAGCGCCGTGCCGACCCGCACCTGGGTGCTGCCGGCGGCGATTGCGGCGGCAAAGTCGCCGCTCATGCCCATGGAAAGCTCGCGTAGCGGCCGACCGGTCTCCGCCGCCAGGCGGTCGCGGAGTTCACGGAGGTACTGGAAAGTCAGGGTCGCCACCGCCGGGTCGTCGCTCAGCGGCGCAATGGTCATGAACCCATCCACCCGCAGGTGCGGCAGCGCGAGGGCGGCCTGAAGCAGGCCTGGCGCGTCCTCCAGTTCCGCGCCGAACTTCGCCGGGTCCCGCCCGGCGTTGACCTGGAGCAGGACCGGCAGGGTCTTGCCCACCTCGGCGGCGGCCCGGTCGAGATGGTTCAGCAGTTTCACGCTGTCGACACTCTGGACCCGGTCAAAGTGGGTGGCCGCCAGCCGGGCCTTGTTGGACTGGAGATGGCCGATCAGCTCCCACCGGACCGCGGCCGTGGTCTGGGCGCGCTTGTCGACGCCCTCCTGGACCCGGTTCTCGCCCACCGCCGCCAACCCGTACCGGGCCGCGTATTCGGCGGCGGCGGCCGGGTGGGTCTTGGTCACCGCGAGGAGCGCGACCTCCTTGGGGTCCCGCCCGGCGGCAACGCAGGCGGCTGCGATTTCGGCCATGACCCGGTCTGCGCGCTGCCGGAACTCATCATAGGAAATAAACATGGTCTCCAAAGATGCTCTGCTTATAGGTTGCTGTCTAATAAGTGACCATTATGGTTCCAAGGATTCGCGCCAGCCATGCAAATCGAGAACTTCAAAATTTTCGCTGACCTCGTCGAGACCAAGAGCTTCTCGAAGTCGGCCAAACTTAACGGGATCACCCAATCCGCCGTCAGCCAGCAGGCGCGGGCGATGGAGCGGCACTTCAAGACCCTGCTCATTGACCGCAGCCAGAAGCAGTTCCAGCTGACCCGGGAAGGGCAGCGGGTGTACGAGTCGGCGAAGGAGATCCTGCATACCTACGATAAGCTGCTCTCCGAACTGCAGGAGATGAAGAAGGTAATCAGCGGGACGATCCGGATTTCGACGATCTACTCGATCGGCCTCCATGAGCTACCTGCATACATCAAGAAGTTCCTCCACGATTATCCCTCGGTGAATGTCCGGGTGGAGTACCGCCGGTCGAATCTCGTGTACGAGGATATCCTGCACAACGCCGTGGATTTCGGCCTGGTGGCCTTCCCGGTGAAACAGCGCCAGATCGAGGTCCTGCCGTTCCGCGACGATCATCTGGTCCTGATCGCCCACCCTGGGCACCCGCTGGCCAAGGCCGGGGAGATCGACCTCCGGCAGCTGGCCGGGCAGAAGTTCATTGGCTTCGACCCGGACATCCCGACCCGCAAGGCGGTCGACCAAATTTTCCGCGACAACAAGCTCGAGATCGAGCCGGTCATGGAGTTCGACAACATCGAGACCGTGAAGCGGGCCGTGGAGATCGACCATGGCATCGCAATCGTCCCGCAGGCCACCGTCCTCCAGGAGGTCAAGCAGGGCACCCTCGCGGCCGTCCACTTCAAGGGCAAGGACTTCACCCGTCCGCTGGCCATCCTCCACCGCAAGGGCCGCGTGCTCACCCCCGCGATGAAGAAGTTCATCGAGACGCTGGGCCTCGAGCTGCCCGACTCGAAGGAGAACTGAGCCGAGGCCGGGGGTTGGATCAGCCTCCTTGCGTCGGCTGCTACGGGCACTTCGTAGCAGCCGGCGCAAGGAGGCGTTTGCGACCCCCAAAATCCCGCGCTTTCCGGCTTCACCGTTCGGTCAAGCTTGCTTTCCCGTCTTTCCCGCTTCCCGTTTTCCATTCATGAAATCTGTCCGCCTGCTCCTGACGTCCCTGGCGTTGTTCACCCTGGCTGCGGTCCTGCGGGCCGAGCCCGTCAAGCCGACCCCGGCCCCGGCCTGGAAGCTCAAGGACGTCGACGGCAACGTCGTCAGCTCCGACCAATTCAAGGGCAAGGTGCTCATCGTCGACTTCTGGGCCACGTGGTGCGGCCCGTGCCGGATGGAGATCCCGGGCTACGTCGCCCTGCAGAAGAAGTACCGCGATGCCGGCTTGGTCGTCATCGGTGTCTCGCTCGACCAGCAGGGTCCCGGCGTCGTGAAGAAGTTCATCGCAACCCAGAAGGTGGACTACCAGATCGTGATGGGCACCGACGAGGTGGTGGAGGCGTTCGGAGGCATGGACGCGATCCCGACGACCTTCATCATCGACCGCGACGGCAACATCCGCGACCGCAAGGTCGGCGCGGAGCCGACCGAGGAATTCGAGGCGCGCCTGAAGGCGTTCCTGAAGAACTGAGCCTTTGTTTTTCGCGGCCGTGTCACGGATTGAGTGACACGGCCCTCGGGCCGCATTTGGCTGAGCCGCCCCACGCTGGAGTTTCCAACCCAGGCGCGCGGTTCTATTTGGCCACGAAGACCGCGAAGCCCACGAAGGGTGATGGCAGGCCAGATGGACCTGTGCGTGACACCGAGCTTGGATTCTCCGCACGGCGGAGTCGCTAGGAGGTATCAGATAGGCGTGTAGCCACAAGGAGGCTCAAAAGGCGCAGATCAATCCCCGGCGAGCTCCCATTGCAGAGAGATCGGATGCCTCGAAGCATGGTCCGATTCGGGCGGCCTGCTTCGGTGGCGAGTTCTTGCGCTAATTGCGCCTCTGTGAGGTTACCACTCCTGTCAAACTGCTTTAGATCGGCCGGGCTGGCTGATCTTCGTGAGCTTGGTGCGCTTCGTGTTGAACAACGCTCCGCCATTCCTCCGGAGTATTGCAGAAGCAGCCTAATCCTCGGTGAAGCGGGCGACCTTGGTCAGGCCGTCAGCCACGGCGCGATCGCTGCGGCATCGCGGCACCTTGTTCTGCCCGCCCCATTTCTCGTTGTGGCGCATCCAGTGCTCGAACACGCCGGGCATGACGAGGCGCACGAACGGCAACTCGAGGGTGCCCGCCTTCCGCCGGGCGGCGTAGTCGGGATTGCGCGTGCACAGCTGCGCGTCGAGGTCGACCGCGATGGACGCCCCGATCGGCGTCCGCACCGAGCCCGGCTGCAGCTCGATCCACCACTCGTGGCGTCCGCGGGTCTGCCCGGTCAGGGACGCCGTGAACAGCGGCGCCACGTGGAAGTTGGTGAGGGTCCAGCCCTGCTCCCGGCACATGCGCACCAGGCTGTCGGTGACTTCCTTTTCCATCACCCGCTCGCCAAACGCGTTCAGCTGCAGCTTGGTCCGGCCCACGTAAACCAGACGGGGCGGGGTGGTGGAGATGAAGCGCACCACGTCCCCCAGCACATACCGGCACAGCCCGGCGGGCGTGGTCAGCACGAGCGCGTAGTCGACCCCGGTCGCGACGTCCTCGAGCGGCACGGCCTTCGGGCCAAGTGAAGCGAGACGCGTCGGCTCGAACTCGGCCATCGGCAGGAACTCGAAGAACAGCCCCGAGTCCGCCAACAGGCGGAGGCCTTCGCCGGGCGTGGCGTCCTGGGCGGCGATGAATCCCTCGCACGCCGGGTACACCTCGTGGAAGGCCACGCCGTCGCCGCCGAGTGCGCGCAGGGCCTCCTGGACGGGCGCCAGCGGGGCGCCGCCGTGGACGATGCACTCGAGGTTGGGCCAGAGCGACCGGAGCGTGAAGCCGGCGGCGCGCCCCTCGGGCGTGCCGGCCCGCAGGGCCTCGGCAAGCGTCAGCAGCCAGTTCGGCAGGCCGGCCACGAGCGAGATATCGAGCGACGGGGTCCGGCGCACGATCGCGTCGAGTTTCTTGGTCCAGTCGGCCAGCTGAGCGATCTCGGCGCCCGGCTCGAAGAGATGGCGCTCGGCCGACGCGGGCAGGTTGAGGAAGGTGATGCCGCTGAGGTCGCCCGAGAACGCCACGAACGGCGCGACGTCCGGGATCGGTTGGAGCGCGGTCGAAGCCCCGATGAACAAGTGGCGGCCGCGAAACACGTCGGCGCGTCCGGCCCGGGCCGTGTAGTAGAGCACCGAGTGACGCCCGGCGCGGTTGAAGTGGGCGAGCATCTCGCCGGTGATCGGCACCGACTTGGGCTTGCCCGTGGTGGTTCCCGAGGTGTCCGCGAAAAACGAGCAGCGACCGGGCCAGAGCACGTCGGCCTCGCCATGCTTCATCCGGTCGATGTACGGGACCAGTTGCTCGTAGGTGCTCAGCGGCACGCGACGCCGGAAGGTTTCGTACGGCTTGCCCTGCTCGACGCCGAACTTCCGGCCGTAGGCCGTGGTCGCGCACTTGTACGCGAGGGAGCTGAACGCCTTGCGCTGGGCCGGCACCGCGCTGTGCGTCTCCCGGAGACGCCGCATCATGCGGGCGGTCTGAAGGCTCGCCCCCAGCGTGAAGAGGCTCTTGGGCAGGACCGGCATCGGAGCATGCGGCACTTCCTTCAAGCAGTCCCGGCTCCCCCGCGGTCGCAAGCGGATTTGCGCAATTCCGGTCATCCTTACGGGATTTTGAAGACCCCCGGGCCCGCCATTCTGCGCTTCGCTCCGCCGTTTCGTCCGCCATAGTGCGGGGATGCCGTTGCCCACGGTCATCTTCGAGGACGAGTCCATGCTGGCTTTCGACAAGCCCGCCGGCCTGCCCGTCGTCGCCGACCGCACGGCGCCGCGCCGGGAGACCCTGATGGCGCAGGTCCAGGCCCGCTTCGGGGCCGAGGCCGCCAACGTGCACCGGCTCGACTGGGCGGCGAGCGGCGTGCTGCTGTGCGCCAAGACCCGGGCCGCCCGCGACGCGCTCAGCGGGCAGTTCCAGGCCAAGACCGCCGACAAGCGCTACCTCGCCCTGGCCGTCGTGCTGCCCCGCGAGCGGGCGCTCCCGGGCCTCGCCGGCCTGCGGGCCCCCGACGGCGGACTCCCCGACGTGTTCACCGTGGACCAGCCGCTGGTGGACGACCTCCGCCACCCCGGCCAGCTGCGGCCGGGCCGCGGGCGTGACGCGCGCGACTGCACGACGGTGTTCACGGTGCGGGAACGGTTCGGCCGATTCGTCTGGCTCGAATGCCAGCCGGTCACCGGCCGCCCCCACCAGGTCCGGGTGCACCTGGCCGCGCTTGGCGCCCCCGTGCTGAACGACCACCTCTACGGCGATCGCAAGGTCCACCTGCTTCTTTCCGATCTCAAGCGCGGCTACAAGGGGCGGGACGCCGAGAGGCCGCTGCTCCACCGTCTCGCGCTCCACGCCCACGAGCTCACGGTCCGCCATCCGGTCACGCGCGAGCCGGTCACTCTCCGGGCTCCATTGCCGGAGGAGTTCGAGATCGCCCTGCGGTATCTGCGGAAATTCTCGCCTGCTGTCGGCCGGAATCGGGGAGTTGAAGGTTGAACGTGGTCAGTTGAAAGCCGGAGCGGTCAGGCCGACTGCCGAGCGTTCAACTTTCAGCCTTCAATTTTCAATGATCGAACCCCGGCCGCGCCGCGGGTTCGATCCTCTCCGCGATTTACTACGGCCGGCCAGTCGTCATGGTTGGCGCCAAAACACCCCAACCCCATGAGCCCTTCCGTCTCCCATTCCGTGGACCACGACGGCGTCGGCTGGATCGTCTTCGACGACCCGACCGCCCGCGCCAACGTCTTCACTCCCGCCGTGCACGCCGACCTGCGCGCCGCGATCACCGCCCTTGCGGCCCAGCCGGTTCGCGCCGTCGTGATCACCAGCTCCAAGGAGCGGATCTTCATCGCCGGCGCCGACCTCAAGTGGCTGACCAAGCTGCCCGACGCGGCGGCGGCCTCCGCGGCGTCCCGCGACGGACAGGGCTCGTTTGACCAGGTGGCGGGTTTCAAGGTCCCGGTCGTGTGCGCCATCCACGGCGCGTGCGCGGGCGGCGGCTACGAGCTGGCGCTCGCATGCCACTGGCGCGTCGCGAGCGAGGCCCGGGAGACCGTTATCGGGCTGCCGGAAACCGGCATCGGCACGATCCCGGGCTGGGGCGGCACGGCCCGCCTGCCGCGACTCGTCGGGGCGAAGGCCGCCCTCGAGCACATTGTGAAGGCCGCGCTGGTTCCGGCGGGCGAGGCGAAGGCGGCCGGTCTGGTTGACGAAGTCGTGCCCACCGCGGAGCTCAAGTCCCGCGCCAAGTCCGCGGCCTTGCGGCTCGCCGCCGAGGGATTCCCGGTGCGGCCGGTGCCGCCGGCCGCCGAGCCGGAGTACTTTGCTAAGATCCGGCAGGACGTGACCAAACGGACCCGCGGCCGCGAACCCGCGCCGGTGGCCGCGATCGACGTGATCGAGCGGACCGCCGGGCAGACGCTGGCGGAAGCGTTGGCGGAGGAGGCCCGGGTATTCGGCGGGATCATGGTGAGCGAGACCTGCCGCAACCTGATCCATGTCTTCTTCCTGAAGGAGGCCGTGAAAAAGCTCACCGTGGACGCCTGGTTTCCGCCGGCCGCAGCTGCCGCGGCCCCGGCGCCGTTCCGGAAGATTGGCGTGGTCGGCGCCGGCGTGATGGGCTCGGGCATCGCCCAATGGTGCGCGGCGCGCGGCCACGAGGTCGTGCTGCGCGACGTGAAGGCCGAGTTCGTCGAGCGCGGCCTGGCGGTGATCCGCGGGGTCTTCGACGAATCGGTGGCCCGAAAAAAAATGACCTCCGAGGCGGCCGCCGCCGGCCTTGCGCGGGTGAAGACGACCACGGGTTGGGAGGGATTCGCCGAGTGCGACCTCGTCATCGAGGCGATCGTGGAAAACGTGGCGGCCAAGCAGGCGCTGTTCCGCGAGCTGGGCGCGGTGGTGCGCCCGGACTGCGTGCTCGCCTCCAACACCTCGGCGCTCCCGATCGAGGAGCTTTCCGCGCCGGTGGCCCATCCCGAGCGCACGATCGGCATCCACTTCTTCAATCCCGTCAGCCGCATGCCGCTGATCGAGCTGGTGCTCAGCCCGCACACAGCGCGCGCGACCGCGGAGCGAACCCTCGCGTTCGCGAAGGCGCTGGGCAAGAGCCCCGTGATCTGCCGATCGTCGCCGGGCTTCCTCGTGACCCGGGTGCTGTTCTTCTACCTCAACGAGGCGTGCCGCCTCTGGGAGGAGGGCGTGCCGACGGAGTTGCTCGACGCGCCGCTGCGCGACTGGGGCTGGCCGATGGGCCCGGCGCGGCTGATCGACGAGGTGGGGGTGGACGTCACCGATTTCATTTTCGGCGAGATGGCGCACTATTTTCCTGACCGGTTCCGGGCCACGAGCGTGTGCCGCCGCATGCTGGAGGCCGGGCTGAAGGGGAGGAAGAACGGTGCGAGCTCGGGCTTCTACTCCTACGCCGGCGGGAAGGAGACGCTGAATCCCGCCATGGCGCCGTTTGCACCGGCGGCCAAGTCAACGCTGACCGGCGCCGCCATCGCCGACCGGCTGAACCGCGTGATGATCGACGAGACGAAGCGCGTGCTCGACGAGGGCGTGCTGAAATCGGCGGACGACGCCGATTTCGCGCTCCTCATGGGCACCGGCTTCCCGGCCTTCCGCGGCGGCCTGATGCGCTACGCGCGTTCCATCGGTGCGTGCTAGCGGCTCGCCAAAGCGATTTCAGTTTTGGTTGGCGTCGCCGGGAGCACGGAGGCGATGAGGAGGGTACTGATCCTGCAAAAGGGCATTGCGGTCCGGCCCAGTCGGAAGGTCTAGCCTCCGTGATCTCGGTGCAGCCTCGGTGATCTCGGTGTCACCCGCACCTCTATCTCAACCGGAGACCCTCTAGAACCTGATTCGCGCGAGGTCGACCTGGACCGTCGCTCCGTCCGGCCGGAACGCATTGTAGTTGGGCAGCAGGTCAACGTGGCGCCACAGGCCGAGATCAACGACGAGTCCGCTCAGGTGAAACGACGCGAACCGGCCGCCTTCGACGGGGTGGAATTTCTCGCGCAGGGCGTTGGCCTTCGTTCGATCGATGGCGATGGTCGCCTCGCGCACGAAGCGGCTGTCGCTCACGATCATCCTCTCCATCGTGAAGGCGATCGGCGCGAGTTCGTCGCCAGCGGCAGAATCGCGGCGCCGGGCGAAATCATAGCTGAAGGCCTGCCGCAGGGTGGCCGTGACCGGCCGGTCTGGAGCGACCGCCGGCGGGGCGCCACTCGCGGCGGCTCCGGCGATCAGACCCAGCAACACTAAGCCATGACGGGGATGCATGACGGGTTCGGGCTACGCCTCAAGCTAGGCCGGTTTCCGGCGCGATGCAACCGCGCGTGCGGCGGTGAATGCCGGTCGGGCCAAAGGCGACGCCCAGTTGATCTGTGCTTGTTCATGCAACTGGAGACCAGTGACTTGCCGCGAGGGGACTACCGGGCCCTGGCCGGGCGGGAGCTGATCGGCCAGCGCATTTTCTGATACTCTAAATGGAGTAAGGGAAACGCATTGCCACGGACGGCTTTTGCATGAGCCTAGCGCCCAGCCCAACGCCGCTCCTCAACCCCAAGGAGTCCGACCTTATGCCTTCCGTTGCGTCCCGTTTGTCTGCCCAGCTCAAGCACCGGCTGCTGACGATCATCCTGGAAAGTCGTCACGGCGACCTGCGCGAGGAAAACCTGAACCGCCAGGGCAAGGGTCACTTTCACGTCTCCGGCCGCGGCCACGAGGCGCTCGCGGCGGTCGGGCTGCAGCTCCGGGCCGACGACTATCTCGTTCCATACTATCGCGACCGCGGCCTGGTGCTGGGGCGGGGGGTGACGACGCGCCAGCTCGCGCTCGACTACATGGCGAAGCGCGAGTCGTCGTCGCGCGGACGGCAGATGCCGTCGCACTATTCGTACCGCGAGCTGAACATCTGGAGTGTCCCGACCCCGACCGCCGCGCAGCTGCTGCCGGCCTGCGGCATCGCCTGGGGCATGCAGCTCGACCGCAAGGACAGCGTGGTGGTGACCAGCGTCGGCGACGCCGCGACCCGCCAGGGTGATTTCTACGAGGCGCTGTGCTTTGCGCAGGAGCGCCGGCTGCCGGTGCTGTTCGTGGTCGAGGACAACGGCTTTGGCATCAGCACGCCGACGGCGCGCATGACCCCGAAGGCCCTGTCGGTCCTGAACGAGGAGCAGTGGCGCACGGTGGAGGGCTGGGATGTCGAGGCGGTGCATGGCGCCGCGGAGGCGGCCCTGCAGGACATCCGCGCCGGCCACGGCCCGGCGCTGCTCTGGCTGCGCCTCGAGCGGCTCTCGAGCCACACCAGCACCGACGACCAGTCGATCTACCGCAGCAAGGACGAGCTCGCCACGCTGGCGGAGCGCGATCCGCTGATGGTGCTGAGGCGGCAGCTGATCGCCGAGGGCGAACTCACCGAGGCCCGGTTCAACCAGCTCGACAAGGAGACGAAGGAGCGCGTGCGGCTCGACTACGTCGAGGCCGAGAAGGCCGAGAATCCGGTGGCCTACGAGCTGGAGACGAACGTCTCGTCGCAACCCGCCGCGCTCGACGAGCAGGTCCTCAAGCCCGGCACGTACCGCATGGGCGACGTCATCAACCTCACGCTCCGCGCGGGCCTCGATGCCGACCCGGGCCGCGTGATTTTCGGCGAGGACGTGGAGGACCCGAAGGGCGGGGTGTTCCGGCTCACGCAGAAGCTCTCCACCGATTTTCCCGGCCAGGTGTTCAACTCGCCGCTCGCCGAGAGCACCATCCTCGGCGTGGCCTGCGGCCTCGCCAGCTACGGCAAGCGCCCGGTGTTCGAGCTGCAGTTCATCGATTTCGTCTACCCGGGCTGGAACCAGCTCGTCACCAACCTCGCCACGCTCCGGTGGCGGACCTACGGCCGCTGGTCGTGCCCGGTGGTGGTCTACGCCCCGTACGGCGCGTACCTGCCGGGCGGCTCCCTCTGGCACTCGCAGGCCAACGAGTCGGCCCTGGCCCATTTTCCCGGTCTGAGCGTCGTGATCCCGAGCACGCCGGAGGACGCGGCCGGACTCCTCTGGACCGCGATGCACTCGGAGGACCCCGTGATTTTCCTCGCGCCCAAGCACCTGCTGTGGGCGGAGCGCGCCACCCCCGACCCGGTCATGGCCGTGCCGATCGGCCACGCCCGCTGCCGCCAGGCCGGCACCGAGGTCACCGTGGTCGCCTGGGGCAACACGATGGAAAAGGCGCTCGAGGCCATTGGTCTCGTCCAGGACCAGGTCAGCGTCGAGCTGATCGACCTCCGCTCGATCGTGCCGTGGGACCACGAGATGATCGAGGAGTCGGTCCGCAAGACCGGCCGCCTGGTGGTCGTGCAGGAGGACACCGAGAACTGCTCCGTCGGCCAGATGATCATCTCGCACGTCTCGGGCCGGCCCGACGTCTGGAGCCGGATGGTCGCCCCACCGGTGCTCGTCTCCAAGGGCAATGTCATGATCGGCTACAATCCGATCTATGAGTATGCCGCGCTGCCCGACGCCTCCCGCATCGTCGAGGCCATCCGCCGGACGATTGCCAACTCCGCGGGCCTGCAGCCGGGCAGCCGGACGCCGTTCCCCGCGCCGGCTCCCGCGGTTTCGGCTTCCGCGTCGCCCGCCGCGCCCCTAAACAGCGTCGTGCCCGGATCCAGCGAGATCATTGTCAAGGTGCCCATCATGGGCGAGGGCCTGCGCTCGGCGCGCGTGGTGGCGCTGCACAAGCGGCCTGGCGAGGCCGTGCTTCCGGACGACGTGCTGTGCGAGGTCGAGACCGACAAGGCCGTCTATCCCATCGAGGCCTCCTACAGCGGCACGCTCAAGGTCTGGAAGATCAAGCCGGACGACATCGTCGAGATCGGCCAGGAAATCGCGGTCGTGACCGGCGACACGGCCGGCGAGACCGCGCCGCCGCCCCCGGCGGCCCCGGCTCCCGCGCTGGCCGCGCCACCCAGGCTGGCCGCCCGGCCGGACAGCGTGGCCGCCTCCGCCCCGTCGACCGCCAAGGGCGAGCGCCGCGATCCGGCGCTGTCGCCCGCGATTACCCGCCGCCTGGACACCGTGGTCCCGGCCAACATGGAGATGGACGTGCGCTACGCCGCGATCCGCGCCGCGCGCGAGCAGGCGAAACGCACCCTGGGCAAGGCCGCGCCGTCGCCGTCCGCCATGATGGGATGGTGCGTCGTGCGGGCGATGGAACGCCACGCGCCGTTCCGGCGCGTCGTGGCGAAGGACGGGACGATCCTCGAGCAGCAGGACTTCGATCTCGGCGTGGCGGTGGCGCTCGACGGCGACCGGCTCGCAACCGCGGTCGTCCGCCGCTGCAACCGGCTGGGCTGGGCCGAGTTCGTCGCGGCCTACCAGGCCGGGATTGACGCCACCCGGTCCGGCACGGTGGAGGATGTCCAGGCCCCGCTGAATCTCACGAGCCTCGGCGCCTTCGGCATCGAGAAGGCCTGGCCGATCGTCGTGCCCCCGGCCATGAGCACCCTCTTCGTCGGCACTGCACACGAACGCATGATCAACGACGGTGGCGTCGTTTACCCGGCCGAGGTGGTCACGCTTTCGATCACCTTCGACCACAAGGTGGTCAACGGCGCCGGCACGGCGGCCTTCCTGCAGGACGTGAAAGCGCTCTTCGAGGGCTTCAAGCTTCCGGCGTGAGCGTCGGCGCCCGGACGGTCCGGCCCGGGCGTCCTCGCGGACCCGGTCGGCTGCCGGCAGGAACTGGGCGGTGATCCCAAAGCTGCCCCTCTGCTTCGCCTTGGCCGTGGCGCTGCTCGCGCCGGCTGCGGCGGTCGAGCGTCTCCCCGTGGCGGACTTTGCCCGCCAGCCCGAGGCGTCCCGGGCGCGGCTGTCACCCGACGGCCGGCACCTCGCGTTTGTGCGGGACCACGACGGCCGTCCCGCGGTGCATGTCGCCGAGGTGGATTCCGGGGCGCTCTCGTGGATCGATGTCGGCGAGGCGGCGCTGGCCGACGGCGTGCGGAAAGGCGTGGGCGGGTTCGCCTGGGTTGGCGACCGCCGCCTGTTCATCACCACCACGGTGTGGCATGCGGTGTACGGCGTGCTCGCGGTGGATTTCGACGGCCACCGGCCGGTGCCGATCAGCGGCCATGAAGGCGACCGCTTCAACCTCCCCGGTTCGCGCTTCGTCCCGCGGGAGGTCATCTACCGGTTTTTCGACGGCGAGCAGAATGTCCTCATGCTCGACCGCCACGAGGGCGGCTCCGGCAGCTACAACCACCCCGACGTGCTCCGGGTGCGGGGCGAGGACGGCCTGGCCCGGGTGGTGGTGAAGAATCCGGGCGAGGTCGTGGCCTGGGGCGCGGACCATCGCGGCGCCGTGCGTTTCGGCGTGCTGCGGCACGGCGACCTGAGCGGCGCGATCTACCGGGAAAACGCGGCGGCGCCGTGGCGCGCCATCCTGCCGCTGCAGGACCGCACGGGCCTGATGCGGCCGCTCGGCTTCGACGCTTCGCTCGGCCGGGTGCTGGTCGCGGCGCTGACGCCCGCGAAGCGCTGGACGATTTTCGCCCTCGACCCGGCCACCGGGCAGCTCGGCGAGCCGCTGGTGGACGATGCCGAGTACGACATCCTGCCCGAGGGTTTCAATCCGAGCATCGACGGGCAGTCGCTCGCGCGCCCGCTGTTCACGCCGCGCGGCGACCGGCTGCTGGGCATCCGCTACCTGACGGATGCGCCGCGGGTGAAGTGGCTGGACTCGGAGTATGCCGGTTACCAGCGGATGATTGACCGGATGCTGCCCGACACCGTGAACCTCCTGGTCGACGCGTCGCTCGACGGCACCCGGCAGCTGTGGCTGGCGTACTCGGACCAGCAGCCTGGCGTCTACTATCTCGTCGACACCGCGCGCAAGGCTGTGCGCCGCCTCGCGTCCCGCATGGGCTGGATCAAGCCGGCGCAGATGGCGCCGACGCTCGCGATCAAGTACCAGGCGCGCGACGGGCTGCTGATTCACGGCTTCCTCACCGTGCCGGCCGGCCATGAGCCGAAGGGCCTGCCGCTCGTCGTCCTGCCGCACGGCGGCCCGTGGGTGCGCGACATCTGGGGCTTCGACCCGCTCGTGCAGCTCCTCGCGAATCGCGGCTACGGCGTGCTGCAGATGAACTACCGGGGTTCGCCGGGCTACGGCGAGCAGCTCTACCGGGACGCGCGCCGGCAGATCGGGCGCAAGATCCAGGACGACATCGAGGACGCGACCCGCTGGGCGGTGGCGGCGGGGGTGGCTGATCCCGCGCGCCTTGCCATCTTCGGCAGCAGCTACGGCGGGTACTCGGCGCTCTTCGCGCTCGGCCACAACCCGGAGCTTTACCGCTGCGGCATCTCGTTCGCCGGAGTTACCGACTGGCCCGCGATCTTCGACGACCGGCGCACCGACCCCGCCGGCCAGTCCGCCTTCCGGTTCTGGCGGCGCGAGATTGGGGATCCTGACCAGGACCGGGACTTTCTGCGGTCAATTTCGCCCGTCAACTTTGCCGACCGGATCAAGGCACCGGTGCTGATCATCCAGGGCCGCAACGACCGGGTCGTGCCGGAAGACCAGGCTCGCCGCATGATCACGGCGCTCGAGCGGACGGGCCGGCGGCCCGAGAGCCTGTTTCTGTCCGACCAGGGCCACGACCTCGCCTCGGAGAAGAACCGCACCGCGATCTTCCAGCACGTGGTGGACTTCCTCGAGCAGCACCTCGGTCCCGGCGTGAAGTAGGTCAGACGTCGCCGAGCTGCCGGAGCGCCTCGCGGGCGCGCTCGAACGCGGCGGGGTCGTGCTTCTCGACCGGCGTCATGCGCAGTGCCGCCTCCAGGACCTCGCGCGCAGCGGCGCGTTGGCCGTCGGCGAGCAGCGCCAGCCCAAGTTCGACGCGATGCGAGGGCAGTTGCGGGGCGAGCTCGCAGGCGCGCCGGCAGTGGCGCACGGCCTCGGCGGTGGAGGCGGGCGGCAGTCCGCCGTAGACGAGCCCGACGATGAACCGCGTGCCCAGGCCGAGGGTGGCGACCTCGTGGTGCCATCGGCCGAGCACGTGGTGGGCGTAGTCGTAGTCCGGATTGAGGGCGAGGGCCCGCTCGGCGTGGGACTTCACGAGTCGCGAGTATGCCACCTTGGTGGCTGCGTCGCTGTAGAGCCCGAGCTTTCCGTAGCAGATCGCGACGGACAGCTGGTTCACCGGATCATTCGGGGCCAGGTCGGTGGCACGGCGGGCGTAGTCGAGTGCCAGGGCGCAGAGCTGCTTCTTTTCCGTCACGTCCGTGGTGTCGTTCGTGGCGTCCGAGTACTGCCGCGAAATTTTCTGCAGGATGACGGGGTCGTTCGGCCGCGCTGCGTCGGCCTGCAGGAACAGCGCGAGCGCCGCGGCGGTGTCGTATCGCGCCTCGGCCGCCCGGGCCTGCTGCACCAACACCGCGGCGTCGTCGGCGCGGCCCGGTGCCGGCGCCAGGCACGCCAGCGCGAGCGCGCCGGCCAGGAACGAGCCGCGGAAACCTCGGACGCGCATGGCCGCTCAGGGCTTGCGGAACAGGTAGTGGCTGACGAGCCACTCCTCGCCTTCGCGGTAGCCCCACAGCTCCGCGCAGCTCATGAAAAACACCCGCCAGTAAGCCCACCATTTCGTGGCCTGGTCGCGGCCGTACACATCGATGAACAGCGGCCGAATCTCGTCACGGTGCGCGTCCATGTTGCGGAGCCAGTGCTCCGCCGTCCGCTGGTAGTGGGTACCGCTGAGTTTCCAGTCCGAGACCAGTCGGAGGTCGTCCTGAAACTGGGGCAGGAGGTCGTGCGCCGGCATCTGGCCGCCGGTGAAGAAATGCCGGCTCATCCAGTCGCTCGGGCCCTCCGCCACGAAGTGGTACGACAGGCGGTGGTGCGTGAAGATGTGCACGAAGAGCAGCCCGCCGGGCTTGAGCCAGCGGGCGATCTGCCCGAGGAGGCGCTGATAGTTTTTCAGGTGCTCGAACATCTCGACCGAGACCACTCGGTCGAACTGACCCGGGGCGATGTCGAAGGCGTTGATGTCGCACGTGATCACCCGGAGGTTGGTCAGCCCGCGCTTCCGGGCCTCGGTGTCGATGTGCTCCTTCTGGGTCCGCGAGTTTGACACGGCGGTGATCCGCGCGCGCGGAAAGCGGGCGGCGTTGTAGAGCGCGAGCGAGCCCCAGCCACAGCCGAGCTCCAGGATGTTCTGCCCGTCGGCCAGCTGCGCGCGCTCGGCGTACAGGTCGAGCATCTTCGCCTCGGCCTCGTCGAGCGTCTCCCGGCCCGTCGGGTACAGGCACGCCGAGTACTTGAGGTGGCGGCCGAGGCACAGCAGGTAGAAGGCGGTCGGAACCTCGTAATGCTGCTCGTTCGCCGCCGCGGTCTGCTCGGCCAGCGCGCGCGTCTTCAGGTCGGCCACGTACGCGGCCCGGTCGTACCGCCGCGCCTCGTCGCGGAGGCGGCGGGCGAGCAGGCGCCGGATGCCCAGGCGCACCAGCCAGTCGGGCAGGAGGTTCTTTTCGAGCAGGGTGTCGAGCATCGGTGGAGGGGCGGAAGGCGGAAAGCGGAAGGCGTTAGGCGATAGGCGTTGGGCTTGGTGTGGGATCTTCCAGCCTAATGCCTACAGCTTCTCGCCCAAAGCCGGCGGCGGCGGCCGCCGCCGCCACGGCACGAAGCGGCTCGTGGTCTGCTGATAGCGGCGGTACGCGTCGCCGCGGCTCCGCAGGCTCTGTTCCTCGGTGAGCGGGATGCCGGTGACCCGCAGCAGGAGGAACAGGATGATGGCGGGACTGAGGACCGCGAGCCCGCCCCACGGGGAGCCGAGGGCGAACACGAAGTACGCGACCCAGATCAGCCACTCGAAGAAGTAGTTCGGGTGCCGGCTGTACCGCCACAGGCCCGCGTCACACACCCGCCCGCGGCTGTCGGGCCGGCGCTTGAAAGCCGCCAGCTGCGCGTCCGCCAGCGCCTCGCCGCTCAGGGCGAGGAGCCACAGGACCACGCCCGCGACCTCCGCGGGATGCAGCGCCGGCGCGGGATTCACCGCCGCGAGGAGGAAGGGCACGCCGAGCAGCACCACGGAGGCGGCCTGCAGCTGGAAAAAGCCGAACATCTTCGGCCCGAAATTGCCCGCCCAGTCCCGGCGCAGCTGCTGGTACCGGCCATCTTCGACCGGATGGTGCTTGAGCACGCGGAACGCCAGGTGCGTGCCCAGGCGCAGGCTCCAGAGCACGGCCATCGTCCCGACCAGCGCCCGCCGCATCGGCCAGCCGCCGGCGGCGAGCGCGTAGCCGGCCCCGAGCAGGGCGAACGCGTACGACCATGCGATGTCGACGATGCCGTAATTGTCCATCGCGCGGGCCAGGCCGTAGAGGAGGGCGAACCCGGCGCAGAGGCCGGCCAGGGCCGCGAGCGCGAGCAGGAGCGGGCTCATGGCGTAGGCGGAGGCGTCTGGTCCGCCGTCGTGGTCTCGACCGTGTGCTTCAGGTATGTGACCCGGCGGGTCACCGGCAGCGCGATGAAATACACGGCCGTGATGAAAAAGGGCGCGACCACGCACCAGGCCACGACGGCGTACAGCACCGTCAGGCCGAATTGGTGGAAGAACTCCGCCGGGCGGCTCCAGATCATCTCCCGCATCCACCGGATGTGGAACTCGGCGCGCGGCGCCCCGAAGATGGTTTCGCCCAGGCGGATGCAGCCGAAGATCACCGGAATGTGGACCGGCCAGAGCGCCTGGTTGATCAGCTGGACGATTGGCTGGTTGAGCCGGAGCGCGATGGCCACGATGAAGCAGAGCACCGTGGTGGTCCCCAGGATCGGGAACAGGGCAAACGCGCTGCCCACGGCCAGCGTCAACGCGATCTTCTCGGGCGTGATGCCCTGGGTGAGCTGCGCGACAATGGGATCCCGGACCCGCCGCTGCCAGAAGGTGCGGGCGGGGGCAGGGGCGACATTCGGTTCCGGGGCGGACACAGGGGAACAACGGTAGGCGGGGGAACCCGTCGGCACAAGCAGCGGATGCGAACCGGGCTCAGCCCCGCAGGGCGGCGCCGACCACCACCAGGCCCACGCCGGCGAGCGCCAGCCCGAGCCGGCTCGCGCCTGGCCGCGCCGCCGTCAGCACATCCGCCAACCGGCCGTCGCGCGGCACGCGGAACAATTCCCGCAGGCAGAACGAGGCCATCGCGATGTTGCCGAGCAGCATGATCGCCACGAACCACGCCAGCCGCGCGCTCCACGCGGTCTGCTTGAGGCAGACCCACACGAAGAAGGTGATGAACCCCCAGTACGCGTCGAACATCGTGGCGATGAACCACGGGTGCGCGTACACCTCGCGGGGCAGCGCGAACAGGGGGCACTGCAGGCCCGCCCAGGCGGTCACCGCCAGCATCGACCCGAGCACGACGAGAAAAAGTCCGCGGAGAAAGAGTAGCAGCATGAGATGTAGGCGGTAGTCGGTAGATAGTAGTCAGTAGGAAAGCCTTGGCGCGGAGTGATGGTCGGAACCCTACTGTCCACTAACTACCGGCTACGGGTTACTCCAGGCTCAGGTTATTTGCCCGGGTGTGGAGCGTCTGTACGACTGAGATGTTGCGCATCGCAAACCCGGCCTCGCAGTAGGCGAGGTAGTAGGTCCACTTGCGGATGAAGCGGTCGTCGAAGCCGAGGGCGCGGACCGCGTCGAGGCGCGCCCGGAAGTTCTCGTGCCACGCGCGCAGAGTCAGCGCGTAGTCGGGGCCGTGGTCGGAGACGTGGCGCAGGACCAGCCCGCCGGCCCGCGCCAGCTGGTCGTTGACCCGGTTGAGGGAAAGCAGCAGCGAGCCGGGGAAGATGTGCTTCTGGATGAAGTCCACGCCGCGCCGGAACTCGCGGTAGCGGTGGTCGGGACAGGTGATGAACTGCAGGGCCAGCAGGCCGTCGCGCTTCAGCGCGCCGGCCAGGACGCGCCCGAAGGCGGGGAGGTAGCGGTGGCCGAGCGCCTCCATCATCTCGATCGAGACGATCTTGTCGAACTGGCCCGTGATGTCGCGGTAGTCGCGCAGCTGGACCTCCACCCGGTCCGCCAGGCCCGCCGCCGCGATGCGCCGGCAGGCGAGATCGTGCTGCTGGCGGGAGATGGTGACCGTGGTGACGCGGCAGCCGTAGGTGCGCGCGGCGTGCAGCGACCAGCCGCCCCAGCCGGTGCCGATCTCGAGCACCCGGTCGGACGCCCGCAGCCGGAGCAGCCGGCAGAGCGCATCGTTCTTCTCGCGCTGGGCGTCCTCGAGCGTGAAGCCGTCGCGCCAGTGGGCGCCGGAGTACATCAGCGAGGAATCAAGAAAGAGCGAAAAGAAGTCGTTCGACAGGTCGTAGTGCTCGCGGATGTTGCGGCGGGCGATCTCCCGGGAGTTGGGCCGCAGCAAGTGGCCGGCCCGGTTGGCGAAGCGCAGGAGATTCAGCGCCAGCGACTGGGCGCGGCGCGAGCCCGACAGGGTCGGGGCGTGCTCGAGGTTCAGCACGAACCAGGCGACGATTGCGGCGACGTCCGGCGAGTCCCAGTCGCCATCGATGTAGGACTCGGCGAAGCCAATGTCGCCCGCCCAGAAGCACTTGTTGAAAAACGCCGGCCGGCGGACCCGAAGGTTGGCGCGCGGAGCGAGGCCGAGCGGCAACGGCTCCTCGGTGGCGCGGGAGCCGAACTCGCGCACGGCGCCGCCCGGCAGTTCCAGGCGCAGGTGGCCGCGGGTCATGGCTCCCAGGGCTTCAAGGACGGCGCGCTGGCAAAAGCTCTCGCCGGCGGCACGGGCGTAGCCGGCGGCCAGGTCGGGGGACGGGGCGGAGGACGGACTCATGCGGGATCGGGGGAGTGGGTGATGGAAGGGTGCGGCCGGTAGAGGTCGCGCTGGTCGCGGGCCCGCGCGGCCTTGGCGAACCAGGGCACGCGCTTCACCCACAGGCGCAGCGCGTGCCAGTGAATCAGGGCGATGATCTGAAGCGTGATCAACGGGTATTTCAGCGTGAACCACGCCAGCCGTCCGCCGGTCAGCTCGCGGCGCGGGCCCGCGAGCGTGCTCACGAGCGTCCGGTCGGGACCGACGTAGTCGTCAATCTGGATGGCCAGCTGCCCGTCCGGCGCGCGCAGGCGGAAGTCGAACGCCACGTCGACGTCGGCGAACGGCGACACGTAGAAGTGCTTGGGCGTGCGTCGGCGGAAGGCGCCGCCGTCGGCCTGCCACGTCTCCGGGCCGAGGAAATAGGGTTTCACCTCGCGGAAGGTGTTCGTGACCTCCGCGATCGCCGCGACCGGGCGGTCGTCGCGGTCGTAGCAGAAATAGAACGCGACCGGGTTGAACAGGTAGCCCAGCACGCGTGGCAGGGCGACGAGCACGACCCGGCCCCCGGCCAGGTCCACGCCGCGGGCCGCCAGGTGGGCCACGACCCGCGCCTTGAGCCCGGCGCCGGCGGGCGCGGGCGCTGCGCCGGCTGCGCCGTTGTGCAGCGTCTCGCCAGTCGGGAAATAGTCGCGCTCGCGGAACGAGTACAGGTTGGGCCGGTTGACGGAAAACCACGCCAGGCGGCCGGCCAGCGTGTCGAGCTCGTCGAGGTCGATCGCGAACAGGAAGATGCGGTAGGCGAACCGGTGGCGCCGCGGGGCGAGGCGCGCGTGCATCACTTGGCATTCGTAGAGACAGGACCGCATCGGCAGGAAAGCGTGGGCTGGATTCCTGATACGCACAAGGCTGGGCGCCGGATGCGTGGGCCGGCCGGGAATTTCCGCCTAGGCGGGCCAGGGGTCCCGCCCCAGCAACTGCTCCGCCAGCCGGTGTGCGCTGAGCAGGCCGTCCTCGTGAAACCCGTAGCGTTGCCACGCCCCCGCGAAAAAGGTCTGCGTGGCCTGCCGGGCCGCCAGGTTCAGGGCCGGCAGCTCGGCCTGCGCCCGGATTGCCCCCAGGCTGAAGAGCGGGTGCTCGTAGGGGATGCGGTGGATGACCCGCCCCGGGTCGATCGCCTCCGGCCGGTTGATCGTCACGAAATAGTTCTCGTGGCGCGACACCCCCTGCAGCGAGTTCATCCAGTAGTGCGTCGCGCCCGACGGCCGCCCGGCCGCGTCGCGGTTGATCTCGTAGTTCCAGCTCGACCACGCGAGCCGGGTCCGGGGCATGACGCGCTCGTCGGTGTGGACGGTCGCGACATTGGCCTGGTACCGGAACTCGCCGAGGAGCCGCGACTCGTTCCCGGTCGGGCCGTCGATCAGGCGCAGGGCCTGGTCGGCGTGGCAGGCGAGGATGGCATGGTCGAAGGCATGGGTGGTGCCGGCGGCGGTGTGGACGGTGACGCCCCGCGGGGACCGCACGACGCGGACCACCGGCTGGCCGACGCGGATGCGCTCGCGCCACGGCGCGGTGATCCGGTCGACGTAGGTCTTCGCCCCGCCCGCGACCGTGAACCAGGGATGCTGGGTGTGGAGGCCGAGAAAGCCGTGGTTGTGGAAAAACCGGAGCAGCGTCGTGGCGGGGAAGGTCAGCATCAGGTCCGGCGGCGTGCTCCAGACGGCCGAGCTCATCGGGACCAGGTACAGCTCGAGGAAGTCACTCCCGTAGCCGCGGCGCCGCACATAGTCGCCGAGCGTCTCGCCCCGGATCGCGGGATCCTCGAGCGCGGCGACCGCCTCCGAGTTGAATCGGTTGATCGCCGCCAGCATCCGGTAGAAACGCGGCCGGAAGAGGTTCGACCGCTGGGCGAACAGGTGGTTCAGCGACGACCCGGCAAACTCCAGCCCCGTGTCGGCGTGCCGCACGCTGAACGACATGCTCGTCGGCTTGGTGGGCACGTCCAGTTCCCGGAACAGCCGCGTGAGCAGCGGGTAGGTGACCTGGTTGAACACCATGAAGCCGGTGTCGATCGGCAGCGGCCGCCCGGTGCCCCGCTCAGTCGCATGCACCGTGTTCGTGTGGCCGCCGACGTAGCCGTTCTGCTCGAACAGCGTCAGGTCATAGTCCCGGTGCAGGAAATGCGCGCACCCGAGTCCGGCAATGCCGGTGCCGATGATCGCGAGGCGGGCCATGCGCAGGAGCGTACCGTCCGCCGCGTCCCGGGAAAACCTATTTTGGCGGCTGGGCGCTCGGCCGGACCACTTCCGCGACGTCCTGCCGGATCGCCGGGCCATCCGAGCGCCGCGGCGAATTTGCGTGGGCGGCGTTGACCGTGGCCACCGCGAGGGCCGCGGCGGCCGGTACGACCTTCCGGAAGGATGAGAGTTCGGGATGCAGCACGGCCGCGCGCTGCGCCGCGGCCACCGAGCTGGCGTGGTCCGCCCGCGCCGCCTCGGCCAGGATCGCCTCCGGCACCGGCTTCAGGTCCCAGATGAAGCCGGTGTAGGACATGAGCTTCAGGCCGTAGTAGGTCGGGTCAAACTCCCACCAGTAGAATCCCTGGCGGGTCGAGTGCATGTAGCGGTGGTGGTTGTTATGCCAGCCCTCGCCCAGCGTCACGAACGCGAGGATCCAGCTGTTGCGCGAGTCGTCGCCCGTGCCGAACCGGCGCCGCCCGAGCAGGTGCGCGAGCGAGTTGATGCACGCGGTGCCGTGGAAGAGGCAGGTGGTGCTCACGAAGAACGCCCACCACAGCATCTGCCAGCGCGTCGTGTGCAGCCCGGGCGCGTGGATCTCGAGCAGCCAGCCGAGGCCCCACAGGCCGGCGGCGAACAGGATCGGCACCACCGTGTCGAACCGGTTCAGCCACACCAGCTCGGGGTATTTCGCCAGGTCGCGGATCTTGCTGTAGTCGGTCGGGAAATTGCGGCGGCTCGTGATCCAGCCGATGTGCGACCACCAGAACCCGTGCACGTGCGGGGAGTGCGCGTCCTCCGGGCCGTCGGAGTGCTGGTGGTGATGGCGGTGGTGGTACGCCCACCAGAGCGCGCCGCGCTGCACCGTCGTGCCGCCCCACACCGCCAGCAGGAACTGGCCGAAGCGCGAGGTGCGGTATGTCCGGTGCGAGAAATACCGGTGATAGATGCCCGTCACCGCGAACATGCGGACGAAATAGAGCGCCACGGCGCAGCCGACCGCGAACGGGCTCCAGCCCGCCCACAGCACGCCGAGGCAGCCGGCGTGGAGCACGATGAACGGGATGCAGCGCACCCAGTCGACCCGGTCGGGCTCGGCCCGCATGCGGTCGGCGCCGCCGGGCGCGTGGTCGGCGTCAATCCACTGAACCAGGGCGGCGCCGGCACGACGGAGCAGCGGGAAGCGGGAGGCGGAGGAGGCAGTCATTTGGCACGCGCGATGGCATACCAAATGAGCCAGCAGGCAAGTGCCGTTTTTGGCCGTCCGGCCCGGTCTCAGGCGCGGGCCGCCGGCTCCGGCTGCGGCAGCTCGGGCGTGCGCTGCGTCGCCCGGTGGAAGACCGCCGCCGCCGCCGCGCATACACCGCCGCAAACCAGGATCGTCGCCGGCGCGCCCCAGGCCGAGGCGGCCGCGCCCGCCAGCAGGCTGCCGACGGGGAACATGCTCTGGCCGGTCGCAAACAGGCTCATCACCCGGCCGCGCTTGTCGTGGTCCACCGTCGCCTGCAGGAGCGTGTTGCTCGACGCCATCACCAGCACGCCGCCCGCGCCGGCCGCCGCAAAGCAGGGCAGCGCCAGGCCCACGCCCGGCGCGAAGGCCATCCCGGCCAGCCCGCCGCCGCCGATCAGCGCCCCGAGCGCGACCACCCGCTCCTGGCCGGTCGGCGAGGTGCGCAGCGTGAGCGAAATCCCGGCCACCACCGCGCCCACGCCCGTCGCCGAGAGCAGGAAGCCGAGGGTCCGGGCGTCGCCGTGGTAGATGCCCTCCGCGAACACCGGGGCCAGGATGCTGTGCGCGAAGCCCGCCAGGCCGATCACCGGCACCATGAGCAGCACGCGCCGGATGGTCGGGTGGCGCGCCGCGTAGCGCACGCCGTCGCGCAGGTCCGCCAGCGGGTGCGCCTCGCTCGGCGGCGTGGTCCGCGGTGGGACCCGTACGCCGGCCAGGGCCACAATCACGGCAAGGTAGCTCACCGCATCCAGCATGAAGCAGATGCCGGCGCCGGCGGCCGCGATCACGAAGCCCGCGATCGCCGGGCCGATCAGGCGCGCGAAGTTGAAGGTGATCGAGTTGAGCACGATCACGTTTTCCAGCAGCGCCTTGTCCCCGGCCAGCGGGTAGGTCAGCGCCTGCCGCGCCGGCCAGTCGAGGGCGTTGATCAGGCCCTGCACGAGGCACAGCGAGATCAGCCGGTTGACGGTCATGTGCCCGCTCAGCGTCAGCGCCGCCAGCGCGGCCGACTGCAGCATCGACAGGACCTGGGTGAGCCGCACCAGCCGCAGGGCGTCGAGGCGGTCGACCCACACGCCCGCAAACGGCGCGAGCACGAGCACCGGGATCTGGTTCGCGAAACCGACCAGGCCCACGTGCCACGGGTCGCCCGACAGCTTGAACACGAGCCAGAGCGCCGCCGTGGTCGTCATCCAGTTGCCCAGGAGCGATACCACTTGGCCGAGGAAATAGCGCCGGTAGTTGGGCGAGGAGAGGGCGCGCAGGAAGCGGGGCGGGGTCACGGCGGAGGACTGCTGCAAGGGCAGGGTAATCCGCGCTGGGGCGCAAGTATCGTCCGTCGTCCCGGACCGGCCATGGTCAGCGGCGGCCGCCGCCCGACGGCTCCGCCTCGGTCGCCACGAGGGCGGTCAGGAGGGCGATGACGAGGACGGGTGCGATCATGGCGAAAGTGAGCGGCGCCTACCGTACGGGCTCGGGCTGGAACCGAAACCTGCGACCCGGGTTATTAACGCCACGCTGCCTGCCCATTAGGGCGCTTCAATTGATCGTGTCGCCGCAAGGGGGCTCATGAAGCGCAGATCAATCCATTGCCAACTCCCGTGGCAGAACGATCGGTGGCCTCGGCGCTTGGCCCGATTGGGATGTTGCGCGGCGGCGGCGAGTTCCTGCGCTTTTGCGCCTCATTGCGGCGGCATTTCTAGTCAAGAGGCTCCAGCGCCAGCGCAGCCGGAACGATTCGGTTGCAGGTTGAACGGCACGGTTGAAAGCCGTGGACCCCGTGACCCGCATGCCGCCCCTGCACCGCCTCACCGTCGGTGCCACCGGTCTTTCAGCCTGCAACCGCCGACTCGCAAGCACCGTGCTCCCTCTCACGGTTCCGTCCGGAAAAAGGTCTCGGCCGCGGCCTGCGGCTGCGACTTGAAGGCGGTGAAGCCGCCGTCAATGACGACATTGCTACCCGTCATGAACTCCGCCTTGTCGCTCGCGAGGAAGAGCGCGAGCTCCGCGATGTCCTCGGGCCGGCCCAGCCGCGTCAGGTGCAGCGCCTCCGCCGCGGCGCGGGCCGCGGGGTTCTCATACCAGCCCAGCTGGCACTCCGTGACCACGTAGCCGGGGCTGATCGCGTTCACCCGGATGCCGTGCTTGGCGTAGTTGAGCGCCATCGCGCGCGAGAGCGCGATGATCCCGCCCTTGGCCGCGGTGTAGCTGTCGACCGCCGGCTCGGCCAGGAGCGCGTCCACCGTCGAGGTGTTCAGGATCACGCCGTGCCGCTGGTGCATCATCACCGGCAGCGCGTGCTTCGACATCAGGTACACGCCCTTGAGCGCGACGTTGATCATCGTGTCCCAGACCGCCTCGTCGAGCTCGTGCACCGCGCGGTCGCGCTCGTTGCAGAGGCGGGTCGGGGCCGCGTTGTTGTAGAGAATGTCGAGCCGGCCCCACGCCTCGGTCGCGGTCCGGACTGCCCGCGCCGCGTCGGCGCTCTTGCTCACGTCGGTGCGGATGAAGCGCGCCGTGCCGCCCGCGGCGACAATCTCGGTCGCCACGTCGCGGCCGTTGTCCTCGTCCACGTCGGCCAGCAGCACGCGGGCGCCTTCCCGGGCAAACAGGCGGGCGGCGGCCTTGCCGATGCCCGAGGCGGCTCCGGTGATCAGGGCGACGCGGTCTTGGAGGAGCATGGGAGTCAGGGGGCGGGGGTGAGGGACGCGCGGTAGGCTAGGTCGAGCGCCGCGAGGGCGGCGCCAGTATCGGACCGGCCGAGCAAAAAGTCGCGCACGATTTCGCCGCCGCGGTCCTGGAAGCCGGGGTAGCCCGGGTACCGCGGCCGCACCCACGCCTCGTCGAGGGTGGCCAGCGTGTCCCGGAAGAACCCGTTGGACCGGCGGTTCACCTCCGCATCGGTCCAGGCTGCGCGGTGGGCCGGCTGGCCGCCGGCGTCGAAATAGAGCGTGCGCTGCCAGTCCGCCCCGGCCACGCGGGCCGCATAGGCGAGGGCCGCCGCCGGCTCGCGGCACCGGGCCGAGACCGCGAGGCCGGTGCCGCCCAGCGTCGCGCGCAGCCGCCGGCCGCGATGACCCACCAGCCCGCCGAAGCGCAGGACATGCGCCGCGTAGCCGGGCCGCGCATAGTTGGAGTAGCCGTAGGCAAACGGACAGAGGGCCGGCCGGCCCGCCGCGGCCGCCAGCGCGTCCCACGTCCGGATCGGGTTCCGCTCCCAGGTCTCCGCCGGCAGGCGGCGCATCAGGTCGCGCTGCATCGCGAGCGCCGCCTCCCCCGCCTCACGGGACACCACCCGCTCGCGCGACCGGCACGGCTCCTCGCCCTGCGCGTGACAGAACATGAAGAAGCTCATCAGGCAGTCGACCGGGATGCCCGCGACCGCCACGAAGCCATGGTCTGCCAGTTCCAGCAGCTCCTCCCAGGTCGCGGGCGGACGGAGTCCGTGCCGCGCCAGGAGGTCCTCGCGCCAACCGCTGACGGGCGCAGCCGCGTCAA
>JAFEGX010000128.1 GCA_018239675.1 Verrucomicrobiota bacterium
CTCAGGCAAGCCAGCGGTCGCGGTGGGCGGCGATGAAGGCGTCGTCGGTGAGCTGCGGGTAGGCGCGGCTGACGCGGGTCAGCTCGTCGGCCTGGCCGGGCGAGAGCACCTCGTGGGGATTGAGGCAGTGGATTGACGGCACCAGCCCGTGGCGGCGCAGGATCTCGAGGATCCCCGGGATGCAGCCCTTGAAGCCGTTGGCCGAGTCGAAGAGCGCCGCATTCATGTCCGTCACCGCGATCGCCCGGTCCAGCCAGGCGGCGTCGAGGGAGGAGGACTTCCGGGCCTGCTTGATCTCCTCCAGGAGTTGGACCGCCGAGCGGGTCCACACGCCCCAGTGACCCAGGAGCCCCCCGACGATCCGGCGGGTGACCTTGCGGCCCGCGACGTCAAAGGTGAACGGCGTAAAGAGGTCCACGACGATGCTGTCGTCGTTGCCGGTGTAGAGCGCGATGTCCTCCCGGCCGGACTCGGCCACGGCCCGGACCACGTCGATCGTCTGGTACCGGTTGAACGGCGCGATCTTGATCGCCACCACGTTCGGGATCTCCGCGAACCGGCGCCAAAAGCTGTAGCCGAGGAGCCGGCCGCCGGCAGCGGGCTGGAGGTAAAAGCCCACGATCGGGATGGCCGAGGCGACTTTCCGGCAGTGCTCGATCATCGCGTCCTCGGTATCGGCCTTGAAGGCCGAGAGGGAGAGGAGACCGGCATGATAGCCGAAGGACCGGGCCAGTTCGGCCTCGCGGAGGGCCTGGTCCGTGCGGCCGCAGAGCCCGGAGATCTTGATGAACGGCCGGGGTGAGCTGGCCAGTTCCTCGTCGATCGTGCGGGAGGCGAGCTCGAGGACCGGGCGGAAGAGGTTGTGCTGGGGCTCGCGGATCTCGAACTGGGTCGAGTGCACCCCCACCGCGAGGCCGCCGACGCCGGAGGCGACATAGTAGCGGGTGATCGCCCGCTGGTGCTTTTCGGAGAAGCGGCGATGCTGGTCCAGCGCCAGGGGCTGGGCGGGGATCACGTGGCCTTGGAGCAGGTGGGCGCGGAGGTCCATGGGGTCAAAACTTGCCGTCGCGGGTCTCGAAGTGGGTGGGTTTTCCCAGGAGCCGGCCGCCGGCCTGGAGGTGGGCGGCGATTCTTTGGATCATCTCGTCGAGGGACTTGGTCACCGGGCCGAAGAGCCGGATCGATTCCGAGGCGTCGGAGTGCCACGCGGTCCCGGCGGGGGTGCCGGTGAGGACGGGCTTTTTTTGGAAGATCCGGCCGAAGCGTTCGGCGACCTCCTGGAGGGTGAGCTTGTCGGGACCCGTGACGTTGAGGAGTTTTGGGGGATTGGCGACGTGCTGCAGGCACTGGATCGCCCGGGCGCAGGCGTCGCCCTGCCAGATGAGGTTGAAGACCCCCATGGTGATGTCCACGGGTTCGCCGGCGAGGACCCGCTGGCCGATGTCCACGAGGACCCCGTAGCGGTATTCCACGGAGTAGTTCAGCCGGTACATGAGCTGGAGGGTGCCGTGCTTGCGGGCGTAGTGGGTGAAGACCCGTTCCCGGCCAACGCAGGTCGAGGCATACTCGCCGAGGAAGGCGACCGGGGTGTCCTCGGTGGCGCCGCGGCCGGAGGTCGGGGTGAACGGGTACACGCAGCCGGTGGAGAAGACCACGATGCGGGAGGCGCGGTAGTGCTGCGCGACGAGCGAGGGGACGATCGTGTTCTGGATCCAGGTCTCGTCCGGGGCGGACTCGGTGCCGAACTTCTGGCCCGAGAGGTACTCGACGTTGGCGACCAGGGGGAGCTTCGCCACCTGGGCCGGGTCGGCGAGGTCGCAGGCGACGGGTTCCACGCCGAAGGCGGCGAGTTCGCGCTTGGCTTCCGGCCGGCTGAACCGGGACACGCCGTAGACCTTGGTGCCCGGCTTGCCCGCGGAGTCGAGCGCCCGGCGCAGCATCACCGCCAGCGACGTCCCCATCTTCCCGCCCACCCCCAGCACCGCGTAGTCGCCGTCCAACGCCCGCACCGCCGCCACCGCCCCCGCGGTCGGCGTCGACAGCTCTTGCTCGATCTCGTGGTCGGTCAGGGGGTGCTTGGCCATGAAAAGAGGAGCCGGACTCTGCGCCGGGCGGTCGTGCTTGTCACTCCGTTTCCTCGGGAGGCGCGTTCAGAATACATTTCACAGGAGAAAACGAAGGGAACGGAGGAGAGTTTGGGAAACCGCTAATTTTCGCTAATTCACACTAATCTTGTTTGGGATCCATAAGCGTGGATTAGCGAAGATTAGTGGTTCTCTCTCCGTTCTCTCCGTTCCCTCCTGTGCGCCACCCCTCGGCAGTTCTGATTTTTCAGCGGGTGCTCGACGTTTCCTCCTTTCCGGCGCGGGGTTGGTGTCCACGATTTCGCGCGGCTTAGCGGCCCGTTACCCATGCCCTCCCCTGCTTCCATCCGCACCGCGTTTCGTCGCGACGGCTACTACGTCGCGCGCGGCCTGTTCAAACCGGCGCAGGTCAAGCGTCTCGAGCGCGCGTTCGACCGGATCGTCGCGCAGAATGTGCGCTTCAATGACGCGCCGAACAAGCGCTGGCGCGGCGAGGCGGTCGATCGGCTGGAGGTCGGCGAGACATCGCTCATCCACACGCACCAAGTCCACTTCTACTCGGCCGAGTGGCTGCAGGCGGTGCAGGACCCGCGGTTCCTCGACGTCGCGGAGGCGATCCTCGGGCCGGACATCGTGCTGCACCACACGAAGCTCTTCCAGAAGCCGGCCGAAAAGGGCGCGCCGTTTCCGATGCACCAGGACTGGAGCTATTTCCCGTCGGTGAAAGACACGATGATCGCCGCGATCATCCACGTCTCGCCGGCCACGGACGAGATGGGCTGCCTGCGGGTTTATCCCGGCTCGCACCGACTCGGGCGCCGCAAGGACACCAGCGGTCAGGTCCATTCGCGGTTCATGGAGAAGAACTTTCCGCTCGACGGCGGGATCGCCGTCGAATCCAAGCCCGGCGACGTGGTCTTCTTCAGCTACTTCACCGTGCACGGCTCCAAGCCCAATCGCTCGTCGCGGCTGAGGAAAACCGTGCTGGTGCAGCTCTACTCCGGCAAAGACCGGATCGAGCCGCAGGTCACGCACGCCGATTCCCGCCTCGTCCTCCGCGGCTGGAGCCATGTGGCGTCGCAGGCTTATTGTGAAGGACACCGCTAAATTGCGGATCGCGAATCGCGGATCGCGGATTAACCTAGCGATTCGGCCGCTCCGCTGCGCACCGCCTGAAGCAGAACCAACCTCACCACCACCCAGCTGGGATCAAATTCGCAATCCGCGATCCGCAATTCGCAATTAATACCATGCGCACCGTCCATATCATCTTCCAAGCCCACATCGATCCGGTCTGGCTCTGGCCCTGGACCGCGGGCGTCGACGAGGCTCTCAACACGTCTTACACGATGTGCAACACGCTCGACCGTCACCCGGACATCATCTTCACCCGCGGCGAGGCCTGGGTGTACGAGCAGGTGCGGCGCCATGACCCCGCACTGTTCCGCCGCATCGTGAAACACATCCGCGCCGGCCGCTGGTCAGTCGTCGGCGGCTGGTGGATCCAGCCGGACTGCAACCTGCCCGGGCTCGAGAACATGCACCGTCAGATCGCGCTCGGCCGTGACTGGTTCAAGCGGCATCTCGGCCTGTTTCCCAGGATCGGCTACAACGTCGACTCATTCGGCCACTCGGCCGCGCTGCCCGATGTCATGGTCGCCAACGGCCAGGACAACTATGTCTTCATGCGGCCGATGGCGCACGAGCGGGAGCTGCCGGCCAACGTGTTCCGCTGGCGCGGCCGGCCGGGCGGCAAGACCGTGACGGCCTTCCGCATCTCCTCCGGCTATGCGACGATCTTCCCGCCGACCCTCGAGCACGTGGAGTCCAACCTGAAGCCGCTGCCGGAGGGCGTCACTCACACGATGTGTTTCCTCGGTGTCGGTGATCATGGCGGCGGGCCGAACGAGCACATGATCCAATGGGTGCGGGACAATCGTGACGCGATCCCGGGCGCCCGCCTGGAGTTCTCGTCGCCCGAAAGGTTCTTCCGCGCGCTCAAGCCCCAGCTGCGACACCTGCCGCTCGTGACGGGCGAACTGCAGATGCACGCGATCGGGTGCTACACGAGCCATCGTCCGGTGAAGCTCGGGGTCCGGCGCGCCGAGAACATGCTCGCGCTGGCCGAGCACGCGCTCGCGGGCGCGCCCGCGGCCGAGCGCAAGGCCGCGGCGCCGGTGATCAACGCGGCGTGGCACACGCTCTGTTTCAATTCCTTCCACGACACCCTCGGCGGCAGCTGCACGCCCAGCGCGGCGCGCGCGGCCGACGACCAGCTGGCGGGGGTGAAGGCGACGGCCGAGCAGGTCCTGAGCGAAACCTTCCGCCGCCGCGCGCACGCACTGCGGCCGGACCGGCGTCAGCGCATGGTGCTGGCCAACTTCACGGAGGTGCGCTTCCGCGATTTCCTTGAGCACGAGCCTTGGCTGGAGTGGACCCACTGGAAACCCGACTGGTGCCTGCTCGACGAGCGCAACCGCCTCGTGCCGCATCAGGTCATCGAGCCCGAGACGCTGATGCCGGACACGATTCGCATCCTGTTTCCCGCGGACATCCCGGCCGGGAAATTCAGCACGCTGCGCATCGCGCGCGCGCCCGCCGGACGCACGGCGACGGTGAAGGGCGCGTCGGGCGACTTCGAGCTGCACACCGCGCCCAACGGCAGCGGTGCGCTGCAGCCGGCGGCGGGCGCGGTCTGTCCCCTGCCCGAGCTGAAACTCATCGAGGACAAGTCCGACACCTGGTCCCACAACATCGACCGCTTCGCCGGTCCGCAGTTCGATCATGCGCATTGGTCGGTCCCGGTCCGGGTCGAGTCCGGCCCGATCCGGCACGCCTGGCGGATCGACGGCACCATCGGCCAAAGCCGGATCTGCGCCGACTGGCGTCGCTACGCCGGCGCGGAGTTTTACGAGCTCCGCCTGCGCGTCACGTGGCACGAGCAGCACAAGCTCCTCCGGCTCTCCTGGAACCCCGGCACTTCGATCGCGCGTCGCGAGGACGGCATTTCCGGCGGCGGCGTCCCGCGCGCCAGCGACGGCCGGGAACTGCCGCTGCGCGACCGCTCGCTGCTGCACCTGGCGCAGGACGGCACGGCCGGGGTCGTCGCGCCCGAGGTGTTTTCAGTCAGCGGCGACGAGTCCGCCGTGCACCTTACCCTCCTGCGCTCGTGCCCGTTCGCGCATCACGACCCGAAGATCCTCCCTGCGAAACTCGAGCACTACGCCTGGATCGACCAAGGCGAGCACGCGTTCACGTTCCGGTTCTTCCCGGCCGGCAAGATCACGGCCCGCGAGCTGGACCGGCACGCGCTGCACCTGCAGCGCCGCCCGGTCATCGCCGACCTGACCCGCGGGATGCCCTATCGGCCGTATAAGGATGAGGCGGGATGGCCGGCGTGAGGGACGGTCGTCGAGCGAACGCCGAACATCGAACGCCGAACGCCCAACGCCGAACGCCCAACGCCGAAGGATTCCGATCCAGAAAGCCGAACTTCGAACCACTTCGGCGTTCGACGTTGATTGTTCGGCGTCCGTCCCCGTCTTCTCCATGAAAATCATCGCTCCCACCCCGGAGATCCTCGACCAATTCAACCGCGACGGCTTTCTGGTTCTGCCCGGCATCCTTTCACCGGCGGAGGTGGCCACGCTGCGGGCCGGACTTGAGCGGGTCTTTGCCCAGCATTCGCCCGAGGCGGACGTGTTCCGGATGCAGGAGATCTGGCGGCCGAAGCTGTTTGAGCACGGCGAGGAGTTCGAGGCGCTGATCGATCACCCGGGCATCGCTCAGTTCGTCGATGCGGTGCTGGGCGACGACTGTCACCTCATCGCCGAAACCGGGCTGCGCACGCTGCCCGGGAAGACCATCTCGTTCTGGCACCTCGATGACTCGTGCCGGTTTCCCATCCCGGAGGGCGTGACGCTCGACCCGCGAATCCCGATGCCGACGTACGTCATCAACATGAATTACTACCTGTGTGACGTGGACGACGAACTCGGCCCGACCCAGTTCATCCCCGGCAGCCACCGCGCCGGCCGCTCGCCGCGTCCGTCGGACAACGACGCAAACGGCAACCCGACGTGGGAGGGCCGCACGATGGTGGGCTCCGCCGGTCCCGCCGGTACGCTGGTGCTCTGGAACGACCAGACGTGGCACCGCGGCGGCCCGAACCTTTCCAACGGCCGCATCCGCTGGGTGGTCCAGACGCCGTTCGCGCGCCGCATGATGGCCCAGCGCTTCTGGCCGCACGTGAACTACCACATGCCCGAGGCCGTGATTGCGCGGGCGAATCCGCGCCGGCGGCGGCTGCTGGGGTTTCATGCGCCGGGGGCCTATGGTTAGGAGTTGAAGGTTGAAAGTTGAAGGTTGAGAGAGGCCGCCCTAGCAACGGGTCTCGATTGGGCCTTTTTGGAGCGGACCGGCTTTCAACCTTCAGCTGCAGTCCTTCAGCTACCCAAGCATCCGCCCGCGCCGCCAGCGCCGGTCACCGAAACAGGCCGGGCAGCGCGTAAAAAAAATGTTTGATTGCGCCAATCTGGGCGAATCGGGCCCACCGGCGAAGGAACAATCCAAATTTCCGCGAACCAAGCGACGCGACGCTGGTCTCTGGCCCCATGCGTCGCCGCGCCGCCCCGTCCGCCGCCTCACCTTGGATCCTGCTTGTGGAAGATGACGCCCTGATGCGTCGCATGGTCCACGCCGTCCTGTCCGCCCAAGGCTGGGTCGTCCAGCTGGCCAGCAGCGCCGAGCAGGCGCTCTCGGTCGTCAACGACACCCTGACGCCGCCAGCCGTGTTGCTCTGCGATGTGATGCTCCCGCGCAGCAACGGACTCGATCTCTCATTCCAGCTCCTGCAGCGCATCCCGGGACTCAGCGTGATTCTTATTACCGGCCACCTCGCCACGCTGAACTGGCTCCCGAGCGACACCGGCCAGGTCAAGGTCCTCAACAAGCCGTTCGAGAGCACCGACCTCGTCCAGCAGGTCCGCCACGCGCTCCATTGAACGGCCCAGACTGGCCCCTCGGTCGCCCACGTCGATCCGGTGTCACCGCGAGGTTCGCGAGGCCTGCGAAGGCCAAGCTGGTCGGCTTCGCGGGCTTGGTGTCCTTCGTGGCAAACCCCGACCCATTCAAACCGCCGCGGTCACGGCTTCGACGGAAGCCAGCGCACAACGCCCATGTGATAGCGGTAGTGCGCGGGGACACCGCGGCAGTAGTAGGCAGTGACCAGCGTGCCGTCGGCGGCTACGACCGTCGACGGATAGCCGCCGTCACGACGCGGATCGGCCTCGCGCGGATGATCCGACGAGTCCTCGAAATCCACGAGCACGGTCGGCGAACTCCAGTTCCGTCCGTCGCGGTCGCCGAAACGCACCGCCACGCCCCACAGGCCGGGCTCGCGCAGGCCGTAGCTCAGCAGAATCCGGCCGTCGGGTAGCCGCGTGAGGTCGGCCGGATGCTCGCCATTGAGCGAAAGCGGGCCCTCGGGCTGCCAGGTGACGCCGCCATCCTTCGAGCGGAAGGCGTCGACACAGCTGTTCACCGCGCCGCGCGCCGCGGCCAGGAGATCGCCGTTCTCCAGTTCGATCCACGTGGTCTCGTTGTGCGCCTGGTCATGGGTGACTTGGCCGCGGACGGTCCACGACTTGCCGCCGTCGCGGCTCACGTAGAACCACACCTCGTCGCCATACAGCATCACGCCCAGCGTGCCGTCGCGCAGCGCCGAGATTCGTCCAAACGGCGTGAGCGAATGCCCGGTCGACTGGCGCGGGACCTTGAGCTCGGGAAACTGGACCCAGGTGTGCCCGTGGTCGTGCGACACCGCCGGCACCGGCGGGAGCGTCTTCAGGTCCTTCAGCACACTGCCGAGGTTGGCCTCATCGGCGAGCGTGCCCTTCCACGGCGGGAGAAACGGCCGCGGCCAGCCGGCGACCAGCGCCACATAGGTGCCGTCGGCGGCGACTCCCGCCGCGGTGTTCATGCGGTTGAAGCCCGCGGCGTTCGGCACCGGGACGCCCGCGCGCTGCCACGTGCGGCCATCGTCGGTGCTGTTCCAGCACTCGGCCGCACCCTGCACGAACCCGTGATTCGGGTGCGGCCAGATCAGCGCCGAAATCTCACCGTTCGGCAGGACCGACAACCGCGGCCACGCGCACGCGGCATCGATCCCGACGTATCGCTCATACTTGGGCAGCGTCAGCGAAGCGGGCGAGGCAACGAGGGAAACCGCGGCCGCCAACGCAGCGGCCGCCGCCAACAGGGGTGTGGTTCGGGGCATGATCAAGAGATGTGGCGGATTCGCCGCCACGGAGCGAGCTCGGTCAGCGGGCTGGAGCGCCCGCTGACAGTAGCGAGTAGCGCGTAGCGGGTAGCGAGTAGGTTCAGCACTTCGGAGAGCGATGCTCCACGAGGCCACTTCGTGTCCGCATCCGTCCTACTCGCTACGCGCTACCCGCTACTCGCTACTCACCCAAACATCTCCCGATGCACCGCCAGCACCGAGTCCGCGACGTAGTCCGCGTCCTCCTTCGTGTAGAGCCAGCCGAGCGGGAGGGCGATGAAGCGCTTGGTCAGGTCCTCCGTGCGGGGGAAATCCTCCGCGCGATAGCCCGGGGCCGGCCACTCCTTGAAGTCGCGGAACGGCGAGGCGGCCGGCGTATGCGCCCGACCCGTCTTCACGTAGTCCCGGTTGTACTGCGGGTAGGTCCCGGTGCGCGCGCCGCAATTCACGTTGCGTGCGTCGAGTTTCTCGCGGAACGGCGCAACCTTCGCCGGATCGTCGAGCAGCAGGTACGGCTCGAAGCCGAGGTCGCCCTCCGGGTCCGCGATTGGGCGGAGCTTCAGGCCCTTGAGTCCGCGCAGCCGCGGCGCGATGCGCGCCTGGAGCGCCCGGCAGTGTTCACGGATCTTGTCCACCTTGCGCAGCTGCGCCAGCGCCACGGCCGCGGTCAGCTCGGACATCCGGAACTGGCCGCCGGCAAACGCCGGCTCCTGCGACGGCGCCAGCGCGGCGTGCACCGGCCGATAGTTGCCGAGGTCGCTCATGCGCACGGCGCGCTCGTAGAGGCGCTGGTCGCGGGTCACGATCATGCCCCCCTCGCCGGCCGTCGCGACCTTGTTGTACTGGAAGCTGTAGGTGGCGATGTCGCTCCACGTGCCGATGTGCCGGCCGCGGTAGCGCGCGCCCAGCGACTGCGCGCAGTCCTCGATCACGAAGATCCCGCGCCGGTGCGCCTCGAGCTCGATCGGCTCCATCGCCGCCGGGACACCCTGGTAATGGATCACCATGACGGCCCGCGTGCGCGGCGTGGCGAGCCGCGCGATCTCCTTCGGGTCGAGGTTGAACGACTCGTCGATCTCGGCGAGGACCGGACGGGCGCCCACGCGGACGATGGACGTGAAGCAGGCGATCCAGCTCCAGGCTGTGACAATCACCTCGTCACCGGGCCCGATGCCGCAGGCCGCCATCGCGACCTCCAGCGCGGCCGAGCCGCTGGTCACGGCCAGCGCGTAATCCATGCCGATGTATTCGCGGAACTCCTTCTCGAGCAGCGCGGCCATCGGGGGCGGCTTCGCCGGGTCGGCGCCATAATAGCGGAACGGCTCCTTGCGGCGGAGCACGTCAAGCACGAGCGCCTCCTCTTCGGCGCCGATGGCTTGAAAACCGAGACCGGGAGCGGGACGGGGACGGAGGGCGGGAGCACTCATGGTTACACTCATTTTCCCGCCGCCCGCGAATGACAAATCAGAAAAGCGGCAACCTTCAGGCCGGTTGAATAAACACAAAAACCCCGTTGCCGCCGAGGCGACAGGGCGATTGCCTGCGACCAGCCTTTCCATTGCGGATTGCGGATCGCGAATTGCGGATTGGGCCGGAGTACCATCAACCACGAGCCGAGGCGGAGTCCCGCCATCACGACCCGCCTTAGTTCCCGGTTTCGTCATCCAATCCGCAATCCGCAATCCGCGATCCGCAATCGTCCCCTCTCTCTGTCCCATGCTGCGCCCCGCCCTGAGTCTCACGCTGGCCGTCACTCTCGCCGGCGCCGCGCCGGTCGCGCGCGACCTCGGCATACCGGTCCGCGGAGTCAGCTGGGTGCGGCTGAACCCGGGGCGCACCGCCGACGGCCGGGCGTCGCTGCTGGTCTCGATGAGCCAGAATCACGGCGGCCTGTTCGTCCTCGATGTCGACCTCACCACCGGGCACTGCCGCCAGTTTCCCGTCAAGGACGCCGTGCACTCCACCTTTGCGACGGCCACCTGCCGCTCCCTGCGCACCGGCGTGCTTTATCTGGGCTCCGCGTGGGACGCGCACCTGCACCGGTTCGATGCCAACCACTCCGAGCGGGGAATCGAGGACCTCGGCCCGATTGATCCCGACGGCGCCACCTTTCCCACCGGCATCACCGAGGCGCCGGATGGCAGCCTCTGGATCGGCAGCTACCCCGGGGCCCGGCTCGTGCGGTACGACCCGACCACGGGGCAATTCACCCGCTACGGCCGCATCGACCCGACGGAGGAGTATCTCTATCCGCAGGCCGGCGATGACGGCTCCCTCGCGGCGCTCGTTCGCGTGATCCGTCCGCACCTCGTCGTCATCAATCCCGCGACGGGCGAACACCAGGAAGTTGGACCCGCGATCGACGATCCGACGGACAAGACCAAGTTTCTGAAGCTCATGAAGGGCGTGGACCGGCGGCTCTACGTCGACTCCCACGCGGGAAAATTCCGCGTCGACGGCATGAACCTCACGCCGGTCGACGAATTGCCGGCCCCGCTGCCGGGGATCCAATGGGCCGGGATTCACCGCTACCAGGCGCCGCTGGTGATGCCGCGCGGCTGGACCGCGCAGTTCCTCGACGACAACGACGTCGGGGCGGGCACGCCCCGCGACCTGCTCCTGACGAACACCGACCCGACCGTGCCCTCGCGGCGCCTGCACCTGGATTGGGTCGGCGGCGGATCGAACCTGCACGTGATGGACGTGGGGCCGGGCGGCGACCTCTACGGCTCGAGCTACATGCCGAACCAGCTGTTCCGCGCCCGCGTGTCGGCCGCGGCGGGAGGTGCTGTCGCGGTGGAGGACCTCGGCAAACACACTTTCGCGATGGGCGAGGCCTACTCGCTCGCGACGGTTGGCGGCAAAGTCTACCTGGCCTCGTATCCCGAGGCCCGCCTCTCGGTGTACGACCCCGCGAAGCCGCTTCATTTCGGCGCCGGGCCCGGTGACAATCCCCGCGACCTTGGCCGGCTCGACGGCGTCAGCTACCGGCCCAATGCGCTCGTTGCGACGCCAGACGGACGGCTCTGGATGGGCTCCGCGCCGGATTACGGCCTGGTGGGCGGCACCCTGGCATGGTACGACCCCGCGACCGGACGGAAGGGCTCCCACCGCGGCATCGTGCCGGACCTTTCGCCCGCTTCCCTGCTCTACCTCCCGGAACTGAAGCAGCTGCTCGTCGGCTTCAGCATCGAGGCCGGCACCGGCGCGAAGCCAGCGCGGCGAAGCGGGGCATTTGGCCTCTGGGATCCGGCGACGGAGCAGCTGGTCTGGTCGGGCGATCTCGGACTCGATGACCTGGCCGACGTGTCGTCTCTCGCCCCCGCGGGCGGCGGCCTGGTGTATGCGCTGCTCGGGCGCGGGGATCACATCCTGGCCCAGGGCGCGCCGCCCATCACGCCGCGACTGGTGCTACTCGACCCCGCGAAGCGCGCCGTGGTCGCGAGCGCCTGGCTGCCCAAAGAATTCGGCCCGGTCTCGTGGCATGGCTTGTTCGCCCTCCGGGTCGGGCCCGGGGGCACAGTCTACGGCGCCACGGCCAATTGCCTGTTCCGGATCAAGCCCGGCACCTGCGAGGTCGAGCGCGTCTGGCAGGAGTCACGGCCTCCGGAAACCGCCGGCACCGTCTGGCTGACCGCCTCCGACCCGAACATCATCGACGTTGTCGGCCCGATCGTGGGTCATGAGTTCTACTTCGCGACCGGCTGGAGGCTCAGGGCGCTGACGCTGCCCTGATCCATTGCGGATTGCGGATCGCGAATTGCGGATTCGGTCAGCCGACCAAAACCTCGAGGCAACTACATCCTTCCACTGACCAAACCACTCCGCACCTGCCCCGTGAAACCCAATCCGCAATCCGCGATCCGCGATCCGCAATCGACCTCGGGCCCAATCGCCCGCGACCTGGGCACGCCGATTCGCGGCGTGAGCTGGGCGCGGCTGCATCCGGGCCGGACCGCCGATGGCCGGGCCTCGCTGCTGGCCTCGATGAGCCAGAACAACGGCGGCCTGTTCGTCATCGATATCGATCTCGAGACCGGGCACTGCCGGCAGTTCGCGGTGCACGACCCGGCCAACTCCACCTTCGCGGCCGCGACCTACCGCTCGCTGCGCACGGGCATCCTTTACATCGCCTCGGGTTGGGACGCCCACTTTCACCGCTTCGATGCCAACCATCCCGAGCGCGGGCTCGAGGACCTCGGGAAGTACGACCAGGCGGCCAACGCCCCTTGCGGCATCGGCGAGTCACCCGACGGCACGCTGTGGATCGGCACCTATCCGAACGCGCGGCTGACCCGGTTTGATCCCGCCACCGGGCGGTTCGACCCGCTGGGCCCGATGGACGCGACGGACAACTACATCTACCCGCTCGGCGGCGACGACGGCACCGTGGCCGGCATGGTAAAGTTCATCCGACCGCACCTCGTGGTCATCGACCCGCGCACGCACGAGCATCGCGAGGTGGGCCCGTGCGTGACGGACCCAACCGACAAGGCGCAGTTCCTGAAGTTCTTCAAGGGCACCGACCGGCGCCTCTATCTCGACTCGCACGCCGGCAAGTTCCGGGTCGACGGCATGAACCTCACGCCGGTCGATGAACTGCCGCCGGTGCTCCCGGGCATCCCGTCCACATACCGTCATGGTTACCAGGCGCCCGCCGCGATGCCCGGCGGCTGGACCGCGCATTTCCTCGACGACAACATCAACGGCACCGGCACGCCGCGCAATGTGCTGCTGGCGAACTCCGACCCGCTCGTTCAATCGCGCCGCCTGCACCTCGACTGGGTCGGCGGTGGCTCGAACATCCACATCATTGACCCCGGCCCCGACGGGCACCTCTACGGCTCAAGCTACATGCCGAACCTCCTGTTCCGCTCGTCGCTCGACGGACGCGAGATGGCCGACCTTGGCCAGCACACGTTTGCCATGGGCGAGGCGTACTCGATGGCGGTGCTCGACGGAAAGATCTACCTCGGCTCCTACCCCGAGGCGCGGCTCTCGGTGTACGATCCGGCGAAGCCGATCCACTTCGGCACCGGTCCAAACGACAATCCCCGCGACCTCGGCCGGCCCGACCCGATCGGGCTGCGGCCCAACGCGCTGATCGCGACGCCGGACGGACGGCTCTGGATGGGGTCGAGTCCCGACTACGGCCTCGTGGGCGGCTCGCTCTCCTGGTACGACCCGCGCTCGGGCGAGCGGAAATCGCACCGGGCGATCCTGCCCGAGACCACGCCCGCCTCGCTGCTCTACTTGCCCGAGCTGAAACAGATCCTCGTGGGCCTGAGCGTGGAGGCGGGGACCGGCGTGCCGATCAAGCGGCTTGACGGCGCTTTCGCCCTCTGGGACCCGGCGCGCGACGACCTGGCGTGGTCCGGTGACTTTGGGCTGCCCGATCTGGCGGATGTCACCTCGCTCGCGCCGGACGGTCACGGCCGGGTGTATGCGCTGATCGGGCGCGGCGACCACATCCTCACGGCCGGCCCGCCGGAGGTTCGTCCGCGGCTCGCGCTGATTGACCCGGCAAAGCGCACGCTGGTCGACTCGGCCTACCTGCCCGAAGATTTCGGCCCGCTCTCCTGGCACGGCCTCTTCTCGCTGCGGCCGGGACCGGGCGGCGCCATCTACGGCGCGACGGGTTACTGTTTCTTCCGCATCAAGCCCGGCACCTGCGAGGTCGAGCGCATCTGGCAGAAAGTCTACCAAGCCAAGCGCGACACCCTCGTCTGGATCAACTCCGCCCACCCCGACGTGATCGACGTCGTCGGCCCCATCGTCGGCCGCGAGTTCTATTTCGCGACCGGCTGGAGGCTGAGGGCGCTGACGCTGCCCTGATCCATTGCGGATTGCGGATCGCGGATTGCGGACTTAAGCAGCCAGGCAGCCAGTCAAGACCCTCCGCCACACCTCCATCGCGCGCCCAATCCGCAATCCGCGATCCGCAATTTCCCATGCTCCGCACCCTGCTCCTCGCCCTCCTCGCCGTGAACTCCGCGCTCGCTGCCGCTCCTGTCGTCAAAGAACTTGGCATTCCGATCCGCGCCGTGAACTGGGTGCGCCTGCATCCGGGACGCGGCCCCGACGGCAAGGCGTCCCTGCTCGCCTCGATGGGCCAGAACAACGGCGGCCTGTTCGTGGTCGATATCGACCTCGCGAACGGCCACTGCCGCCAGTTCAACGCCCCGTCGGGCAAGATGCAGTATCCCACGGCCTCGTTCCGCAGCCCGCGCAGCGGCATCCTCTACGTCGGCGAGCACACCACCGGCCACCTGCTCCGCTACGATCCGGCACACCCCGAGCGGGGGCTCGAGGATCTCGGCACCATCGACGGCGAGCACGCCACTTTCCCGACCGGCATCACGGAGACGCCCGACGGCCTCCTGTGGATCGGCGGCTACCCGGACTGCTCGCTCACGCGCTTCGATCCCGCCACCGGGCAGTTCACGCGTTTCGGCAAGCAGGACGAGACCGACAAGTATCTCTACCCGCTCGCGGGCGCCGACGGCACGGTCGCCGCGCTGGCCAAGGTCGTGCATCCGCACCTCCTCGTCGTGGACCCGAGGACCGGCGCGACGAAGACGGTCGGGCCCGTGATCAATCCCGAGGACAAGGCGGCGCATCTCCTGTTCTACAAGGGTATCGACGGCCTGCTCTACTATGAAACCCATGCCGGCAACTACCGCGTGCGCGGCGACCGGCTTGAGCCCGTCACGCAATTGCCCCCGCCGCTCCCGCCCTTCATCCCGGCCGGCAACATCACGGTGCCTTTCCGCGACGCGCTGCCGATGCCCGACGGCACGATCGCGACCTGGGTCGACGGCGACGAGGGCGCCGGCACCTTCCAGGAGGTCCGCCTGCAGAGCACGAATCCGACCGTGGCCACGCACACCATCACGCTCGACTGGCAGGGCGGCGGTTCGAACCTGTTCGTCCTGCACCGCGGCGCGGACGGCAACCTCTACGGTTCGAGTTTCCTGCCGGAGCACATCTTCCGCTGCGCGCCCGACGGCGCGGGCATGCTGAACCTCGGACGATGCAGCCTGATGCTCGGCGAGGCGTACACGATCGCGGACTTCAGCGACGGCACGATGGCCTTCGGCTCCTATCCGCATGCGCACATCTCGCTGTTCGACCCGCGCCGGCCCTGGCATTTCGGCGTCGAGCCCACGGCGAATCCCCGCGACATCGGCCGCCTCGACGACGTCGGCATCCGTCCGATCGCGATGGCCATCGTGCCGTCGCTGCCCCGCGCCGACGGCACGCGGGTGCCCGAGCGGCTGTGGGTCGGCTCGCTCCCGGACTACGGCACGTGGGGTGGCACGCTTGCCTGGCTTGATCCCAAGACCCTCGAGCACAAGAGCCATCGCCACCTCCTGCCCGACACCTCGCCGTTCTCGCTGCTGTATCTGCCGGAGCTGAAGCAGCTCCTCGTCGGCATCGCCGTCGAGGGCGGGACCGGCACCAAGCCCAAGGCCCGGCACGGCGGTTTTGCGCTCTGGGACCCGGTCACGGACCAGGCGGTCTACACCGGCAATTTCGGCCTGGAGGACATCGCGGACGTCCTCGCCCTCACGCCGACCGACGGCGGCCTCGTGTACGCGCTGATCGGCCACACGCGCTACACGGCGGAACTGCTCGGCCCCGCGGCCGGTGCAATCCGGATCGCGCTCATCAACCCCCGGACCCGGAAAGTCGTCTCGGTCGCCCCGCTCCCGGCCGATCTCGGCCGCGCCAACGAGCAGGTCCAGTTCACGCTCTTCCGCGGTCCCGACGGCACCTACGGCATCACCGAGCGCACTCTCTACCGCGTGAAACCGGGCACCTGCGAGGTCGAGGTCGTCTGGCGCGCCCCCGACGGCGACCAGCTCGACGTCCCCGGCCCCTGGATCGGCCGCACCTTCTACTTCGCGACCGGCTGGAGACTCAGGGCGCTGACGCTGCCGTGAGCCATCGCGGATCGCGGATTCTTCGAGCTGGAACTTTTTCCACCCATCTCCAAGAAACCGCGCCTGACCCCGTTCAATCCGCAATTCGCGATCCGCAATCCGCAATGAGTGCACCATGAGTGACCCCATCAAGATCAACTGGTACCGCTGCAAGGTCGACAAGGCGGTGATGAGCGAGCTGATGAAGAAAAGCGATGCACGCGGCTTCGCGCAGGCCGTGCCGCAGCTGCTGCTGTTCGCCGTCACGGGCACCCTCGCCTACCAGGCGTTCCTCCGCCTGAACGCCCAGACCTGGCCGTGGGCGCTGCCGCTCCTGCTCCTGGCGCTGTTCGCGCACGGCACGAACGCCACGTTTTTCGGCGGCATCGCGGGCCACGAGCTGACGCACAAGACGCCCTTCGCCACGCCGTTCTGGAACACCTTTTTCCTGAAAATCTTCTCGTTTCTCGGCTGGTTCGACCCGGTCGGCTACCGCGCCAGCCACATCCGGCACCACCAGGCGACGACCCACGCCGCGCACGACGGCGAGGTCGTGCTGCCGCTCGGCCTCGACTGGCGCGGCTTCTGGTTCGTCGTCACGCTGCTCACCTTCAATCCGATCGGCCTGCTCAAGCAGCTCCGTTTCTGGTTCGCCGCCGCGCTGGGCGACCTGACCCACGACGGCTTCTTCCGGGCCAAGTGGCTCCAGCAGGTCGTCCCGGAGACCAGCGTCGAGCAGCGGCGCGAGATCATCCAGTGGGCGCGCATCGTCGTGCTCGGCCACCTCGCCCTGGCCACGACCTTTGTGCTCACCGGGCACTGGTTCCTGATCGTGATCGTCAATTTTGGCACGTTCTACAGCAGCTGGCTCGGGTTCCTCACCGGCGCGCCCCAGCACGTCGGCCTCTCGCCCAACACGCCCGATTTCCGCCTCTGCTGCCGCACGTACACCTGCAGCTGGCTGCCGGCGTTCTTCTACTGGAACATGCAGTACCACGTGGAGCATCACATGTTCCCGGCGGTGCCGTTCTACAATCTCGGCAAGCTGCGCGCCGCGATCGCGCACGACCTCCCGCCGGCCCCCCACGGGCTTTGGGCGACGTGGAAGGAGCTGCTGCCGATCATGCGCCGCCAGCAACAGGACCCGGCTTACGTCTACGTGCCGCCGCTGCCGAAGAACGAGGGCGACCGCGTGGGCGACGACATCGTCCTCCGCGAGGCGGCGGAACAGGGTTGAGCCACGAAGGGCACCAAGTGCACCAAGGCCGGGCGTCGGTTCGGCGCCGATTCCGGACGGCGCAGGATTTGATCCCTGCAATGGTACGGTTTAACCGCCAAGACCGCGGAGATCGCCAAGCCGGATGGCAGGCTTCGTGACCTTGGTGTCCTTCGTGGCAAATCCGATCGTCTAGCGCGGCGCGGATTTCAGGAATCGGATGAAATCCCGCAGGCTGAAGATGAATCCGGAGTTCAGGCTGACGCGCCAGAGCGCCTGCGCCTTCTCGCGCTCCTGGCGCGCCGTCTCCTTGTTCTCCACGGCGGTCACCGCCTCCGGGATCGTCGAGCAGAAGACGCCGTAACGGCCCATGTCGATCATGCCGCCCGGCGACATCAGCAGGCACCAGTTGATCGCGAAGCCGACGTAGACGAGGTGATTGATCCCGTGCTTCCGGCAGAGCGCGGCCAGCTGGTGGCCGTCCTTGGCGATCGGCTCCCCCGGCAGCGGGCGCGCCTCCGGGGCGAAGTCCAGTTGCTTGAAACCCGCCCGGACGTCGGGCCAGTTGCGCTGGCCGACGAACACCGCCCGCTCGCGGAACCGGGCCAGCCGGCGATAGACCGGGTCCTTCCGGACCTGTGGATAACGCGGCGAGGGCCCGGCCAGCTTCACCGTGCTGCGGTAACCGGGCAGGTGGGAATAATAGTCCCGCCCGCCGACGACATGGAACCGCGGCAGCCGCGACCCCCGGACCGCCGCGAGCAGCGGCGGAAACACGTTCTTCAGGATTTCCAGCGCCCGCGGGTGGTACTCGACCGACCGGCGCCAGCCGGGCCAGTCCTCCATCGTGCCGCACTCCCACGCATGCATCACCACCACCGCGGTCCGCTCCGGCGAGAGGTCCACCTTCGCCCGCTTCCAGCCGCCATAACCCTCGGCCGGCACCTTGCGCGAGTAGTCGGCGTCGAACTGCTGGTAGTGGCGGGTCGGGATCTGGGGCATCGTCTTTGGATTCCGGACTTCGAATTCAGGATTCCGGATCACTTCTCTGCTAGCTGAATCGGGCGGGGTTTCAAATCTTGGATTCGGGCCGGCGCTTCCTCCACAAAAAGGTTCTGCTTCGTGCCCTTTGCGCTCTTCGTGGCAAATCCTATCGCCCGCCCGCGTTGGAGTCCGCCGCAGCCGGTGCGGTCTTGAGCGTGGGCTTGGCCACCCGGCGGAGAATGAGGCCGATGGTGACCATGATCAGGCCGCCCACCACGTTCACCGAGGCCGGCGCGATCGGCGTCGAGGGCACGAACCAGCAGGCCAGCAGGACCACGCCGATGATCACGCTCAGGTTGCCGATCACCGCATAGACGCTCAGCGCGCCATGGCCCAGCGGCCCGGCCGCCTCGGGCACCGGCGTGCGCAGATCGCGGTCAAGCTGGACCGCCAGCCGGCTCTTCGGGTCATCCGGCCGCCAGAAAAAGGCCGAGATCACGAATGCCACGGTTGAACCCAGCGCGGCGCTCAGGACGTTGCGCGGGTACGGCTGGTCCGGCCACCAGTTGAGGAAGAAAAGCAGGAAGGTCAGCGCGAAGCCCGCGACGCACGAGACGATGCCCGACCACCACGGGGTCTTCCGGTAGATCAGGCCCAGCGCGACCGGCATGGTGAAGCCCGGGCCGACCATCGAGTAATACTTCAGGCCGAAGTCGAAGGCGCCGCCGAGCCGCGAGATCACGAACGCCAGCGCCACGCCGCTCACGCCGATCACCAGCATCGTCACCTGCGCCGTGCGCATGAGATGGAGGTCCGACGCCTCCGGCAGACCCACGCGCTTGCGCAGCGGGACGTACACGTCCTTGGTCACCGCCGCCGAGAGCCAGTTGAACGCGTCGTTCGCCTGGCCCAGCGTCGCCGAGAGAATCGCCGCCACCACGAAGCCGATCATGCCGTGCGGCAGCAGCAGCATTGCGAGGCTCACGAAACTCGCCTCCTCCGGCGCCTGCAGGTTCGGCCAGAGCGCGTGCATGTCGGGGAAGATCATCCGCGCGCCCATCACCGGCATCACCCACATCAGCGGGCCGAGCAGTGACAGCCACGCGCCCAGCATCGCCATGCGCTTCGCGTCGCGCTCGCTCGGCACGCTGTTGTACCGCTGCGCGAAATGCCACGCGACATTGTAGCCGAGCATCACGCTCAGCAGGTAGGCCGTCAGGAACCAGAATTCCACCGGCTGGCCGCTCGGAACCAGGTAATCGCGCGGGAGCTCCTGCACCATCCGGCGCAGACCCGCGACGAACCCGTTGCCGTGGCCCACGTAGGCGATCGAGATCGGGAAGATGATCACCGACATCACGAGGATGATCACGCCCTGGATGGCGTCCGAGAGCACCGCGGCCCAGAGCCCGCCCACCACGCTGTAGAGGATCATCACTGCGCCGACCACCAGCATGGTCAGCTGCAGGCCGGTCAACGCGAGCCCGGCGAAGCCGAACACTTCGCGGTCAAAGCCGAGCGCCGCCGAGACGAAGATGCAGAGGATGTAGATGCCCTGCGCGATGCCGACGACCTGGGGCACGATGGCCGTCACGGTGTAGAAGTAGGTCGTCGACGGTGAATACCGCTTGGTCAGGAACTCCAGCGGCGCCGCGATCCGGGCCCGGCGCCACATCGGGGCAAAGTAGAAATAGCCCGCGAGATAGGCCCAGAACGCCGAGGTGAAGATCACGAGCGCGCCCGAGCCGTGCTTGTAGGTGTAGCCCGCAGCCGCGACGAACATGAACGCCGAAAAGCCGGCCACCCAGCTCGACACGCCCGCCATGAACCACGGGACCTGGCCGCTGGCCTTGAAGAAGTCGTCCGTGCCCTTGTTCTTGCGGGCGGAGTAGAAGCCGACCCAGATGACAATGACGAAGTAGAGCGCGATCAGGCAGTAATCGATCGCGTTGACGGTGTTGAAGTGTGGCATGCGGGATTCGGTCGAAAAGATATGATCAGATCCGGGAACTCACGCGCTGGCCCATTGGCCGCCCGTCCCTCCCCTGTCATCCTGAGCGCAGACGCGGGCAGAGATCGACGCCGTCGGCCCGTGAATCGGTCCCTGGACACCTGGCGCCACCATTTTGGAACTTCTCACACCGTCACCACGGGCGCTGCGTCGCCGGCGCTCGTGATCGACACCTTGATTGCCTGGCCGCCGTGCGTGCCCTCGATCCGCCACGCACCAGGCGCGCCGGAGATCGTGAGCGTACCGTGCTCGGAGCCCGAGGGGCGGGCGGAGCAGACCGTGACAATCTCGTGCTCGGTCGCCGCGGGCGATTCAATCTCGGCGAACGGATAGACGCCGTCCTTCTCCTCGAGGTTGAGGCGGCCAGTCCGGACCACGCGGTTGGGCGCAGGCGCCACGCGCGCCAGCAGCGAGGCGTGCGGCCGGTTGATCCGGAACCCGCCGCCCTCGGCCCGCACCTCGCCGGCGCCGTCCTCGTGGAAGACCTGGAATCGCAGCTGCACGGCGGCCCCGCCGCGGACGGCGACGCGGTCGACGAAGACCACGACGTCCGGCTTCACGTACACGAGCGTGCGGTGCACGCGCGTGACGGCCTCGTTCACGAGACTGTAGGCCTCGGTGGCGTCGCTGGTGACGGTCATCCAGCCGGCGCCCGCGGCGTAGCCGATGACCCGCGCCACGGCCCACGAGGAGTTGGTGCCCTCGCTGCCATCGTGGTACTGGTGCCCGCGGCCGTTGATGAGCACGGCGGTGTGGGCCTCGGTCTGGCGCAGCAGCCAGCGTGGCTGCGTGGCGACATAGGCGGCGCGGAACGGGTCATGCAGGAGCCGCTCGCCATACGCCTTGAAGATGACGCTGTTGCGGTCCGCATGCTCGTGGTTGGCCGGCCCGCCACTGCGGAGCGCGAGCACGTTGTCCAGCGCGTGCCAGCCCGTGCGCGACACCACGAGATCATTGGTCATCCGGTGGTCGAGCAGCGCCGTCTCCGGCTCGGCCTCGCTCGCGGCGGGGTCGAACCAGACCAGCCCGTAGACAAACTTGGCCTCGCCGATCTCCTTCGCGACATATTGCGAAACCGGGTCGCCGTGCGTGCGGCGGACCCAGGCGGCGACCGACACGTCGACCGCGCCGTTGGCGTCGCCGAAATTCACCACGTCGTACTCCGGCTTGATCGTCGGCATCGTCCAGCCCTTGATGTGCTCGAAGTCCTGGAGCTTCCGGTGGTCGTTGATCGTCGGGTTCGTCATCGTTAGCGCGTAGCGCACCGAGCCCGGGTAATTGATGAGCTGCCGGTCATCGATGCCCTGGGTGCGCCAGAGCACCTCCGCGAACAGGGCAAGGTAGAGCGTGGTGTAGCCCCAGTAGCTGACGCCCTCGTCGTAGCAGCCGTCGCTGCCGTACATCGTGGAGAAGGCCTTGGCGCTCGAGCGCGCGAGTTCCAGCCAGCTGTCGGCCTCGGGCCGGCGCCCGCGGAAATGGCAGGCCGCGATGCCCAGGCACGACGTGGGGATGATCCGGAGGTTGGTGGCCGCGAGGATCAGCGGCCAGCGCTTCAGGCTGATGCGCCGGAGCCCCGGGTCGAGGTCGCTCCGCGGGTTCCAGTCCCAGCCCTTCACGCGGTCCGGGTACTTCATCCCGTACACCGCCGTGTAGCACGCCGGCACGCCCTTGGTGAGGATCGCCGCCTCGACCGCGGCGCGCTCCTCCGGCGTGACGACCTCCGCGAGGCAGTCGAGCGCCAGCAGAAGCGAAAAGGTGCCCTCGGTCGCCCGCTGGAGGCCCAACACCTGCCGGCCGCCCTCGATGAAACTGTCCCACTCCGGGTACTCGACCATCTTGCGCATCGCGAGCCGCGCGAGGTCCGCCTGTTTCGGGTCGCGGTTCACCAGGTAGATGAACGCAGCGCGGTCGAGGATCTTCTGGACGTGCAGCAGGTCGATCGTGTGATTGGTGAGCCGAACCTTGTGCTCGATAAAATCGGCGTCGGCGGCGAGGTCCGCCGCGAGCATCTCCTGCCACATCGCCGCGAACCGCGGATGGGTGGTGTTGGCGCGGATGCGCGGAAGATCGGCGTCGTCAAACAGGAGGCCGCGGCGCACGGCCCCCGCCGGAGCACTCGGGGTTTTCATGGGATTCGGTTCCGCGGCATCCGCGGTAAAGCCGGCCAGCGGCAGGGCCGCGGCCAGCAGGGAGGTCGTGTGGAGGAAGTCGCGTCGGGTCTGATTCATGGGCGGAAGGGAAAGTCCGGCAGGTGACGGCGCCGAGGAGCGATGGGCCGACGCTAGGGGGAGCCACGTCCCTGTCATCCGGAAAACGCAGGCCAGTCGAGTTCACGGGAATATTCAGCATCCACCGTTCGGCGGCGGGGCGAGGTCTCACCAAGAAGCGAATCCGGTCTTCGCGACCGTGGCGTTCTTAGCGGTACCCCTCGTCGGACTCCGATCGGTTTCCACCGCCAAGAACGCCAAGACCGCGAAGAGCAGACGGCCTTCGTGTACTTCGTGGCAAGCCCTACCCCCGCCATCCGCGTCTAGCGGCGGTCGACGTAGTAACGGGCGATCGCAACGGCGGCGGCGGCGCCGATTTCGTCGCCGAGCTGGGCGGGTACGACCCGGCAGTCCCGCGCGCTCGCCGCCAGCGCCTCGCGCTGGATCACGGCGTGCATCGCGGGCGCGATGAAACGCTCGCAGCGCTGGTAGATGCTGCCGATCACGATCCGCTCGGGGTTCAGGATGTCGATGAAGACGGCCAGCGCCTCGCCCAGCCGCTCCCCCACCTCGCGCCAGATCGCCAGCGCCAGGGTGTCGCCCGCCTCCGCCGCCGCGCCGACCTCGCGCGCCGTGAGCCGGTCCGGCGACACGGCCTTGAGTGCGCTGGGCCCGGGGTGCTGCGCGACCCGCTGCCGCGCGAGCTGGGCGATCCCGCCGCCGGAACAGAAACCCTCGAACGAGCCCGCCTTCCCGTAGCCGACCGGGCCGCCGGCCGCGAGGCGCATGTGGCCCACCTCGCCTGCGTTGCCCGTGATGCCCTCGTACATCCGCCCGTCCAGGATCAGCCCGGCACCCATGCCGGTGCCCATCGTCAGGAACATCATGCTCTGGCAGCCGCGGCCCGCGCCGAACTGCCACTCGGCCAGCGCGCACGCGTTCGCGTCGTTCATCAGGTACGCCTTGCCGCCGAACCGCTCCGTGAGACGCGCGCAGATCGGGATGCGGTCCCAGCCCGGCAGGTTCGGCGGAGAGAGGATCAGGCCCTTCGCGCTGTCGAGCGGGCCGCCGCAGGAGACGCCGAACACCGGGTCGGGGCCCGGCGGGAGCTTGGCGATCTCGGCCAGGATCCGGTCCAGGGTCCCGTGCACGTCGGTGGTGGCAAACCGCACCACCTCGCGCACCTGGTCGGGGCCCGCCGGGACACTGAGCGCGCACTTCGTGCCGCCGATATCAACGCCGATGAGGTTCATGCCTGGGCCCACGGAATACACGGAAGCCGCGGAAGGAAATCCAATTTCACGGGCGCCGGCCGCGTCGCCCCGCCCGGTTACTTCTGGCCGTAGGTGGCGCCGGGTCCGTGCTTGCGCTTGAAGTGCTTCGCCAGCAGCGCGGGCTCGATGGCACCGAGCCGCGGCGCGAGCGACAGCGACATCAGGGCCATATGAGCGCAGCACTCGAGCGCCACGGCGACCTCGACCGCCTTGGCCACGGTCACATTCCACGTGAAGGGCGCGTGGCGATTCACCAGCACGCCCGGGCAATCGAGCGGGTCGAGCCGCCGGAAGCGCTCGAGGATCACGTTGCCCGTCTCCCACTCGTAGGCTCCGGCGATCTCCCGCGGCGTCAGCTTCCGGGTCACCGGCACCGGGCCGCAGAAATAGTCGGCATGCGTCGTCCCGAGGCACGGGATCTCCCAGCCCGCCTGCGCGAAGGCCGTTGCGACCGAACTATGCGTGTGCACCACGCCGCCGATCCCTTTCCAGGCGACATAAAGCCGGCGGTGGGTCGGGGTGTCGGAGGACGGGTTGAGGGCGCCCTCGACCTTCCGGCCTTCGAGGTCGACCAGCACCATGTCGCGCGGCCGGAGCACCGCGTAGTCCACCCCGCTCGGCTTGATCGCGAAAATCCCGCGGGCGCGGTCGATCGCGCTGGCGTTGCCAAACGTGAGGTTGATCAGCCCGTGCCGCGGCAGGGCCACGTTGGCCTCGTAGGCCTCGCGCTTGAGTTCAGTGAGCATGGTTTGCGGCCGCGCCGGGCGGCGGAGATCGGAGATGGGTGATGGAGGAGGAGGCTATTCTGGGGTGGGGCTTCAACCCTGCTGCGCCCGGAATATCACTATGAGCGCAGCGAAGTATCCAGTGCGACTTCGCCGCGGGCTTCGATCACATCCGACTGGATTCTTCACTTGGTTCAGCATGACAGACAAGGCCGCGTCAGGCGCGGAAGCCTTGGGCGAGATGGTAGTAGACCTCGTTGTTCCGGAGCGACTGCTTGAAGTCGGCGAGGCGGGTGTCGGCGTCGACGGTGAGCAGCTCGATGCCGGCGATCGTGGCGAAATCCTCGAGCATCTCGGCGGTGACCGCGTAGCTGTAGCCGGTGTGGTGGGCGCCGCCGGCGAGGATCCACGCGGCGCAGGCGGTCTTGAAGCTCGGCTGGCACTCCCAGACGGCGCGCGCCACGGGCAGCTTCGGGAGCTTCGGCGGCTTCACGGCAGTAACGGTGTTGACGACGAGGCGGAAGCGGTTGCCGAGGTCGACGAGCGACGCGTTCAGCGCCGGGCCGGCGGGAGCGTCAAACACGAGGCGCACGGGGTCCTCCTTGCCGCCGATGCCGAGCGGGTGGATCTCGACCGTCGGCTGGGCCGCGGCGATCGACGGACAGATCTCCAGCATGTGCGCGCCGAGCACCTGGTGGCGCCGCGGGTCGAGGTGGTAGGTGTAGTCCTCCATGAACGACGTGCCGCCCGGCAGGCCGGCGCCCATGACCTTCATCGCCCGCACCAGCGCCGAGGTCTTCCAGTCGCCCTCGCCACCGAAACCGTAGCCGGCCCCCATCAGGCGCTGGGTCGCCATGCCCGGCAGCTGCCGCAGCCCGTGCAGGTCCTCGAACGTGTCCGTGAAACCCTTCGCGCCGGCCTCCTCGAGGAAGGCGGTGAGCGCGAGCTCCAGCCGCGCGCTGTAGCGCAGCTCGTCGTGGCGCGCGCCGCCCTTCCGCAGCGCCGGGACAATCCGGTAGGCGTGGGCGTAGTCGGCGCAGAGGGCGGTGACCGCCGACTCCTTGACCGCGTTCACCCGGGCGACGAGGTCGCCGATGCCATAGCCGTTGACCGCAAAGCCGAGCTTCATCTCGGCCGAGACCTTGTCGCCCTCCGTGACCGCGACCTGGCGCATGTTGTCGCCGAAGCGGACAAACCGCGCGCCCTGCCAGTCGTGCCACGCGCGGGCGGCGCGCATCCAGGCGCCGATGCGGTCCTGGACCTCGGCATCGCTCCAGTGGCCGACCACCACCTTCCGGCCGAGCCGCATGCGGGTGTGGATGAACCCCGCCTCGCGGTCGCCGTGCGCCGCCTGGTTGAGGTTCATGAAGTCCATGTCGATCGTGCCCCACGGGAGGTCCCGGTTGAACTGCGTGTGCAGATGCAAGAACGGCTTCCGCACCAGGTTCAGCCCGCGGATCCACATTTTCGACGGCGAGAACGTGTGCATCCACAGGATGAGTCCGGCGCAGTTCGCATCGTGGTTGGCCGCGAGCATGACGTTCGTGATCTCGTCTGGCGTGGTGAGCAGCGCCTTGAACACGGTCTTGAGCGGCAGCCGCCGCGAGGCGGCCAGGGCGTCGACTACCGCCTGGGCGTTGGCGGCAACCTGCTGGAGCGGGCCGGGGCCGTAGAGGTGCTGCGAGCCGCAGACAAACCAGATTTCAGGCGAGGCGAGGTGTTTCATGGGAATTCGGCAAACCGGAGGACGGGAAATGGAAGACCGGAGGTGGAAGATGGGAGATCGAAAGGGGCGCGGTAGGCTTGGGTGATAAGGTGCGCGGAGCGAAGCCGCGCAGGGATGAACCGGGAAAGGCGCCTCGCGCCGGCCGGACGGTCAGGCGCGGGTGGCCTCCTTGATCGCGAGGAGCTGCTTCATGACGGCTGAGAGGTCGGCCGACCGGTTGAGGCCGCCGAGCGCGTCGTGGAGCTGGCGGTAGATCCCATAGAGCTCGTGGTACACGCGCTGATTCGCGGCTTTCGGCCGGTAGGCGGTCTTCTTCAGCGAGGTCATCTTCGCCTGCGCCGACGGGAAATCCGGGTAGGCCCCGGCCACCACGGCGGCCCCGACGGCCGCGCCGAGGGCGCAGGCCTGCGAGGAGCCCGCGACCAGCATCGTGCAGCCGGTGACGTCGGCGTAGATCTGCATGAGCAGCGGATTCTTTTCCGCGATCCCGCCCGCGCAGACCACGCGGTCGATCGGCACGCCGTATTCCTTGAAGCGCTCGATGATCGCCCGCGCACCGAACGCGGTTGCCTCGATCAGGGCGCGGTAAATCTCGGCCTGCGTGGTGTGCAGCGTCTGGCCGAGCAGCAGGCCGGAGAGCGTTGGATCGACCAGGATGGTCCGGTTGCCGTTGTTCCAGTCGAGCGCCACCAGGCCGCTCTCGCCGGGGCGCAGCTTGGCGGCCTGCTGGGTGAGGACGGCGTGGCGGCGGTCGTCGCCTCCGCAGACGACCTCGACCCACCACTTGAAAATGTCGCCAACCGCCGACTGGCCGGCCTCGAGGCCGTAGAAGCCGGGCAGGATCGCGCCCTTCACGATGCCGCAGATGCCGGGGATGTCGGGCACGGTCTTCGCGGCGGACACCACGCCGCAGTCGCACGTCGAGGTGCCGATGACCTTGACCAAGGTGCCCTCGCGGACGCCGCTGCCGATGGCGCCGTAGTGGACGTCCATCTCGCCGATCGCGATCGGGAGGCCCGCCGGCAGTCCGAGCCGCGCCGCCCACACCTCGCTCAGCCGGCCCGCAAGGGCGGTCGCGTCATGGGCTCGCTCGTACAGCCGGTCGCGCAGGGCGGCGAGCTTCGGGTCGAGCATCGCGAGGAATTCCTGGTCGGGAAGCCCGCCCCACTCGTCGCAGTACAGCGCCTTGTGCCCCGCCATACAGACGCCGCGCCGGATCTTGCCGGGGTCGGTGACGCCGGCGAGCACCGAAGGGACCCAGTCGGCCAGCTCGACCCACGAGTACGCCGCGTCGAAAACCGCAGGCGCGACATTGAGGCAGTGCCAGATCTTGGACCAGAACCACTCCGAGGAATAGGTGTTGCCGCACTTGGCGATGTACTGGGGCCGGTGCTGCGCGGCCAGCGCCGTGATCTTCGCGGCTTCGCGCCAGCCGGTGTGGTCCTTCCACAGCCAGCATTGGGCGTGGAGGTTCTTCCTCCACTCGCGGGCCATCGCCAGCGGGACGTTGTTCAGGTCGACAGGCAGCGGGCTAGAGCCCGTGGTGTCGACGCCGAGGCCAATCACGCGCGCCACGCTGAAGCCGCGCTGCTTTTTCGCCTGCGCGAGCGCGCCGCGGACGCTTTTCTCCAGGCCAACGAGGTAGTCGCCGGGATGCTGCCGGGCCAGGTGGTGGTCCTTGGCATCGAGCAGCACGCCCTGCTGCCCGCTGGGGTAGTTGACCACGCAGGAGCCGAACTCCTTGCCATCGCTCGTGCGCACGATGAGGCAGCGGACGGAATTGGTGCCGTAATCCAAACCGAGGGTGAACGTTGGGGTCATGGCACCCGGAGGCTACGCGAGAGCAGGCCGGGGCCGCTAGAGGAAAGTTGCAGGCGCCGTGTCACGTATTGCGTGACGCGGCCGCCGCGGCCGTCCCGGGCGGGCCAGGATGCCATCTCCTGGTTCGGATTTGCCACCAAGGGCACGAAGCGCACGAAGACCAAGCCTTGGCCTTCGCGGTCGTGGCGGTCCTTGCGGTTAACCAGGATCGGATTCCGATCCATTTCACCGCAAAGATCGCCCAGATCGGAAGCAGGCTTGGGCTTGGTGTGCTCCGTGGCCTTCGTGGCGAATCCTGAGCGAAGAGACGGGGCAATAGGTCCCGTCTAGGCCAAGTGGCGGCGGATCAGGCGGCGCAGGATCGGGCGAACGCGGCGGGCGAGCGCGGGGTTGGCGTATCCCATCCACGCGACCGGAGACGTGGTATCCAGCGGAACGCGCAGGGGCCGTCCGTCCGGCGTCTCCACCACCCCGCCAGCCTCGGTGAGGATCAGCGCGGTACAGATGTCGTACGGGTGGCAGCAGAGCGAGGCCCGCCCGAGCCCGAGTTTCGCGTAGGCCTGTGGCCGGAGATCGCCGAGCATGCGGTCGTGGCCAATCGCGAGCTCGTAGAGCTGGCCGCCGGAGGAGAGGTACTGGTCGTCAAACACCAGCTGCCCGCCGTTGCGCCCCAACAGGCCGAGTTCGCGCCACAGGTCCTCCTCGATCCGGGCCAGCAGCGCCTTGCCCTCGGGGAAGAACCGCGCGATCGAGGCGAAACCATGCTCGAAACCGGTCGCCCGCGAAGGCCGGGGCCGGAACGCCCGCGCGCGGCCGGTCCGGAGGTCGCAGGTCCGCGCGACCACGCCGCGACCCCGGACTGCGCTCAGTTGGTCCGCTCGGTCCTGCTTGCTCGTCGGCAGCTCCGTCATCGCCGCCACGACAATGTCGCCCAGGTGGGTCGCAGCGCCGCGCTGCGGGGCGAGCGCCGCCAGCGCCCAGGCGGAGCGCTTGTCATACATGAGGTTCCGCGTCCCGTCGATCGGGTCGAGGATGCACTTGAAGACGGTCCGTGCGACCGGCGTCCCACGGGGAAAGGTGACGGTGCCGTGGTCCTCGAGCCCCTCCATCACCAGCTCGACGGGCCACGCCCGCGGCCAGTGCCGTTGGAACCATGCGAGGATGGCGGCCTCGGAGATCCGGTCGACCTGATAGATCGTGTCGGCCGCGGTCACGCCCGCAACCCGCGCGAAGGTGTGCGCGCGCCGCGCCCGCGCCGCAATGAGCGTGTCCCGCAGCTCCGCCTGCAGCGCGCACAACAGCTTCCGGGCTTGCTCCAGTTTGTTTTTCACCGCTAAGGCCGCCGAGACCGCCAAGCAGGCTCAGGCAGGCCCAATACAACACGGTGCAGCCCTTCGCTGAGCAAGCGCACATTGAAATTCACCAGATACGCGAGCTGGAGCTTCGACAACCGGAGATAGGCCAAGACTTGGGCGCGGTGGATCGGCTCAATCCGCTCGACCGCCTTGAGCTCGATAATGACCCGCTCGGCGACGAGCAGGTCTACGCGATAGCCTCCGTCGATTTTCATGCCCTGATAGACCAAAGGCAGGGCCTTCTGGCGCTCCACCGCGATGCCACAACGGCCAAGCTCAAAGGCGAGGCATTGCTCATAGGAGGATTCAAGCAAGCCCGGCCCAAGTTCACGGTGTACCAGCATCGCCGCGTCCACCACCTGCTTTCCCAGCTGTTCAATATCCATCTTCGCGATCATAGCGGTCTTGGCGGTTAACCAATCGGGAAGGCGGTCACAGCAACGGGCCTAACAGCCGGATGCAGGGGCGCTTCAAACGCGCGGGGCCGGAAGGCGAAGGTTGCAGCCACGGTGACACCCGTTACCCGGTCTCCATGCCCCAGTCACCCCGTGCCCGTGCCCTCGCCGTGCTGCGCGGCCAGCGGCCCGATTGCGTCCCGTGGTTCGGCGACCTCGACTACCTCGCCACCGCGCAGATCGGGCGCGGCCAGCGCCCGGAGGGCTTCAAGCAGAGCGCCGCGTACCTCGACTGGCACCGCGAGCTGAACCTCGGTTTCTACCTGCAGGGTTACTTCCCCTTCCAGGCCGTCGTCGAGGGCTGCGACACCCGGGAGTGGCGCGAAGGTCACGACCGCGTCCGCCAGTTCATCACGCCAAAGGGCACGCTCCAGGAGAGCTGGCGCTGGCTGCCGGAGTCGTTCACCGAGGGACCGGTCGAGCATTTCCTCAAGAGCGCCGCGGACCTGCCAGCCTACCAGTACCTGCACGCGCACACCCGCTACGTCGCCGACTACGCCTTCGGCCTCGAGCGGGGACCCCAGATCGGCGAGGGCGGCCTTCACCTCGCCTACCTTCCGAAGAGCCCGTTCATGCAGCTGGTGGCTCTCGACGCGGGCATCATCGCAACGGTCGACATGCTCGACGACGCCCCGGCGCTGTTCGCGGAAACGCTGGCGGTCGTCGAGCAGTCGCACGACGCCGCGGCGGCCCTGGCGGTGGCGGGCCCCGCGGAGCTGCTGATGATCCCGGAGAACCTCTCGTCCGAGAGCGTCGGCCCGGCGCTGTTCGAGCGGTTCATGCGCGGCTACCAGCAGAAATGGACCGCGCGAATTCGCGCCGCGGGCAAGTTCTCGTGCATGCATCTCGACGGCACGCTGCGCGGCCTGCTGCGGCAGGAGTGCACCGTCGGCTACGACTTCATCGAGAGCCTCACGCCGTCGCCGGTCGGCGATCTTGCGGTCGAGGAATGGAAGGCGTTCTGCGGGCCGACTCCGACCCGGTTCTGGGGCGGGATACCCGGTGCGTACTTCGCGCCGTCCGTGAGCGAGGCGGAGTTCGAGCGCCACGTGCGCGCGACGCTGGCCGTCATGCGCACCGAACCGCGCTACATCCTCGGCGTGGCCGACCAGGTCCCGCCCGACGGCCTGGAGCACCGCCTGCGTCGCGTCGCCGAGTGGGTCGAGGAATGCGGGAGATACTAGGGCGATCGGGCACCCGCGCCCGAAGTCGAAGTTCACAGGTTCTGGCAGGCCAGGTCGCAAGTCACAGGTTCCAAGTCGCAGGTGTCGTGCGCGGCTTCGCCGCGGCCAGCTGACGTTCGACCTTCGACCTGAAACCTTCGACCCATCCGGCGCCCGCGCCGGATGGAATTGGATTGTGCCGCGGGTGAATGCCACTACCCCACCTTCACCCCTCCGCCGATGTCGACCCCGTCGTCCCCCGTCCCGGCCGCACCCACCGCGGCCGAACGTTTTTATTTCGAGACCCAGGGTTACCTGGTGCTCGAGAATTTCCTCACGCCCGCGCACGTCGCGCGCCTGCAGGTCGCGCTCACGCCGGCGGTGGCGCGCCGCCGCCAGGGCGTGCCAGCCGGCTGGAAGTGGCAGTGGCCGCCACGCAACAGCCATGACCTCACCCAGATCCAGGGCGAGCGGAGCACGCGGATCCTCAACCTGCTTGAGGACGACCCGGCGTTCCTCGAGCTCATGCTTTGGCCCGCGCTGCAGCCGTATGTGCACGCGCTCCTCAATCCCGCGCCGCACTACCATGCGTCGGACGCGATCGTCGAGGACGCGCGCGACTTCCGGAACCGCTTCGGCGGCTGGCACCGCGACGGCGCCGACAACGGCTACCGCCAGCTCGGGCACGAGATTCCCCTGCTCCAGCTCAAGGTCGGCTATTACCTCAGCGACATGACCCAGCCGTGGCGCGGCAACTTGACGGTAGTGCCCGGCAGCCACCTCTCGCGCGCCGAGCTCGCGCCGGAGCAGGCGAACCGGCGCGATTTCTTCCCGGGCGCGGTGCAGGTCTGCGCCCCGGCCGGCACGGCGATTCTCTTCCACAACGCGATCTGGCACACCGCGGCGCCGTACGCGGAGGGAGCGCCGGGCCGCACGATGCTCTACTACGCCTACGAGCATCCCTGGATGCTGGCCTCGTACGCCCACTGGAACTACAGCAAGACTTTCTACAACGAACGCCTGCCGCGCGAGCACCGGTCGTTCTTCCACGGATTCGTGTTCGACCCGCCCGAGCTGCGCTGAGCGCCGGTCGGGGCCGCCGTCGCGAAGCGTTGCACACCAGCGATGCCGGCGGCGCGCTAGCCCGGGTTGGCGGTTCCGGAATGTAAGCGAGTTTGGGCTGGGCAATTCTTGGCATAATGGCAGCTACTTCCCGCCACCTCCTGCGACGTGGCGTTGCCCTGCGTCCGTCGCCGATTGGTGTGGAGGCAACTCTTCCGTCTCGCCCCTGCACCGTCATGAACCTGCCGCTGCCCGCCTTCTTCCGCTTGCCCGCGCGGCGGATGGCCCTCGGGGTTCTCGTCGCGCTGGCATGGGCAGGAGCGGCGCGCGCCCAGGTGGTCTTCTTCACCACGTGGTCGAAGACGAACAACATCTACACGAATCTGAACCAGGAGTATCCCGCCTCGGGCGTAGGGGTGCCCGGCTCCGGCATCGGCACCCCGAACGCCACGTTCCTGTTCGACCCGACGATCTACGCCACGGCCAATGCGGTGCCTGGATCCAACTATGCGACTAACGGCGTGACCTTTCTTATCGCGTCCGACAGCAGCGGCCGCGACTTTGCCGAGGTCAACACGGGCCAGTCGTTGGTCGTCCCAATCGGGCAGGGGCTCACCTCCGTGCACCTCTTGATGGCGGCCTACAACGGGACCTCGGTAAACCTCACCCTGACCGGGGCAGACAGCTCGACCGAGACGTTCAGCAACGTGAACCTGCCCGATTTCAACGGCGGCGGCGTTCAGAACCAGAGCGCGGCGGTCAACGGCAGCTCGTTCACGAATTTCTTCGAGCAGACCGTCTTCCAGGTGGTGAACGTGGGCGCGGGCGGAACCGGCAATTCGAGCAATGGCGCCTTCAACACCTACAACCTAGTCGAGGTGAGCCTGATCCTGGGCCCCACCCTCTCGTCCCAATCGCTGACCTCGATCACGCTGAACTCCAACGGCTACATGACGCTCCTGCTCGGCGTGTCGGGCCTGCCGACGGCGGTCCCCGAGCCGGCGCCGCTCGCCCTGCTTCTGCTCGGACTCCCGTCCGTCCTGCACCGGCTCAGGTGCCGGAACCGCGCCGGCTGACCGTCTTCACGCAGCGGTCGGGCGGAACTCAGTCCTGATTCGCTGGAGCAGTTCGAGCCGCGCGGACACGGCAGCCGGTCGTCCCGGTGCAAGCGTCACCTGGAACTCGGTCCCGTCGGTTGGACAATGCTGCACCGGACCGAGCGTCACCAGGCCGAGCGCCGCCAGGTCCGCGAGGATGAGGTGGAAGCTCTCGGGCGTGAATCGCCAGCAGTGCACGTCGTGGTAGTCGGAGGTCGTGGCTGACCGGCGCCACTGGGCCACCGCCGCCTCCAGACTGCAGACCAGCAAGTAGGGCCCGGGCTGACCTGGTGGCCACGCAATCCGTCCGCCCTTCGTGACCGAGTCCGCGGCATAATTGAAGACCTGGCCCGGCGTCGGCCGCGTGCGCCGCTCGGCAAACGCATCGAGGATCTCGCCCGTCCGCGTGAGTTCGCCAAAATGGTCGAAGCAGCCGCGGGTGTCCGGCAGCACCAGCGCGATGCGCCCGTCGGGCTTCAGCACCGAGGCGCATTCCTGCAGGAAGCGCACGGGATCGGGCACATGCTCGAGCACGTGGCTCGCGATGATCCAATCGTAGCCGGCGCGCCGACCCGTGAGTTCGGCGAAGGGCTGCCCGGACCACACGAAGTCGACTTCCTCGATGCGGCCGGGATCGACACCGAAGCGCTGGTGGTGGGCGTATTTTCGGCGCAGCGCCTCGGTCGGCAGGTGATCAAGCACGTGAACCCGAAACCCGCGGGCCTTGGGCGCGACGGGATTGTAGCTCGGTCCGATCTCCAGCCCGAGGCCGTCGCGGCGCAGGCCGGCAAAGATTCGCGCCTGCCGCGGCGAGAGGGCGACTCCGCGGCACGAGCGCAGCTCGCTGCGTCCGTAGGCGCAGAAATGGTGAAACCCGTCGCGAAACCGGCCGTCAGCCACCGCGGCCGCGACGTCGGGATTCGCGCAGAGGTAGCCCGCCTCGTCGAACGCCACGCGCTCCTCCGTCGAGACGGACGCCGCATCACTCCCCGTGGTATGCCCGAGGATCGCCATCAATCCCCTACTGACAGGCCGGGACGGACTTTCCGCCATCCACCCAGAACCCGGCGCCCAAGACCGAGCCAAAAAGCAGTTTACACTCCGCGCCGCCGACGTAGCTTGCACCTCCACGCAAAGCCCGGATGGCGGAATTGGCAGACGCAACGGACTCAAAATCCGTCGCCCCCTAAAGGCATGTGGGTTCGACCCCCACTCCGGGCACCAGTCTTCGCCGCCGTGACGTTGGACGATGGACTGCCACGGCGCAGCCCGCGTACTGCAGGCGGAAGCGGACGTGGCGGCCCTCGGGCGGCTTCGACTCGGCGAGCCAGCCCAGTTGGGTTTGGGGCGACGGTGACGCTACAGCCTACGCACAGGACCCAAGGCTAATTGCCTTTGAAGGCATTTGGGGTTGAGCAACGCAGACAACGAACTTGGGAGAAATCCATTCAATCGGGCAGGGCTGGAGCTGGACTTCAGGAAGGAGAATTCGGTTTTCGCGTTCCAAGACATCGTCGATTCTATCGTCTTAAAGCATTATTCTATAATGGTTTAAAGTACTCCCATCGTTCTGACCATCTGGACCCGAAACGACTGCGCACCTTTTGCGATAAATTTTGAACGTTC